>JBAVPB010000022.1:0-3489 GCA_049692655.1 Chthoniobacteraceae bacterium | reverse complement strand
TGCCAACCCTTACCAACCGTCAGTTGCCGCCCTCGCCCCTCGGCCTCTCTAAATCTCGAGTATCCCGCATCCCTGCCATTATCGCCTCGCCACCCACCCCTCTTTTTGTTACCAGCAACCCACCGCTTTTTAAAAATGGACGCCTTCCGATATTCCATCGCCCTCATCTTCCTGCTCGTCCTCCCGCCGCTGCTCATGTTCTGGATCGTGGTGCATCCCCTCATCAATTTCTGGCGCAAGCTCGGCCTCCGCCTCACCTACGCAATCCTGGTCACCGCCATGCTGGCCGCCGCCTCAGTGCTATTCCTCCTCCGCAAACCCCTGCTCGCCACCGACTACGGAACCAACCTGTCGCTGCTCATCGCCGGAGGCATTTGCCTCGTAATTTCCATCTGCCTCAGGCTGCAGATTAGAAAAAAATTCTCCTTCGCCCAGATCGCCGGCGTCCCCGAGATCGATCCGCAAGGCCACCCCGGGGAATTGCTCACCGCAGGCATCTATGCCCACATCCGGCACCCGCGCTACGTGCAGGTAATGCTCGGCCTCGCCGCTGGTTCGCTCATGGCAAACCACCTCGGGTCCTACGTGGTCACCGCGCTGTGGCTGCCGGGCTTGTGGATCATCATCAGCCTCGAGGAAAAGGAACTCTGCCAGCGATTCGGAACTGCCTACGAGGAATACCGGCGCAAGGTGCCTGCATTCATTCCGGGATTCTAAAATGACTCGCGGATTGACGCGCGTATCGCAATGGAGCAAAAGTTGAAGCCGTGATGGATCTCTCCTCGCTCGTTGCCGGTCAGCACCAATATTTCCAGACCGGCGCGACGCGGCCAATCGCCTTCCGGCAGGAGCAATTGCGGCGGTTCCAAGCCGCGATCGAGTCGCATGAGGAGGAATTATTCACCGCGCTGCACGCGGATCTTCACAAATCACCGTCCGAGGTCCACACGTCCGAAACCGGCATGCTGATCAGCGAGATCACGCATACGATCAAACATCTTCCCTCGTGGGCAAAGAGCGAACGGCGGCGGCTGCCGCTCATTACCAAGCCGGGCAAGGGCTGGGTCTGCCCCGAGCCGCGCGGGGTGGCGCTGATCCTGGCCCCGTGGAATTTTCCGGTGCTGCTACTGCTCTCGCCATTGGTCGGTGCGCTGGCCGCAGGCAATTGTGCGTGCCTCAAAACTTCGGAGCACGCTCCTCACACCAGCGCCGTGCTCGCCAGGATCGTGCGCGATATTTTTCCACCGGAATACGTGAGCCTTGTCGAGGGCGGAAGCGATATCGCAAAGGAGTTGGTGGGCCAGGAGTTCGACCACATTTTTTTCACGGGCAGCGCCGCTGTTGCAAAGGAAGTGATGGCCGCTGCGGCCCGGCGGCTCACGCCGGTGACGCTGGAACTCGGTGGAAAATGTCCGTGCATTGTGTGCGACGACGCGACCCTGGAAATCACGGCGCGCAGACTGGTATGGGGGAAATTTCTGAATGCGGGGCAGGCCTGCGTGGCTCCGGATTTCGTGCTGGTGGACCGGAGGATCAGCCAGCGGCTGACGGAAGAGATGATTCGTTGCGCACGGCGGTTCTACGGGGAGGATCCCCGGCAAAGCAACGACTACGCGCGCATCATTGATCGCAGGCACTTTGACCGGCTGGTCGCACTGCTCGGGGATGGCCGGGCGATCCATGGCGGGCAGCACGATGCGGAGCAACTCTACATTGCGCCTACGTTTCTTACCGAGGTGACGCTGACTGCGCCGGTGATGCGGGAGGAAATCTTCGGGCCGATCCTTCCCATTATCGAATATGAAAATCTCGAGGAGGCTCTTGCGATCCTGCGGGGAATGTCTGTGCCGCTGGCGCTTTATCTTTTCACCAATAATAAGAAGACGCGGGCGCAGGTCATCGCCGGGACGCGGTCGGGGAGTGTTTGTGTGAATGACACTGTATTACAAATCACGGCGAAGAACCTGCCGTTTGGCGGGCTGGGTGGGAGCGGGTTTGGGAGCTACCACGGGAAGGCGGGGTTCGATTGCTTCAGTCACAACCGGTCGGTGCTGGAGCGGCCGGCGATGTTTGACCCGGCGGCGAGGTATCCGCCCGTGACGATTTCGATGAAGGAATTGAGGCGGGCTTACCGGTTGCTGGTCGGGGAGTGAGTTTTTGGGAAAACCGCGCCCGGGCGGCAGGAAGGCGGGATAGCTGATGGTTGGCAAGGGTTGGCAACGGTTGATTAGCCCTGCCAAATGACCGCTCCAATGGAGGCCGGGAAATCGCGATTACAACGCGGCAACGTGGCCGGCGTTTGCCATTTTGACGTAAACACCGATCAAGTGGTATTTGCACTTCCAGGTGGTTCTGTAGTCGCTCACGAAGCCGTAGGCGGTGCGGAATTCCACATGGCCTGCGCCGCCGCCGGCATAGACGAGGATGGCGCCGATGGGGGCGCTAAAGGGATCCCAGACGTGGATCTGGACGAAGCCCTGCTGGAGCAATTCAGGGCCGGCCTGGCAGGCGTAGGCGCTCGTGGGGCGGGAATGGACCGCGCCAGTGGCGACGAGTGCGTCTTTCACATACTGCCAGCAATGCCAGGTGGTGTGGTTTCCGGCGCGATGCTCGGCGTAATTGGCGGCCTGGATCAGTTTGGGGTCCATGCGGGAATCATACCGGCCCGGGGCGTGGTAGGAAGAATGGCCGCCGAAGGTAAAGCCGAAGCTGTTCCCGAACCCTACGCTATTGCCAAAAACGCCCTGGGCGCTGGCGGAATGCGAGAATCCCAACCCTGCGATAATAACGAGGGCTACCGTAAGTGTTAGAGAGCGTATATTTACCATAATAATCTACATTAGCCAGAACCGTGCCAGCTTTCGGGGATTTTGACGGCGGGATTTGAGCTTCTCTGTGAATCTCTGTCAATCCTGAGATGAGTTTTTCTTATTTTTGGCTGAAAGTCTTGGTTTTTGAGAAATATCTGCCTCTCAACACGCTCTGCTGGGTAGGGTTTTACCTCATGGCAGACGGAGGAATTGCCGGTATAAATATCCACCATGAAGACATTTACGATGGCGATGGGTGGGATTCTTGGGCCGGGGATCTTCCTGCAAGGGCGCGGGATGGCTGTGGTGAGCCGTTTCGGCGATGAGTTTAACCATGGATATTACGGGGGCCGGGGCGACAGCAAGGGGGACGTCCTTCATGGCCGTGGTGATAGCGTGTTCCAGCATCCCGTGCGGAATATTGTGCGGAAGAACTGCCGCGCGAGCACCGTCTCTGTCACCAATGTGCATCGGAACTATGCCGCGCGGAATCATGTGAACCGGACTGTGACTCGATGCATCGACTCGTCGATGGATGCATGATGCTGGGTAATGCGCTAATATAAACACCGCCATGAACCAACACCCGATCACCCAACTGCCGGTCTCGCCGATCCCGGCGGATAATCTCCAAAGGAATCTCGCAGTCGCGAATCCTGACAAAGCGCGGAGTCTTCCG
>JBAVPB010000021.1:0-6786 GCA_049692655.1 Chthoniobacteraceae bacterium | reverse complement strand
CAACTGACCCAAATCCAGTTTGACTGGAATGAGAAGCCTGAAATGCGAGGTAGTTGGGACGAATTAGGAGTTGGGGGAAATCGTGATAAAAAGCAGCCCAAATTGGATTCCGACCTTCCCAGGGCGCTTGCCGAACTCTTTGTCAATTACCGCCTGTGGACGGCAATTGGAAATGATCCAAAGTGGTTCAAATACGAAGTACAAGGAAGAGTGGTCACAATACACAACAAGATTGATACTGAGCTTGAGGTTTTTAAAACCGTTTTTATTGATGGGACACCCAAGAAGGATAAGGCCAAAGACCGCTCCTGTTTCACAGATATGATTGCTTGCAGCCATTCGCGCTGGCAAAGGAAAAAAAATCAGAACGGACGGCCCCCGCATATGATAATTACGATAAAAGACGGATTCCTACCGCCCGATTGCGTTGATATCTACTGGGACTTATATGGGAAGAAACCTCTAACGAAGCGGGGGCATCTCGAAAAGTTATGCAAATTACTGGCTTCCAGCGAATCAGTATTACAAAAATCCTACATTCCCCCACCGGTCGAGGGAGGCAAAATTATCGGACGTGAACAGGATATAAAGGCGATCCGGTCGTTGTTTCTGGATGAGCAGAAGTCATTTGTGACCGTCCATGCCCTTGCAGGAAATGGAAAATCCACGTTACTGAAGGCAGCAGCCGAGAATTTGCGATCCAAGCGCGGGTTGGAAGTCCATTATATCGATTTAACTGAGACGAGAAGTGTCGATGACGTTATTAATTTCATGATGGCCAACCTTGGCCGCGCGGCCAGTGTCCCGCGTGGAGGTGCAAAGGAATTGCTGAACAACCTGGTCGATCTTCTCAAACAAAAACGAAGAGTCCTGCTGGTTCTTGATAATTTTGAGACGGCCATTGCCTATGCCAGACCCCTTGTCGAGTCCTGGCAAAAGGCAGTGCCTAAATTGTGCTGTTTAATCGGAAGCCGCGTGTTGGTGGAACTTCCCAAGGAACACTCATACCCGCTTGAATCCCTGCGTTCACCCAGTTTGAAGGAGACGGACCGCCTTTCCGCCGTCGAATTGAAGATGTTCCCTGCTGTAAGTTTATTTTGCGAAAGGTTGAAGAATAGCCCCACAAAGTTTGATCCGGACAACGAACACGACGTGCGCCTTGCCGCCAAAATATGTTCGGCATACCGGGGCTGGCCGCAAGCAATCGTCCTGGCATGTGCGCGGCTGGAAACGATGAATCTAAAACAGCTTCTTGAATCCACATCAGATCCGGACATGTGCGGTATCGAACCCCAACTCAAGGCTCTTTTTGAAGACGGCCTTACACCTGCCGAACAGGTTTGTCTCCTGCAGGCTGGCCAGTTCCAAGGGGGATTCAATCCCGAAATCCTGTCCAAAATCTGGATGGATGACCAGGGTAAATTGCTGCAGACCACCGGCAAGGGATCAGTGGTCCAAGTCCTGGAAAAACTTCAACACCTGAGCTTTTTAAACAGTGTTGCCGTGAGATATCCTGGCAGGGCAACGAGCTCACGCAGGGTTTTTAATCTTCCGATCGAGGCATGGGTGGAGAAGCAATGGAGAAATTTTGTGCTGCGCAAACCAAGGCTCCAGGAAAGGCATCAAACACTTTTTCACGAATGTTATGTGGAGCTTTTTAAATCATTAAACGAACAACTGACCACCAAGGAACGGGCAGGGGCCCTGGCGGAAATGCTGGATGAGCGGCAAAATATATTAATGGCCCTGGAAAATGCGGGCGTGGTTTCAAGTGAAAGCATGAATAACGACTCCTCGCCGGCCAGATTCAATCCCAAGCGGGCCATCGAAATTATAAAGGTCCTTGCCAGGGGGATGAGGATTCTTGGGCCAGCCAGGCTCTTCAACGAACTTCTCGAAAAGACCCTGGCATCATCGAAGGGTTCCGTCGCCCCGGCCGACCTTGCGTTCATGCTTCGTCACCACTCGGAGACGCAATGGGATCTTGGCGAATGGGAGGAGGCATTGGCCCTGGCGAAAAAATCCCATGATGTGGCAATCAAACTGGGGGAAGTTCCTTTGCGATGCGATTGCGAACAATGGTATCTCAAGGTACTGGGGGACAACAATGTACTGGGGGATAAGGGAAAGAAAAATATAAAAGCGATTTTAAAGCAACTGGAGGAACTTGAAAAAATCGCCGTATTCATCAACGACCACCGGCACGCGGCGGAAATCCGGATATTGAGCGCCCGATTTCATGACGATCGTGGCAACGCAGACATTGCCCTTGAAAAACTCGACAAAGTCGTGGATGAAGTTGATTGCTTGGAGCCGCATGCAGCGGCGCAGTTTTACAATCGCAAGGGAATCACCTTGTGGCGCAGCGGGCGGATAACGGAAGCCATAGACCAATTAAACCTCGCAATTTCCATGAACGAGCAATTGCAGGATTTTGTGTGGCTGGCCGGCGCGACTACAAACCTGGCATTTGCCAAGATGGATGCGGACAAGCCGGATTTTGACGAGGTTGCCGGCCTCCTTAAACGCGCAAAGGCGCTTCACCTTGAGGTGGGTAATGTTGCGTGGGAAAGAATCAATTGTGTGGCCGAAGCCCGCCTGCTTTTGCGGCGCCGCGATTATGGCGGCGTGGAGAAGTTTCTGCGCAAACACAAGTCGGGGATTGAGAACGGTTCCGATCCCCAGAATCGGGTCCTGATGAATACGATCCGGGGAATTGCCATGGCGTGCCGCGATGAAACGGCGGAGGCGCTTGAAATCCTTGAGCCTGCAACTGCCGAGCTTCTCAAAAGTGGTCCATTTCTTCTTCGCCATTTCGCCGCCCGTGTAACAGCCGCGGAATGTGCGTCGAAGCTCAAGCGCAAGGTTGACGTTAACGCCCATCTTTCCGAAGCAGCCAAAGTGATCCCGGTCCGGAATATCAACCAAGAACATCCCGCAGCCTATATCCGGAGTTATTTTGATCGCTACAATGCTTTAACGAGCAGTTTTCAAAATAATTAGACGCATACGGGCAGCGTTTTTTATAGGTGCGGCGGAGTGAATTTACCGGAGAGCGGTTCCGGCAGGTTGCATGCTGTGTCATCGTTTTTCGATGTCACAATCACGTAGCCACGCGTAACGTCATTGTCGGCAGCTTCCATTGCCTGCCAAAGCATTTCCGTTTTCACCCAGGTCCATGGATACTTGTAATTCGACACATCGAGGATAAGCGCCATATCCGCGCCTTCGTGGTAGGCACCCAGTGGGCTGATATGCCCGCCAGTCTGCTGTCCAATGACTTTGCGGAGGTAATTCACGATGACGAACTCTCCGGGGCATTGCAGTGACTCCCTGATTTCGTTGCGAAAGGTTGACTGCAGCCCCGGAGTGGCATGGCGGCATGTGACATTTACCGGATAAGTTGCAATGGCGCGCGCGAGCTGTTCCAGAGTCATTCCGGAAGAAGAGACATTTTTCCGTGAGACAACCGCCTCGACCTCCGGTGTGAAAAAGTTTGCCGGCGTAAATAATTTGTGATCCCCGTAAATCGAAGAAAGAGGCCTGGCGATGTGCATCGCATTCAGCACCATCATACAACTTGCCACGCCACAGCTTCCAGGGTCCGGCTGGGTGTTGTAGTATTGTGCCAACTGCCAGAACGCTTCTTTGCATCCACTTTCCGCGAACAGATTGCGGCCTTCGGCTGAGTGAAATGCTACCAATTTATCGGACATATTCAAATTTCTGTGGAAACTGGACTCGTGAAATCCAGGCAATGATGCAATCGAATTGCCCGACCTGTGCTTGCGGGTTTCAAGATATCCAAAAAGCTCGAGGAGATATTGATCACAGTGCAAGGACTGACTCCAGTCCATTTCATTTTAAAATAATTGTGGGGGGCGAAGAAGGTCCCACCGAGCCATCTCGGTGGGACCAACCGGTTGCCTCGTGGTTTATATTTCCAATGGCACATGGATGCTATTGGGCTTGTATCTGGTTATCGATATATGTCTCGGCATTTTGTCTCAGGGTGCGGAGTTCGGGGTGGATTTCGCGTTCCGCGAAATGCTCCACGCGCTTCAAAAGAGACTTCTTTTTATGACGCCGGGTAGCCTGCGCTGGAGGTTGTGAGGCAGGATCGTACTGATCCTGCTGGCCTTGCTGTGCATCGCCAGCTTCATCAGGGGCGGTGTTGGAGGCCGGGGCCGTATTTTGGTAGGCGCCAGTGTCTTCGCTTTGCTGTTGCTGGGGAGGGGGTGGTGTTTGATTAGGATACTGGGGGTAATAAGGAGGGCGATGTTTAGGAGGATAGGCGGTGGAGTTTTGCGGATAGCGGGGGCGGTACCCGGGCTGGCGCAACCCATTCCCGGGGAACCGGGACGGCCATGTCCGGGCGCCCCTGGGATAGTTGCGCGCTCCATTTGCATGGTATGCGCCCTGCTGCCAACCCTGATGGATTTGATGGTATTCATACGGGTACGGTATTTGTGCCTGTGATGAAGGTGCATTCATAAGGATGAAGGCCATCACGAATGCGAGTGATATGCCCATGTATTGTTTTTTGATCATATTTTGTTTTTTTGTTTGTTAATAGCTGACTAGTTTTCTTCCAACAGCGGCACAATGACCCCCAAGGCGTAAAATTGATTTGAGAATTTACTTGGAAGTTGCTTGGGAATAGCTTGGGAACGCATTTTAGAAATGCAAACAACCGGAGTATTCGTGCAGCGCGATTCAGGCTGGCTTATGTATCGACGTTTTGGACAGCACCCGGGTTTCAATCTTTTGGCGATTGCAGTTGTGATCATTGCCTTGAGCGGCTGTGCCAGCAGGCTGCCTGAGGCTTTCAAGGAGGGAAGGCCGGTTTTTGATCCGATTCAATATTTTTCGGGGCATACGCATTCGTGGGGGGTGTTTGAGACGCGTGCGGGGAATCCGAGGCAGATTCTTCATACGGAAACGGTCGGGCAATTGCATGACGGGGTGTTGCGGTTTGAGCAGGATCTATTGTTTGAGGGAGGGAAGAAGCTGCACCGGTCGTGGGTGATCCGGCAGGTGGATGCGCATCATTTTACGGCGACCGGGACGGGGATCGTGGGGACGGCGAGCGGCGTGGCGTATGGGAATGTGTTCCATCTCGATTTCACGCTGGATGCGTTGCCGGGGAATCCGCTCGGGCGTGTGCATATGTCGCAGTGGATGTATTTGCAGCCGGATGGGGTGACGATGGTGAACAGGGATACGCTCACGAAGGCCGGGGTGATCGTGACGGAGATCACGGAGCAGTTTCGGAAGGATAGGTGAGGGGGCTTGGTGTCCGGGGATTTTTTTGGACAGGATTACAGGATTTACAGGATTGAAGATCATCACGCTTAACCTGAACCACAGAGAAAAAACCGAGTCGGGCTGGCGAGATTCGAACTCGCGACCCCTTGCACCCGAGGCAAGTGCGCTACCAAACTGCGCTACAGCCCGAATAATCGATGCCAGATGGATTGCGGACATCCATTGAGCACGGAAATACTATGCGCGCATGGAGATCAAAGGCAAGAAAATCCATGGGTTTTGGGGCGGCGGAGAAGTGTTCTACCAACCGAAGTCCAACGCCTTGAGGAAGGCCCGGGCGATGGCCATGTGGCCGGCCTGGTTTGGGTGGACGCGATCCCAGGCGATCGCGGCGGAGTGGTATTCTGTCAACATGGCGTCGAAAGCGGCCTGCACATCCACAAAGATCGCACCGGATTTTTCCGCCAGGGCTTTCGCGGCGGCGCCGTAGCGATCCATCTGCGCGCGCATGGCGTCGGCTTTGTTTGGCTCGATGAAAAAGGGGCTCATCAAGACGAGGCCCTTCACCTTTGGCCGGGTCTGACTGACCAGTTCGGTGAGGGTCTCGACGTATTCCTCAAAGTAAACGTGACCTTCCGTTTGGAGGGGTGAATCGAATTGCCGCCAGACGTCGTTGATGCCGATCATGATGGAGACCCAGTCCGGTTTGCGATCAAGCACGTCGGCCTGCCAGCGGGCTTTCAGCTCGCGCACGGTGTTGCCGCTGGTGCCCTGGTTCACCACGCGGATGCGGAGTTCCGGATGGGCTGCGGTGAGCAGCGCCTCGACCATGGTGACGTAGCCTTTTCCGCGCGGATCGAACAATCCCTCGCCAGCCGGGGTCCTGCCCGCATCGGTGATGGAGTCGCCGATGAATACGATTTTGCTGTCTGCTGCGATTTTCATGATGAATTTTTTCGTGGGGTTAAGGGATGAATGGGGAAACTGGAAATGCTTCCATCCGTGTGCAGCGGGCGGTGAATTTAGTCAAACGGAAAAGGATTTGTATTTTTGGCACAGGCGTAAAACACTTGTGGAAAATTGGTCGTAATAATTTTGGAAGATGCCAAGGTGTGCGCATCAATTTTTTGCGCCAGGCGTTCCTTTTGAAACCTATGAAAATAGCGACACTCTTGTTTTTATGCTGCGTGGCATTTGTCCAGGCGCATGCGGCGGATGAGCCGCGCATATCCTCGCCGGATACTTTTGCGACGACAAAGACGTGGACGCTTTCGACCCCGGTTTACGCGCAAATGAAAGTCGTTCCGAGCAGGGCGAATGACGCGCTCACCAGGGAAATCGCGACGCACGAGTGGAGCGGCCCATGGGCGACTTATCGCCGTTTCAATATTTATTTTGGATACGCTGAAGGGGAGGAGACCAAGCCCGGGCATTTCCATTTTGTAAGTCCCCAGATCGGCATTGACGGATGGGGAGATACAAGCAGTGAAAGCCATGGTGCAACAGTGCGACTCTTCG
>JBAVPB010000020.1:0-12148 GCA_049692655.1 Chthoniobacteraceae bacterium | reverse complement strand
GCGATTGACCGGTTTGAAAAAACCGTCGGGCGATTTGCATTGGTATCTCCGACTTACACGGCCGCGTGCAGCAGCGGCTCTGATCAGGGATTTTTCCGGGCAGGAGGATCGCAGGCTGGATGTTGCGCCCGATGGCAGCGTCGAATTGCCCTTGGTGGACTGGCATGAATGCGAACTTCACTTGAAACCGTGATGAAAGCGATGGATATGAAATCGCCAGTCAAGCCATTGAATATCGGATTCGTTGGGCTGAACTTTGGCGGGTATATTGCCGACACGCTCATTTCCGGTCCAGGCGGGGAATTTTTTAATGTGGCGGCAGTCTGTGATGTGGATGCATCAAAGGTCCCAGCATTTGCCATACGCCGTGGTGTGAAAGCCTATACCCGGCTGGATCAATTGCTTGCCGACGAGGAAATCGATGTGGTCGCGCTTTTCACCGGGCCGGCCGGTCGCGCGGATCTGATCCGCAGTATCATCCATGCGGGAAAAGATGTAATGACCACGAAGCCTTTTGAGCTCGATCCCATCGCGGCCCGCAGTGTTTTGGAGGAGGCCGAGTCGCTTGGCAGGGTGATTCACTTGAATTCTCCACCTCCCGAGATGCCGGCCTATCTCCGCCAGATCCGTGAGTGGCAGCAGGAGTTCGATCTTGGGCAGCCTATCCATTGCCGGGGGGAGGTGCTTATTTCCTACCGGGAAAAAGCGGATGGGCGATGGCTTGATGATCCTGCAAGTTGTCCAGCCGCTCCTATTTTTCGTCTTGGCATCTATGTTATCAACGACATCGTCCGTCTTTTCGGACGGGTCAGCGAGGTGCAGGTGATGACAAGCCGGATACTTACCCAGCGCCCGACCGCCGACAATGCCCAGCTAAGTCTCTATTTCGAAAACAAAGCATTGGGAACCATCTATGCAACTTTCTGCGTGGATAACGGTCAGCACCATGCCCATTCATTGATCCTGCATTATGAACGCGGCACTATTTATAGGAATATGCTGCCGGTTGCCTATGGCAAGGCGGAGGGGACTTCCCGGTTGCTATTGACTGCGACACGCGATCACCGGGAGGTTATTACGAGGGAGTGTGAACTGCCGGAGATGTGCGGCAGTTATCAGTGGGAGACATTTCATAACGCCGTCGTCGGCCAGAGATCAGTGGTGTCACCCATCGATGACATCGTGCATTCCATCGAAATCGTTGCGGCCATGGCCCGTGCCGAGAAAAGCCGGAAAACAGAAGCTGTGTAATCAGTGCAAATCGGAATCGACGGTGTAGTAACGTTCGCGCCGTGCATGCGGCATGCCGTGGAGATCAGGTGAGAAATATTTAATGAATCTTGCGCCTCTCGATTTTGTAATGATCGGCATTCCACTGGTTGCAGTCATGACCGTGGCCCTCACCCTGCGGCGCTATATGAAAAGCGTAGCCGATTTTCTTGCTGCAAGCCGCTGTGCAGGGCGTTACATCATAGGTACCTCCATCGGTCAACTGGGATCAAGCGCGATGGCTTTGGTGCTCTTCATGGAGAGCTTCTCGCGCACGGGATTCTCAATAAAATTCTGGGAAATATTTGTTTCCGTCATATTTTTTATTTTCACCCTTTTTGGTCTGGTGACTTACCGTTTCAGGGAAACCCGTTGCCTGACTTTTCATCAGTTCTTCGAGGTGCGTTACAGCAAGGGGATGCGGGTATTTTCGAGCTTTATCAATATCTTTTCAGGGTTGATTAATTTCGGGCTTCAACCAGCGGTGGGTGCGCGTTTTTTCGTTTATTTTTGCGGGCTGCCTGAGACCTTTATGGTTAGTGGCATGACGGTTCCCACATTCGCCGTCATCATGGTTGTTCTCATGGCCTTATCCATGGTTCTTGCCCTCACGGGAGGACAGATCAGCGTGATGGTCACCGATTGCGCCGAAGGATTGATTTCAGGAATTTTCTATCTCGCCGTTGCTGTTTTTGTGCTGTCTGCGGTCACTGCCAGCCAGATGAAGGACGTTTTGCTTTCGGGCCCGCCCGGGGGATCCTATGTTAACCCATTCGATATTTCGGGGCGCACGGATTTCAACGGTTGGTACATCGTGTTATCCCTGATTTTCAATCTTTACATTTTTCGAGGTAACGCATGGCAGCAGGGATTCAATGCCGCCGCAAAGACGGCACACGAGGGAAAAATGTCCGGCATTATTTCGACATGGCGGAACTATAGCAATGTCACGATTGGAGCATTAATCGCCATGGGCGCTTTCACCCTGCTACACCATCCGGATTTTGCGCACCAGCGGGAAATGGTCATGCAAGGGCTGAAAAACATCGGCTCTCCGCAGTTGCGGACCCAGATGGACATGCCGATGGCGCTCGGAGTGTTATTGATCCCGGGAGTCAAAGGCGCATTTTGCGCAATTGCCCTGTTTGGTCTGCTGGCAGGGCAGGGGGTGCAATTGCACAGCTATGGTTCCACCTTGCTGCAGGACGTGATTTTGCCTCTCCGAAAAAGACCTTTGTCACCCAGGGCTCACTTGATCGCTCTTCAGTTGACCGCAATGGGAGTCGGAATTTTCGCCTGTATCTTTAGCATGCTCTACAAACCTGTTGATTACCTGCAGTTAATGGTGACATTGATCGGCGCAATCTATCTTGGTGGGGTGGGCGCCGTCGTGTGGGGAGGTCTCTACTGGAAAAAAGGAACCACAGCAGGCGCCTGGGCGTCGATGATTACCGGGACGTCGATGGCGATTCTCTTCAATGTGCTCCAGCAATTCTGGCAAACCTTGCAGCCGCACTTCGTCCATTGGGCGGGAAATGGAAAACTTGCCGGATTTTTGATGGAGCATCGCGACAAATGTCCAATCGACGGCCAGCAGTTTTCCACGGCCACGGCGATCTGTGCGCTGGGTGCATACGTGATAATTTCACTGATAACATGCAAGGAGGATTTTGATATGGACCGGATGCTGCACCGGGGCAAATATGCAATCAAATCCGAGGACGACATCCGCGAACCAGTGCGGGTGGGATTCAACCTGGGCAGACTCATCGGGATAGACGAGCATTATACGAAAGGTGACAAAATAATCTCGGTCGTCACTTTCCTGTGGGCCATGGCGTGGCAGGCTGCCGCCATCTGCATTCTGCTCTGGTATTTGTGTTTTGGGAGTCTTTCAGACGCGTGGTGGTTTAAATACACCATGTTCACGAGCATTTGGATTCCGCTGGTAATCGCCGTGATCACGACGGTCTGGTTTACAATAGGCATTGCCCGCGACATGGTTGATCTTTTCAAAACCCTGCGGGTCATTCGTCGCAATGATGCAGATGACGGCACGGTGCTCAATCATCACAATGCGGGAGAGAAGTGAACCCCGGAAACTGAAAGCCTGGCATCTGGTGCAATGATCCGGGTTATTCCGCACGGAGCAATAATAACCAGTCTTCCTGATCCGGTTTCGTGATGCTGTCACCGGCATTCCATGACTGCTGGAGTTGAGTGGGCTGGGTTTGTCCTTCTCTCAGGTTGTGCCAGATTCCACGGTAATGTGCGTGTGGAAGAGTTTGGGCTAGCATGATTTTGTTTCCTCCCTGTGAGTAGATCAGTACAATTTTTCCCACAGAATCCGCCAGACACCAGTGGTTGTCCGGATCACAAAGCCATCCATCCCGAGGCAGGAGTTGCATCAAAATTCCGGCAAGATGCCCGCGCACGAAAGCGTCCAGGCGCGTTTGATCCAGTTCGGCACCCTGCGATTGGCCGGAAGCAGGATTGCGCATCAAAGCTTGTGCGCCTCCCGCCATGAGGATCGGCACGGCGCCCGCATCACCGTGCCATGCGACGATTGCCTTATCGGGGAAACGATCGCGATATTCCCGCACCTGACGATAGACACACAGAGGAGTAGTGGGCGGTGGTGTGTCGCCGTAGGGCGAGCCAAATTGTTCCCACGTCATTTCCCGGAAAGCACGGTTACGGTCGCCGCGCGGAGCCCAAAGTATTCCGTCTGGTTGCGTTTGCCAGTAACGCATGTCAACGACTGTTATTTGTCCGGCGCGTACCGGATGCGCGAGGATTGCGTCGGTAATATCTTTGCTGGTAACGAGGGCGATTTTGACGTGGCCCTGTGTTTCGCGCTCCCACCCGGCTATGGTATCCAGAAAAAATTCTTGAAACGCCAGCGGCCCGGAAAATTGGAAAGCCAGTGAAAAAATCACGTTGGAAAATCCGCCGAGCTGATCGAGGCTGTGGCGGATATAAGCACGATGAAGTTCGCGTCTGCCTGGATGGTTGATATTATAAAACTCCGCTGCCAGGTGAATGTGGTTGTTTGCATCCAGTTGCGGCGGCTCAGGCAGGCCGGTTTCATTGATGCAGTTTGCCGGACGCCATGGGAAATCCACCCAATGGGCGTGTGATTCGAGCAGGTTATGGGTGTTGTATAAATTATGATACAACACCAGGCCGTGTCGTGCGCAGAGTCCGGCAAACGCGCGGGTTCTGTCAAAGTACCAAGGGTTGAATTTCGTAAGATCGTATTTGCTCAATCCATCCCAAGCGGTGCCACAGCCGCTGCGAGCCCACGGCATTTCAAAAAATGGCGCCCAGACATTGCCGTCGGGCCGGGCTGCGATGGAATGGTCGTCCCGCCGCCGGTCATACCAAAGCCCGGGACCACCGCCGTAAAACGGCGTGCCTTCACGTTCCATGCGCTCTGCCAGTCGTGGCAGGTCTTCGGTGAGGCAGGTTCCATTTCGTCCGGGTGCAAAACGTGTGATGCTCACCCCGGCCTGCTGCCCGGCCAGTGGCGAGAACTGGCCTTTCCACCACGCGGCATTAACCTGCCCACCCCATACCGCCTGCCCGGCGGCTGCAAACCGGCCATTGATAATCTCAAGGCTATGAAATGATGACGCGCCTTCTGGTGCCGGTTCGCCCGGCCATGTAAACATGGGGATGCTTGAAAGATTCGACGACTCGTCCGCTGCGGGAACGGTATTTTTCCAAACGAATGAGTCTTGCCCGTGAATAACGATATTTCCGGCTCCTTCCGGGCCTTGTGTCACGATCTCTGTGGCGTCACAGTGGGACACCGCCGAATTTGCGGAGGTCCACCCGGCGCCCTGGCTCCGGGTGTCATCGCGTGCAAGGCGGAGTCCTTTGCCCTGGATGCGGACGCGCTCGAAAAGCACACCGGAAGCCCAGCTTTCGAATGTGCCGCTCGGACCGAGAGCTGCATGCGCCACACAATCACGGAATACATTCGGCCCGCCGGCACAGAAGCCAGCCGCAAAATCACTCATGCCCGCTTCAGCCGTACACCGTTGTAAGAGGACCTGCTGTCCGCTGACAAGAAAGCTCTGGCGGCGGTACCCTGCTGTCTCCGAAACGGGAGCTTCGCTGTGGCACTCTTCCACAGTCACACGGCGGGCGCCATGACCCACCCGCACCGCCGACCCCACAAAATGCCGTGCAGTGACGCAGCGCACCCAAGCGTCTTCGACCCGGTCAAGAGCGATGCCAATCCATGCATGTTCCTCGTCTTTTGCATTCGCAATGTCATACTCACTTTCAAGAATCAGGTCTTCAATTCCAATCTCGCGGATGGGGTTGCCTCCCACTACTTTAGCCACCGTTCCACCGCCGTAACGTTGCTCCAGCGCCGTGGTAATGGGTGCATCCAGCGTGATCGTCTTCCTGCCGGGATCAATGGCCGTGATCATGCGATCCCATCGTAAATCGCGTGAGCCGGGAAGCCAATGGACGCGCTCATCTGCGAACAATCCGGCATCGGCATCCATCCCCAGCGATGCGATCCATTCCTTGGTGCCGGGGCGTTGCACCACCACGCGATCGCCAACGGCAAAGTCCGTGACTTCCGATACGAGGAGCACCCGGCTGCCTGCTGGGACGATGTCGGCGGAAACGATGACTGCTTCCGAGAGGATGGCGTCTTCCTTAGCTCCGATTTCCAGCAACGTACGGCGGTTTCTTCCGGTGGCAATGATCCGCGTTGGCTGGCGGCTTTCCCGGCTCCCTCGAATCACGATGCCTGATGCCGCTATGCGAATTTGTCCTTCGACACGAAATGTGCCGGGCAGCAGCAAAAGTGCGCCATGGAAATTGCGCGTTGCACGCGATTGTGCCGCCATGTTGTCGATTGCTGCCTGCAACAGCGATGTGTCGTCGGCTCCAGTAGGAATTACTTTCCAGATCGCCGGAACATGTGGCACTGGCGTTCGTCCTTCAGCGTACCCGACGGTATCAAATCCCACGTCTGGAAAATGAGAATGGGGCGCAGTGGGATCGTCTGTGGATGGGCGGGAGGGGGTGTTCAAGGGGATTGGTACATTGCACGAAAAGCAGAGGCTCCGGGTCAAGTCCCAAGCATCTGAAAGGCGGTATCGAGCGTGGTGGGCTTTGACTCTTAATCAGCAGATAATTCGCCATCCGACCCTTTCCGCCATTTCATCTGTTGCTTGATGCGCAATATTTTTAACGGCATAAGATGTGTCCATGAATATTGATTCTCCTCTCTCGGGTGCAGCGTGGATTAGTTCGCATTTCACAGGCAGCCCGCGCACGTCGGCTCCTGCGCCTTATTTTCGCAAAGGATTTCTTCTCAAACAGGGGGTGAAATCCGCCACGCTGACTGCAACGGCGCTGGGCTTGTATGAATGCGAGATCAACGGCCGCCGCGTGGGCGATGAAGTTTTTGCCCCCGGCTGGACCGATTATAAAAAGCGGGTCCAGTACCAAGCCCACGATGTCACGGATCTGTTGCGGGAAGGTGAAAATGTGCTGGGTGCAATCCTTGGCGATGGCTGGTATTGCGGATTTATAGGGTGGAGAAACCGTCAATACTACGGCGACCGCCCCTCATTTCTGGCCCGGCTGGACGTGGTGTTTCAGGATGGCCATACAATTTCCGTGGTTACGGATGGAACGTGGAAAGCGTCGGCCGGACCGATTACAGAAAGCGATTTGTTGATGGGTGAAGTGTACGATGCCCGGCTGGAACTGGGCGACTGGTCGCAACCCGGCTACGATGATGCCGCGTGGCAGTCCGTGATTGTGACAAAGCCCGATCCGGTTCCTGAATTGGATCCACGCAGCGGGCCTCCTGTGCGAAGCATCGAGGAGATCGAACCCGTATTGATGGATGCAAAAAAACGCATCCATGATTTTGGCCAGAATTTCTCCGGGCGCGTACGCATCAAAGTCCGTGCGAGTCGTGGAACGGTTGTAAAACTTGTCTTTGCCGAGATTCTCGATGCCGAAGGACGGCTTTACACGGAAAATCTGCGTTCCGCGCGCGCCAGCGATTATTACGTTTGCAAAGGGGAGGATGAGGAGGTGTGGGAACCGCGTTTCACGTTTCATGGTTTCCGCTACGTGGAGGCGGGTGGTCTTACTGAAAAAGATTCCGTGCAGATCACGGGCATCGTCTTGCATTCGGATACCGTTCCATCAGGGAGCTTCCGCTGTTCACACGCACTGCTGAACCAGCTCCAGCACAACATCATCTGGGGGCAGAAAAGCAATTTCCTGGAAGTGCCCACGGACTGCCCGCAACGCGACGAGCGGCTGGGTTGGACGGGCGATGCTCAGGTTTTCATCCGCACGGCGTGCTTTAACATGGATGTGCAGGGGTTCTTCCATAAGTGGATGCGGGATGTGCGCGATGCGCAGAAAGAAGCAGGGGGCATCCCGGCGGTTGTTCCTTCGGTGGATTTTGATGTCATTGTGAATCAGGATGGCGGTCCTGCATGGGCCGATGCGGTGATTATTTGCCCGTGGACCATTTATTTATGTTACGGCGACTCCGCTATTCTGGAGGAAAATTATGCGACCATGCAGAGGTACATGGAGTTCATGGCGAATCACCGTTGCCTTGGCAAAATCCGCTCACATCCCGGTGTGGATCGATGGGGTGGGTTTGGCGACTGGCTTGCGCTGGATGGCGGAGGACAGACGGAAGGAATTACCTCGAAGGATCTGATCGGCACCGCATTCTATGCGTACGACGCATCAATCATGGCGCGCGTGGCGGATGTATTGGGGCGCAAGGAGGAAGCCGCCACCTATCGCAAATTGCATGCGGAGATCGTGGAGGCGTTCCGTCACCGTTTTGTGACGCCGGAAGGTTTTGTGATGCCAGGAACCCAGACGGCCTACGTGCTTGCGCTTCATTTTGATCTGCTGCCCGCCGATGCGCGCACGACCTCAGCAGGGGAACTCGTGAGGCACATTAAAAAGAAGGATTACCACCTGGCGACGGGATTCGTCGGCACGCCGTATATCCTGCAAGTTTTGGAAGAAGCGGGGTATCTCGATGTGGCTTACAAGCTTCTGGAGCAGGAGAGTTTTCCCTCATGGCTGTTTCCTGTAAAAAACGGGGCCACCACGATCTGGGAGCGTTGGGATGGCTGGACTCCGGCCAAAGGCTTCCAAGACAAGGGGATGAACTCCTTCAATCACTACGCATACGGCGCTGTCGGAGCATGGATGTATCGCACGGTGGCGGGGTTGGAGTTGGATACAGAGGAGCCGGGCTACCGGCATATTATATTCCGTCCGCGACCCGGTGGCACCATTACATGGGCGGAGGCGTCGCTACGGACGCCGCATGGAGAGACCTCCATCCGCTGGGAATTGAAGGAGGGCGAATTCCATGTCTCATTCAGTGTTCCCGATGGATGCCGTGCGACTTTCGAGCCGCCCCCGGGATATGAGGGGAAAGTTTCGAGCCATGCTGCAGGCTCGCACAACGTTTCTTTTAAAGTACCTCGATCACCAACCCCGTAATGTTGTCGCGCCCGGATGCACGCAGTGATGCCTCTACGATCCGACGGGCGGGATTGTCTCCTGCGGGGATAGTCGATGGAGAGCGCAGATGTTCCAGAATGCGCTCGTCATAGAGGCCCTCGGTGAGGCCGTCCGTGCAGAGAAGAAAAATGTCCCCGGGTTCGTAAGCTACAGCACCGATCTGTGGGTCTGCAAATTGGTGCCCTGCCCCGAGGGCTTTCTGCAACACGTTGCGGCGGGGATGATTCCGCGCTTCGCGTTCGTTGAGTTCCCCTTTTCTGAAGAGCCAGCCGACATAGGTATCGTCATGGCTCACCTGCTTGATGCCGCCTTCGCGCTTTGGCAGGTAATAGATGCGGCTGTCGCCGACATGCCCGAAATACATCCAGCCGGGGGTGAACCAGCACATGCTCAAGGTGGCTCCCATGTCCCTGCAGTCCTCGTCGCTGATGCCGAGGAACGTCAGTGAGCGGTGGATCTGGCTGAAAAGCTCGTTGAGTACGTCTGCAAATCCGGTTTCCATTCCCAAGGCCGCCTGACGGAAAGAGCGGGGAAGCAGCCGCGTGATTTTTTCCACGGTGATCCTGCTGGCAAATTCACCGGCCATCGCCCCTCCCATGCCATCACTCACGGCAAAGGCAAAATCGTCGCTGGCGATGGAGGCTTCACCAAATTTACCCAGGTAGTGGACTTCCTGCGCATTAAACTGCAGGCCGAGGAAAGAGTCCTCATTATTCTTGCGGACATTACCCCGATCCGTCTGGCCGGACCATCTCAATGAGGTAGGAGTGGCTTCGTTATTTGGGTGATCCATCAGTGGGGAGTGTCGCGGCGGGAAGGATGCTGGCAAACTCGAAGTCGATCAAGCAGAAGCGTCCATCCGACTGCCGGTAGGTTACGTTGCGCATTTCAGGGTCGTCGTGGCGCACTCCATACTGCTCAAGTTCGCCGAAAAGCTCCTTGGTGCGGGCTTCGTCCAGGTGCTCGACACGGGTGCCGCAATTGGTGGTGACCATCTGGAGCTTGGCCGGGTCGGATTCGAGCAGTCTGGGCACAAATGGACAGTTGTGAGCCTCCAGATGGCGGAGGACCCGGATCTCATTTGAAAATCTTTCCTCTGCTTTCGGGCCATGAAACGTTTTGTACACTTTCCCATCATAACTGAGCCGCACGGTCGCCCTGAGCGTGTCCTTTACCTGTTGCATGGCGCAAGATGGCCTTGTTTTAGAGGGCAGGCAAGTTCGGAACTTTTTATAAATATCTGCTTTCCACAGACGGCTCCGCTATGATTCCATTCGCCACTGGCACCTTTCGTGCTTTATGCGCAGCGCGTCAAAAAGAAGGTAAACAGGGGAAAATAAACAACAGAGTGCGGCTAAAAAGGCGCAGTCGGCTCAAAAAAACACACACCAACTAAACTACACATAACATGGCGAAGTACAAACTGGAATACATCTGGCTCGACGGCTATGAACCCGTCGCCAATCTCAGGGGCAAAACCCAAATCAAAGAATTTGACTCATTTCCCAAGCTCGAGGAACTCCCGATGTGGGGATTCGACGGCAGCTCCACCCGTCAGGCCGAGGGTCATAACTCGGACTGTATGCTGAAGCCGGTGGCGGTTTTTCCGGATGCGACGAAGACCAATGGCGCTCTCGTCATGTGCGAAGTCATGTTGCCCGATGGCAAGACCCCGCACCCGACCAACGCCCGTGCGACCATCCATGATGATCCAGGCGCATGGTTCGGATTTGAGCAGGAATATTTCCTGTACCAGGACGGCGCACCGCTCGGATTTCCAAAGGGCGGCGGTTTCCCTGCTCCTCAGGGCAAATATTACACCGGTGTCGGCTTCGAGAACGTGGGCGGCATCGCCCGTGAAATCGTGGACACGCATCTCGATCTCTGCCTCGCGGCAGGCATCAACCACGAAGGCATCAACGCCGAGGTGGCGAAGGGCCAGTGGGAATTCCAGATCTTCGGCAAAGGCTCCAAGAAAGCCGCTGACGAAATGTGGATGGCCCGCTATCTCCTCCTCCGTCTCTGCGAAAAATACGAGGTGGAAGTGAACTGGCATTGCAAGCCGCTCGGCATGGATGTGGACTGGAACGGCTCCGGCATGCACAGCAACTTCTCGACCACGCATATGCGCGAGGTCGGCGGCAAGGAATACTTCGAGGCGCTCATGGCTGCGTTCGACAAATACAAGAACGAGCACATCGCCGTGTATGGCCCGGACAACCACCTGCGCCTCACCGGTCTGCATGAGACGCAGTCCATCGACAAATTCAACTACGGCATCGCAAATCGCGGGGCCTCGGTGCGCGTGCCGCACAGCTTCGTGAACGCCGGCTACAAGGGCTACCTTGAAGACCGCCGTCCGAACTCGCAGGGCGATCCGTACAAAATCGCGAGCCGCATTCTCCAGACGATCGAGACGGTTCCGACCAAGTAAAGCATTCCTGAGTCCGAATTTTAGCGACTCCTTGCGACGCCGCCCTTCACGGGGCGGCGTCGGTTGCTTTATGGAGAATTTGCAGGGATGGGGGATAGCTGACGGTTGGCAAGGGTTGGCAAAGGTTGATTAGCCCTGGCAGAATTGAGTTACAATTATGTGACGAAAACGCATTCAAAAGTTGGCATCGGGGAGAATCTTTCGTAAATTATACCCATGCAGATACATCTAAGCCCGCGTCATCTCAAACTCACCGCCTCGATTCATGGTTATGTGGCGGGGAAAGTTGAGCACCTGGAAGAATTCAGCAGCGAGATCATGGCAGCACATGTCGTGCTTTTCCATGACGAGCGGAAGGACCCGAAGAAAACCTACACGGTGAAAATGCATCTCGCCCTGCCGGGGCCGGACATCCACGGGGAATGCGCCGAGGCGGACCTCTACGCCGCCATCGACAAGACGGTGGACAAGATTGCGCAGCAGTTGCGCAAGCGCAAGACGCGGCTCAAGGACAAACACACCCTGCAGCGCGCGGCGGAGAAGAAAAAGCGCGGGTAGTTTTACGGGTTTCCGGCGGATACCGGGCTGGCCTGCAACCAGGTGCTGCAATCCCAGCCCAGCAGCCGTTCGAGGTCGCGGATTTCCCGCCGAAAAACGGACTCGAGGAATTCCCGTTCGCGTTCGCCCATGGGCGCGGCGTAGGGCAGGGCATGCATGTCCTTGATTTCGATCGTTTCGAACGGGGCGACCTGGAGAAATTCGCAGGTTGTTTGCAGTGTTTCCACCGCTTTGTTTTTCAGGTCTTCGCTTTTCAGGACCAGAACCTGATTCTTTGAAAACCAGGTCCACAGTCTTCGTAATTGGTTCGCGTAAAATCCCCGTTCCATGTATGAA
>JBAVPB010000019.1:0-9369 GCA_049692655.1 Chthoniobacteraceae bacterium | reverse complement strand
ACGGAGGCAGGCCGGTTTCGCCAGACATGTAGGCGGCGACAGTTTTGGAGATGGCAAGCTCCTCCGGGTAGCACCGGGTGAGCAGCTTGAGAAGCATTTCGAGGCGCACATCGTCGAGCCTGAGTTCCGTGGCGGCGTAGGAGCCATTGATCAGAAGATGCAGGTGGTTCTTGTCGGTGAGGGTGGGATTTTTTTCATCACCCCACGCCTCTGCATTATAGTGCATGCAGAGTGTGATATCGGGGCGCAGCATGCCGTTCACGATCTTTCCGCGCTGGTGGATTTCGCTGATGCGGTAGAAAAGACGCTCGCTCTCCCACTGGATGGAATTCTGCCGGATCGGATCGGTCGGGTCCGTGTAGTTCTCGCGGATAAAATGGAGCTGCTGCTTTTTAAGTTCGGCCTCGGCTACCTTGCGGAGCTGGGGCGGCCGGACGCTGGTGGTGGGACCCGGCGTGGAATGAACAAATGAGACGATGGCGCCGAGTGCGCGGAGTTTTTTTGCGAGGATTTTTGCGGTGATCAGCGTCATGTCGCCCTCCGCTACCGGCTTGCTGTTGCCGATCACAAACCAGCGTTCCTCCATTTTCGCCCAGCGTCCGCCCAGGTGGCCCGGGTCGAGTGCGATTTTCACGCCGGAGAGAGGCTTGTTTTTCCTTGCCGGTGGCAATTGCGAAATGGACCGCCAGTAATGAGGAGCGGGCTTTGCGTCGCCCTTCGCAAATCGCAGCGTGAACATCCCGGACCATGCGGGATCTTCCGCTATGAGCGCGGAGTCATCGGTGATTTTGATCGTCGATTGCCACGCGCCTTCGGGGGCGTAAACATCGTTGAGCAATTTTACGAAATCATCGTGGGTGATGGTTTGCTGGAACATCTCGAGGCGCGACCAATCCGGCGGCTTTGCCAGCGGGCTGAGTTCCTGCGCAAAAAGAGCGCTGCCGGATGCAAATGCCAGAATCCAGCAGAGCATGAAAAATTGCTTTTGGAAATTCATTGGTGTGCGATCTGTTTTTCTATACACATGTTGCGATGTTGAAGATACTTTTTCTCGGCGATATTGTCGGCGAGCCCGGCCGCAAGGCCGTGATAGAAACCGTGCCGCTGCTGAAAAAGGAGCGCGAGATTGATTTTGTAGTCGTCAACGGCGAGAACGCGGCGAACGGGCGCGGCATCACGCCAAAGATCACCATCGACCTCCTGCGCGCGGGGATTTCAGTCATCACCACGGGCGACCATATCTGGGACCAGAAGGAGATCCTGCCGTACATTGACACGGAGCCGAGACTTTTGCGGCCCATCAATTACCCGGCCAATACTCCCGGCCAGGGCTCCATCGTCCTCGATACGGCGAAGGGAAAAATCGGTGTGATCAATGTGCAGGGCCGCACGTTCATGCAGCCGATCCTGGAAAATCCATTCCGTATCATCGACGAGGCAGTGGCGAAAATGCGCGAGGAGACGAATGTGATCTTTGTCGATGTTCATGCGGAAACCACAAGCGAAAAAATCGCGATGGGACGTTTCCTCGACGGCAAAGTCTCCGCAGTCGTCGGCACGCACACGCACACGCAGACAGCCGACGAACAGGTCTTTCCCGGCGGCACGGCGTTTCTGTGCGATGCAGGCATGTGCGGCCCGAGCGAGTCAGTGCTGGGCCGCGAGATCGAGCCGATCGTGGCGCGCTTCATCACGAACCTGCCGGTGAATTTCCCGGTGGCAAAAGGCCCCGTGAAAATGCACGGCGCACTCATCGAGATCGATGAAACAACGGGCCGCGCGGTGAGCATCGAGCGCATTAATCTGGAGTACAAACCCACGCCGCCGCCCACACCAGCAGTTCCTGTGGCCGTGAGTGAGCCGACCCGGGCGGTTTAGGCGTCGGGTCATTCTGTGAACGCGCTTGCTGCGGGGTGAAGTGTATGGTTAAATTCCAGCAATGAGCACGCCTGCAGAAATCGCACGTATGACTCCCATTGAGCGCCTGAAAACGATGGAGCTTATCTGGGAAAGTCTCGTGAAGGATGTGGGAAGTGTGGATTCCCCCGCCTGGCATGGTGAAATTCTGAAAGGCCGGTTGGACAAGGTTCGCAGTGGCGAAGCAAAGTTTCTCGATCTCGACGAGGTCAGGCGCCGTCTCAAGCAGAGCTGATGAAAAGGGTGGTCTTGATCGAGGAGGCCTCAGATGACCTCCGTGATGCCAAATTGTTTTACAACATGATTGATCCTGGCGTGGGTGATTATTGTGCGGATTCTTTGCTGTCTGATATTGAGCGATTGGGAATGTTTCACGGCTATCATTCAATGCACTTTGATTGCCATCGAGCGCTGGCTGTTCGATTTCCATTTGGCATCTATTACATTGATGAGCAGGATGAAATCAAAGTTGTGGCCGTGCTTGATCTGCGGCGGGATCCGAGTTGGATTCGTTCTGAACTAGGGCGCAGAAGCGACTAAAAAAAGATGATTCTGACATTTGCAGCAAGCTACTTTAAAATAATAGCGAATTTCTTTTGACAGTGATTTGCGTTTTGTTAAGTTCACCGCTCGCTTTTAAAGAAATTAAGTGAAACACTCTGGTCGGTTCAGGTTGCTAAAAACCGGAATCGATTCGGGGTTTTTCGCCCTTTTTGATAGAGGCGACGGTGAAGTGAGTGCCCATGTAGCTCAGTTGGTAGAGCACGTCCTTGGTAAGGACGAGGTCACCGGTTCAAACCCGGTCATGGGCTCCATGCACGGGCCGAAGTGAATTTAAAAAAGACAACACAAACAACCCAAGTTAAAATACAAGTAAATAGGAGACCCCTTCAATGGCTAAGGAAGCATTTAAAAGAGACAAACCGCACGTGAACGTTGGCACCATCGGCCACGTTGACCATGGAAAGACCACGCTCACTGCTGCGATCACCACCATTCTCTCAAAGAAGGGCTTTGCCGAGGCAAGGGCTTACGACCAGATCGATGCCGCTCCCGAGGAAAAAGAACGTGGTATCACCATCGCGACCGCACACGTCGAATACCAGAGCGAAAAGCGTCACTACGCACACGTTGACTGTCCCGGACACGCCGATTATGTCAAAAACATGATCACAGGCGCGGCCCAGATGGACGGCGCGATCCTCGTGGTGAGTGCTGCTGACGGCCCGATGCCTCAGACCCGTGAGCATATCCTTCTCGCCCGCCAGGTAGGCGTGCCTTCGATGGTTGTGTTCATGAACAAGACCGACATGGTCGATGATCCCGAACTCCTCGAGCTCGTCGAAATGGAAGTGCGCGATCTTCTTTCCAAGTATGATTTCCCAGGCGACACAATCCCAATCGTAAAAGGCAGCGCCACCAAGGCTCTCGCAGCCGGCGATCCAGCCCATCCTGATGCAAAGTGCATCCTGGACTTGATCGACGCAGTGGACGAATACATCCCCGTGCCTGAGCGCCCGGTGGACCAGCCGTTCCTCATGCCAGTGGAAGACGTGTTCAACATTGAAGGTCGCGGCACTGTCGCCACCGGTCGTGTCGAGCGCGGTATCCTCAAGAAGATGGAAGAAGTCGAAATCGTCGGAATCAAGGACACTGCAAAGACTGTCTGCACCGACATCGAAATGTTCCGCAAGCTTCTCGACGAAGCACGCGCCGGCGACAACGTCGGTCTGCTGCTCCGCGGCGTGAAGAAGGAAGACGTCGAGCGCGGCCAGGTTATCGCCAAGCCCGGCTCGATCAAGGCACACCGCAAGTTCAAGGCAGAGATCTATGTTCTCAGCAAGGACGAAGGTGGACGCCACACGCCATTCTTCGCGAACTATCGCCCACAGTTCTATTTCCGCACCACGGACGTGACCGGCTCGGTGACATTGCCAGCAGGCGTCGAAATGGTTATGCCCGGCGACAACGTCTCGATCGAAGTCGAGTTGCACCAGCCAGTGGCAATGGAGAAGACAATCCGTTTCGCCATCCGCGAGGGCGGTCGGACAGTCGGCGCAGGCCGCGTGTCTGAAGTCATTGACTAGAAAATTACGCTAGTAGCTCATTACGCCAGTAGCTCAATTGGTAGAGTAGCGGTCTCCAAAACCGTTGGTTGGGGGTTCGAGTCCCTCCTGGCGTGTTGGCTGGAAAATACAAATGTTATCCCAAACAAAAACATTCATCAGTGAAGTGAGGGTCGAGCTTGCGAAGGCAAGCTGGCCTTGGGACCCGAAGGAAAAGGGTTTCAAGAAATACAAGGAACTCACCGATTCGACGTTGATCGTCGTGATTGCGATGCTTTTGCTGAGCGGCTATATTTCGCTCTGGGATTTCATTTTGAACATGATCGTTGGCGCATTTACCCACTAGATTCACCCCATGGCCGTACCCGCAGCAAAAGATCAATGGTTCGTTGTGCAAGTTCTCTCCGGCCAGGAGGGAAAAGTGCATGATAACCTGGTAAAACGCATCAAGACCGAGGAAATCGGCGACCTTGTTTACGAGGTGCTGGTTCCCACGGAGCGCGTCTCCGAGATCAAGCGCGGCAAGAAGACCGAGACAACCCGGAAACTGATGCCAGGCTACGTGATCGTGAACATGCATCTGCTCGATCCGAACAACCAGTTGATGGATCGCGCATGGTATTTCATCAAGGACACACCCGGAGTGCTCGGCTTTGCCGGCACGAAGGACAAACCCACGCCGATGCGCCCGAACGAGGTAGAAATGCTCCTCGCACAGGTCCGCGTAAGCGACGACAAGGTGAAGCCGAAGGTGAGCTTCTCGGTGGGCGAGACGGTCAAGGTGGCCGACGGCCCATTCCAGAACCAGAGCGGCATCGTCGAGGAAATCGACCCGGAACGCGGCAAGCTGCGCGTGTCGGTGAGCATCTTCGGGCGCTCGACCCCGGTGGAACTCGAATACTGGCAGGTGGAACGCAGCTAGATTTTTCCGGACAACATTTAAATAACGTAACACAACATGGCAAAAGAAATCACAGGTCAAATCAAGTTGCAGATCCCCGCGGGTCAGGCAAATCCAGCGCCCCCGGTCGGTCCGGCGCTCGGTCAGCAAGGCGTCAACATCATGGCGTTCTGCAAGGAATTCAACGCAGCAACACAAAAGCAGTCGGGAGACATCCTGCCCGTCGTGATCACCGTCTATAAGGACAAGACGTTCACGTTCATCACGAAGTCGCCACCGGCATCGATCCTTCTGAAAAAAGCGGCCAACATCGCAGCCGGTTCCAAGGAGCCGAACAAGATCAAGGTAGCGAAATTGACGAAGAAGCAGGTCATGGACATCGTCAAGATCAAGGCAAAAGACCTCAATTCCCGCTCGGACGAAGCTGGATTCCGCGTAATCGCCGGAACCGCGCGCCAGATGGGCATCGAGATCGAAGGCTAAACTTCACGGTCACTATTTTTCGAAAAAGGCGCGAGGCAACTCGCGCCTTTTTTGTTTGCCGGGACAAGCCCCGGCTGGAGAAGATCACTCCGCGTCCGGATTGATCAGCATGTACCCAACAGCCCTGATGGTACGAATAAAGCGCGGATTTTTTGGATCATCGCCCAGCTTTCTCCGCAACGACCAGATATGGACATCGATCGAGCGGTCGAGCCCGTCGTACAATCTCTCGCCGAGAGTCTCGATCAAATGTTCGCGTGTCTTCACCCGGCCGCGCGCACGTGCGAGGGTGAGGAGCAGGTCGAATTCCAGCGCGGTGAGCTTCAGGGGATTTTCCTCCAGCATGGCAAGGTGCATTGGTGGATTGATGCGCAGTGGGCCCACCACGATCTCAGCCTCCCCATCCTCCTCCTGTGCCGCCGCGGGCCGCGCATTGCGGCGCGTGACTGCGCGCAATCGTGCGAGCAATTCGCGCGATGAAAATGTTTTCGGCAGGTAATCGTCGGCGCCGATCTCCAGCCCCACGATGCGGTCAGTCTCCTCGCCGCGCGCCGTGAGCATCAGCACGGGGACATCGCTCGTGCTCCGGATGCGCTTGAGCACCTCAAAGCCATCCATCCCGCCCGGCAGCATCACATCGAGGATGATCGCGTGAAACTTTTCGTCCTCCGCGCGTTTTGCGCCCGAGGGGCCATCGTGCTCGGTGGCGATCTGGTAACCGAGCGGCGCAAGGTAATCGGCGATCAGCGTGCAGAGTTCCCTGTCGTCATCGACTATCAGTATTTTCTTTTCACCGGAAGTGCCGTCACTTTGTTGCGTGGGAATTGCCATGTGTTGGAGGAGGGGGAGCTTAACTTAATCTTAACAATTTTGCCTGTGCCCTTAAACGGGAATTTAACAATGGTGATGTAATTTTTTTATAGAGGGTGCCGCAAAAGAAGCACTCCTGCCCCATTCACGGGAACCATAACCGCAAAAAAGGAAAAAATGAACATCAACAAACTCACTACTATCACGGTCGCGTTGTCGGCCGCAATGTTGCTCAATACATCGCATGGAATGGCGCAGGATGCCACCCCGGCCCCTTCCGTCGCGGCCACGCCCGCCCCAAGTGTCGCTCCCGCTGCGGCGCCATCCGCAAGTCCTACTGGTGACGCCAGGCGTGAGGAATTCCGCGCGAGGATGAATGGTTTTATAAAAACTGCTCTCAAGGCGACGGACGACGAATGGGCTGTCATCCAGCCGCTGCTGGAAAAGGTGCAAACCTTGCAGCGTGAATCCATGGCGGGCCGTATCGGTGGCTTCGGAGGATTTGGAGGTTTTGGAAGACGTGGTGGTGATCAGGCTGCTGCCGGCGCATCGGCCTCGCCCTCCGCTAACAATCGCCCGGACCGCATGGGCTCGCCCGAATCCGTGGCACTGAAAGCAGCACTTGATTCAGACGCTACTTCAACCAATGACATCAAAGCCAAGCTGCAGGCCCTGCGCGACGCCCGCAAAAAGAATACCGCCGATCTTGAGCAAGCCCGTCAGGATTTGGAAAAAGTACTTACATTGCGCCAGGAAGCCACGCTGGTAAACATGGGTATTCTGGAATAATCAACCAACCAAATAAATTCGTGAGCGAAGTTTCCCCGGTAACAGCAGCGCCCCATACAGATCTTCTGAATCGCATGGTGGAGAGTCATCAGCTCTCCACCACCGATGCAGCGGCCCTGGAGAGTCTTTGCGCCTCGGGCAAGGTGAAGATGGAGGCCGAGGAGAACGTGCTCCAATGGCTCGCGGAGGAATACGGGCTGGCGTACACGTCGCTCGAGAATGTCGAGCTGGACCGCGCGGTGCTCTCCCGTTTTCCTGCGCGCATCCTGCTCAAGGAGGAATTACTGCCGCTTCGGCAGGAGAACGGCCATATCGAGGTGGCCATGAGCAGATTGTTTGCGGAGCCGGGGCTGGATGTCCTGAAATCATTCACGACGTCGCGGCTTAAACCGGTCCTCGCCACCAGCGAGGCGTTGCAGCGCGAGATCAAAAAAAATCTCGGTGTCGGTGCGGACACGCTCAACATGCTGGAGCAGGAGGAGGGGTTCCAGGTTGTTTCCGACGAGCATCAGGATGATGGTGATCTCGACAAGGCGGCTGGCGACGCCTCGATCATCCGTTTCGTAAACCAGATCCTCGGCGATGCCATTTCACTCCGCACGTCCGATGTCCACGTGGAGCCGTTCGAGCATGAACTGCGCATCCGTTATCGCATCGACGGCTTGTTGCAGGAGGTCTCGGTGCCCGCACAGATCAAGCGGTTCCAGCCGGCGATCGTTTCGCGAATCAAGATCCTGAGCAACCTGAATATCGCCGAGAAGCGCGTACCACAGGATGGCCGTATCAAGATCCGCGTGAAAAACAGCGAGGTCGATATTCGCGTATCGGTCATCCCGATGCTGCACGGTGAGGCGGTGGTCATGCGTCTGCTGCGGCAGGATGCCGGGTTGATCGGCCTCGAGGGCTTGGGAATGGCGGAGCGTGATCGCGCTTTTTTTGAACACGTGCTCAGCATGCCCCACGGCATCGCGCTTGTCACCGGCCCGACCGGCAGCGGAAAGACCACCACGCTCTACAGCGCGCTTACGCAGATCAACGATTCCGTGCGGAAAATCATCACCATTGAGGACCCCGTCGAGTATCAGCTCAAGGGCATCAATCAGATCCAGGTCTCGGAAAAAGCGGGGCTCACTTTCGGTCGCGGGCTGCGCGCCATTTTGCGTCACGATCCCGATGTCGTGCTCGTGGGCGAAATTCGGGACCAGGAGACCGCGCAGATCGCGGTGCAGGCCTCCCTTACCGGCCACATGGTTTTCTCCACGCTTCACACGAACGATGCACCCGGCGCTCTTACCCGGCTCGTCGATATGGGAGTCGAGCCCTACCTCGTGGCTTCATCGTTGGAGGCCGTCATGGCCCAGCGCCTTGTGCGTGTGCTCTGCACGGAATGCAAGGAAGAGGATACATCGACCCGCACGAATGCCTTGCGCGACCGCGTCGAGGCTTTGAAGGGCGCAAAAATTTTCCGGGCTGTGGGTTGCAAGGCTTGCCGCATGACAGGCTATACCGGCCGGCAGGCTTTGTTCGAATTGATGACAATGAGCCCAGCGATCCGCGAAGTCCTGCTCCGCAGCGGATCAAGTGTCGAGATCAAGGACACCGCACGCCGCGAGGGAATGCGGATGCTCGTGGAGGATGGCTGGCGCGTCGTCTGCAACGGGATCACCACGCCTTCGGAAGTCCTCCGTGTTTCCAAGGACGAGAATACAGCGCTCGCCACGCCGTAAAAAAATCATGGCTGTCTTCACCTACAAAGCGTTGCAAGCAAATGGCACGGTCACCGATGGCCGTGTCGATGCCGGAGGCCGCCGCGATGCAATGCGCATGATCGAGGAACTTGGCCTTACGCCGCTGAAGCTTTCGGAAACAGTCACGACCTCAGCGATGACGGTCCCGGACAAAACCAAAGCGACGGGAATGAAGCTGAGTCTTCAATCGAAACGCGTCTCGTTTTCCTCACTGGAAGATTTCACACGGTCTCTCTCGAGTCTGCTTACCGCAGGCGTGCCGCTGAGCAGGGGTCTCACCATCCTTTACAAGGAGGCATCGCAACCCGCCGCCGCCGCGAAATGGCGCGAACTCCACGACATGGTGATCGACGGCACTCCGCTGGCGCAGGCGATGAGCCGTTCTCCCGATGTGTTCCCGCGCGTCTATGTCGCCATGGTTGAATCGGGTGAGGCGGGCGGCTTTCTCGATATCGTGTTGTCGCAAATCGCGGATTTTCAGGCACGCGAAAAGGAAATGCGGGCCAAGGTGATAGCCGCCCTTATGTATCCTGCGGTGCTGCTCACGCTCGCGGTAGGCGTGGTGATTTTTCTCATGGTGTTTTTCATACCGCGCTTCCAGACATTGTTTGAAGGATTCGATGCAGCGTTGCCCATGATCACCCAGGTGATCGTC
>JBAVPB010000018.1:0-4527 GCA_049692655.1 Chthoniobacteraceae bacterium | reverse complement strand
GCTCGAAGCCCTGTGCAAAGAAGATGAAGATCGGGATCCATGCGCCGACGATTTTGCCGATGGTCGAGCTCGACGTCATCCCCATCACTACACCCATGCACACCATCCAGTTGCACAGGATCGCTTTGACAAAGACGGTCACCATTCCCGCAAAGCCAAACTTTGCGTAACCGAGCGTCTTGGCCTCCGCGATGGCGACGATCTTCGCCGCGACCCCGCTGGAATCTGTGTTGTGGCCCATCGTCGTAAGCGACACATAGAGCAGCACCCCATAGAAGACGCTGCCGAGCAGGTTGCCAAACAGGACCCAGCCCAGGTTCGCGCTCATCGTGCCGAAGCCGAGCTTCCCCTCGCGCCACGCGAGCGGCAGGAGTGCGAAGCTCCCTGTCGCAAGCTCCAGCCCCAGCAGCACGATCATCACGAATCCCACCGGAAAGATGAGCGCGCCCACCAGTGGCACGCCGGTTTGCAGCGTCCCGGAGATCGCGAGGCTCGTCGAATAGGCGAGCAACGCGCCGGAGAGAAATCCCCGGATGACAAGGTCTTTGGCCGGCAGCGCGCCTTTGCTCGCGCCGGTGTTGATCATCGCTGTTACGACGTCCGCAGGTTTGATGTAGTCCATGTTGGTTCCCTTGTTTTCAATTTTTTAGAAGGTAATCTTGGCCTGGACGTATCCGAAGTCGGCGTCGCTGTCCGCGCCCGTGTCCTCGAGGTAGGAGCCTGCGAAGAAGTGGCTGTAGCCGGCCTGCAGTTGCAGGTTCTTCGTGGCGTTCCAGGTCGCGATGAGATCAACCTCCGCGCCCACGTAGCTGCTGGCGCTACGGGCTGCTGCATTCAGCGGACGCACGGCAACCAGGCCGTTTGCGCGATACCATGCATCGTTTGTGGTGGCAAGCCAGTGCAGGCCGAACGTTGTTTCCAGCGTGACGGATTTAACAGGGCTCACCCGGGCGCTGATGCGGACATCCTCCATGTTCTGCCACGAAAATAGGTCCATGATCCCGAAGAGCGGATGGTTCGTTGGAAACAGGTTCTGGAATGTGTGGTCGCTGGTCTTGTCGTTGGGATTGTTATCACCGCTGGCGTAGTTGTATTCCGCAAAGAGACGGGGTGTCCACGGGGTTTCGAGCCAGTTGTAACCAATGCCCGCATTGCCCGCGAAGGCATTCAGGTCGAGGCCCCGGACGGTGCCGACCTGGTAGGCAAACTCGCCGCTGTATTCCCAGCCGTTGAGTTTTTTCGGGTCGCCCTTGATGCGGGAGCCGAGCGTGGCAAAGTCGCTGCGGGCAGTGAGCGAGCCCTTCGGCAGCGCGGTGGTGAGGGTGCCCAGCTGGTTGGAGGTATTGCCGTTTGCCTGGTCGAGCATGAAGGCGTAGAAATCCCATGTGCCGAATGGAAGCGGGTCCACGGTAAGATACGCGCCGCTGAAGAAGAGGTCGCGCCCCGGGTCTGCGCCATGTTGATTGCCGATATCGGATTCATCAATTTTGTCGCCCCAGATGGTTACTGGCGATGAGACAAAGGTGTCGATCGAGAATCCTTTTTCTTTCAGGGTGAGCTTCGCGGCGTCGAATGTGCGCGAGATGTTGTTCCAGTCGAATTCACCGACAAGGCGCTCATCGCCATAAGAGAGAACCTGGCGGCCTATTTTCAACCCCAGGGGACTTTTGTCGTAGTCGCTGATCTCGACATAGGCCTGGCGCAGGTTGAAATAGTCGTTGCCCTCGACCCCGGCGGCTCCGGGAATTTTCGGGCGGTCGCCGGCCTCGATCGAATCCTGGCCTTGGACATAGAATTTGAGCCAGGAGACGGGATGGATCAGGAGACCGATCCGGAACCGCTGCTGGAGAAAGCTGCCATCAGTGACGGCATTTTTGGCGCCATTGAAGTCGAACGTATTGTTTTGAGTTTCAACCCGGAGGCGTTCCTGCATGTCCACGACGACTTTGCCGTCGTAGAAACTGAGCAGGTTTGCATCCGGTTTTTTCTCGATTACAGTTTTGTCATCCGATTTACTATCGTTATTTGACAGCGCCGTCGTGTCCCCGCAAAAGGCTGATGGCGTGCTGGCGAATAGGAGGGTTGCCGCAAGCAGCCCTCCGATTTTTTTTTGGTTTTGTATTTTCATTTTCTCCTTGGTTGTTGTGGTTGCCGCGCCGGTTGAAAGCACGGGTTTGTGCAGGGTTGATCCCTGCGCAAAATGGTAAAAGGGATGTGAAATTCAGGACGGTCATTTTCAATGCGGGAATATCCTCCTCAGGGTGAACGCGAGCACGGCGGCGAGGAGGATGTAGAAACCGGTTTTGTAAAACAGCAGGGTCTTTTGCAGCGAAGTCACCTTCGCGTGAAAAGGCTCGACCTTCTCGGGATGCTCGAGGTCAAAGAGAAGTTCGGAATAGTTTTTGTAGCGCGCTTCGGGCTCGGTGGAAACGGCGCGAAGGAGTGCGGATTCCAGCCAGTGCGGGATGTTCGGGTTGAGGCGCGAGGGAATTTTCGGGACGCCAAAAACGGGATTCTGGTAACGCTCGATCTCGCCGTATGGCAGCACGCCGGTGAGGGACTGGAAGAGCGTTGCGCCCATGGCGTAGATCTCGGTGCGCTCGGAGATGGGGGCTTCGTGGAAGCGTTCGGGCGCAAGGTAGCTGGCGGTGCCGGCCCGGGAGGTGATGGAAAAAATTCCCGTGGCGCTGCCGAAATCGATGAGCTTGAAACCGATCTGGTCATAGCCGGTGAGGACGAGGATGTTCTCGGGTTTGATGTCGCCATGCACGAGGTCGAAGCTCAGGAGATGCTGGCTGGCGCGCAGGAGGAATTTGCCGAGCGCGACAGCTTCATCCACACCTAGCCGCCGGGAGCGGAGGAGCATCTTCAGGCTGGGTGCCTCCACGAATTCCATGGCATAGCAGCGGGTGGTGGCCTGCTCGGGCACAAACGCTTTTACGAAGTGATCGCCCTGGATGCGGGTGGCGTTCCAGGTCTCCTTCACGAACTGGTTGAGCGTCTGCTCATCGTCGCGCGCCTCCACTGGTGCGAGCTTGAGCGTGAACCGCTGTTCGCCCCGCGTGGCGAGCCAGACACGGTCGCTGTGCTGGAATGGTTTCACCAGCGTGAAGCCATCGATGACGTCGCCCTTGCGCAGCGTTTCGGGAATGAGCAGGGGGAGTTCACTCACGGCCTTGAGCTTGCCCAACTCGGGAATATCCACAACCACGGCGCTGATATCGTCGAGCGTCTCCGGGGTGGCATGCTCCCTGGCGCTGGTTACGATGGAGCGGGCGCTGGCGTGATGGTTCAATTTTGCGCTGAGAATTTCGTCGCCGAGCACGTTCGAGACACCGTCGGAGCAAAGCAGCGCGATGTCGCCATCGGCGAGGTCCATCTCGAAACAATGCGGGTTCACATCCGGTCCGAGGCCGATGGCCCGGCTGAGCACATGTCTCATGGCAGGGCCTTCATGCACGTGGTCCTGCGAAAGCAGCGTCATCATCCCTCCTCGCGAAACATAGACCCGTGAGTCGCCGACATTGATGCCGTAGAGCTTGTCGCCCTCGATCACCGCGACCGCGAGCGTGGAGACCATCTCCGGCGCGTCATGCCGTGAGAGCGATTCCTGGTAGAGCGTACGGTTGATCAGTTTTGTGAATTCCGTGAGCGCTTTTTGCGGGCTCCATGTTTTCGGGCGGGCCTCGTAGTTTCCCACGAGCGATTGCACGATCCTCGACGAGGCTTCCCGGCCATGGCGCGCCGTGCCCACGCCGTCGGCCATCACGGCTATCACCGTTTCACCCCACGATTTTACCGCAAATGAATCCTGCGATTCCTCCTTTTCGGATCGGGCGGCGCCGAAGCTTGTCAGGTTTACCTTCACGCTAGATGCGCGCATTCGCGAGCGCCCCCCAGGTGGTGCGCCAGCGGGTTTTCACGAGGCTGAGGCCCACGGTCGCAAGGAAGCAGAGCGAGGCAAAAACGAGGAACCCGGCGAGATACGAACCGGTGAGCCCCTTGGAGTAGCCCAGCGAGCTGGCGAGATAAAATCCCCCCACGCCGCCGCCCGCGCCGACCAGGCCCGTCATCACGCCGATGTCCTTGCCGAAGCGTTGCGGGAGCAACTGGAACACGGAGCCGTTCGCCATCCCGAGCGCGCCGGAGGCGGTCACGAGCATGGCGAGGTTGAAGTAGAGGTGATGCCCGAATGCCGATGCCGCCAGCGCCAGGCCGGCGATGATGTAGAAACGGTAGAGCGACCGGATGCCGCCGATGCGGTCCGCGATCGCGCCCCCGTACGGCCTGAGCAACGCGCCGGCGCAGGTGCAGATCGCCGCCATGTCGCCCGCATGCACGGGCGGCAGTCCAAATTCGCTCTTGAAATAGAGCACGTAGGAGCTCGCCAGCCCCACGAATCCGCCGAAGCTGATGGTGTAGTAAAAGCAGAACCAGTGCGCGTCCTTGTCCTTGAGCAGGGTCAGGTAATCGGAAAACTTCTTTTTCTTCATATCGACTTTCGCTTCCTTCGAAAAGATCGCGTAG
>JBAVPB010000017.1:0-41917 GCA_049692655.1 Chthoniobacteraceae bacterium | reverse complement strand
GCGCCCAGCCGGTGCCGCGCGCCCCCATGCTGAACGGGTATGCGCCATAGAGCATGGTGCCATCCACGCTGTGGCTCTGGTGGCTGCCGGTGCCCTGTGGTGAATGCGCGTTTTCCCGGGTGTGCGCGGCGAGGTCCATGGCGGGGGCAAGCGTGGTCTTGCTTGCGACCTGGCCCAACCAGAGTTTCTGAGAGTCCTCGAAGACGATGCCGTTTTCATCCACGAGCGCGGCCTCCTTGAGCCAGGGCTGGTGGGACCATGCAGCGATATCCTCCGCCAGGGCCACCGGGGCGCCGTGCTCGAATTGTTTCGCGCTGCGCCTGGCCAGCCGCTCGCCTGTGGCATCGGTGTGCGCCTCCACGTCCTTGAGGTTGCGGGCTAGATCGTTGCGGAGATTGATCTCATAATCCAGCCATGTGATGGCGAGCCCAAAGGCCAGCACGAGCAGGGGCACGTAGTAACGGATGGGTGGTGGAAAGCGGATCATCGCGGGAGTTTACTACGCGCGGGGGCGTATGCCAAATACGGCGGCAACAGCTTCCAGGCGGCCCATGCCAAATTCCTCATCGGGCTCGAGGTAGCTGCCCTCGGTCCACTCGTTCCATGCATTGAGGGTGATGAGCTTGTGGCCCTGAGGCTGGCGGAGCACCCAATCGCGCGCGAGTTCCAGCGCCTCGCGGAAGGCCCCGGGGGTGTTGTTCTTGCACACGGGTGAGAAGGGGTAATCCCAGCGGACGAAGGGATCCGACTGGCGGGCGCGCGGGGAGCAATCCCAGCCGGTGGTGACATTTGGAAAATAGGGCATGTGGTAGGCGGCGGCGATTTCGTCCCACTTGCGCCGGGCCTTGTCGCCGACGAGGCGGTAATCGGTGAGTGGGAAATCCTCCGGCCCGAGTGTGTTGGGCCAGACGTAGCTCGTGAGGCTATCGAACCCGAGCGCACGGATGATTTCGTGCTGGTCCTGCACCACGGGGTCGCCGGGGATGAGGGGTGCGCCCCAGAGGTTGACCATGGTGTTGAGGTGGACGCCGGGAAAGCCGGCCCTGGCGACGCGGGTGCGGAATTCATCCACGGCTGTGCGCGCGCCATCCAGGCCGCCGAAACCATCGAGGAATTTCTGCAACTGGAAGATGCTGAAGTAAGGCTTGCCGTCGATTTTCAAGTAACCGGGGTGCGAGAAATAGCGCTCGATGATGTGCTCCGTGAGATGTGCGAACACCGGCTTGCTCACGGCGCCGGGATGCAGGAGCGGGGATTCCTGGCGGAGACCGAGAGGGAAGATGTGGGTCCAATCGTGATTTGCCCACATGAGGGCGAATTTCATTTTGCCGACGTTGGACGCGCCGAGAAAACCTTCGTCGAGCGGGCGCTGGATGAAGGGGGCATCCTCGTACCAATACCAGTCGAAAAGAAAGCAATCGATGCCATGGGTGGAGGCGGCCTCGATATTCTGCTCCATGACGGCGGGCTGGGATTCGTCCCGATAGCCCCAGAGCGGCACCTTGGGCTGGCGGTGGCCCTCGAAGCGCGGGCGGGATTCCTTCACGAGCTGCCACTCGGTGAAGCCTTTGCCCATGTCGCGCTCGTTGCGGGGATCGACGTGGAAGCCGGGGAAGTAATAGGCGCCGACTGTGATTTCGGGGGATGGAGCAGCGGGAGTAGTCATGAGGAAAAGGGTCAGATGGAGGGCTCGCCCGCGACTTTCTCGGGCTTCATGGAGGCAAAGGTGCCGAGTTTGAGAACCTGGGGCCAGAGGCGCATGACGCCGAGGACGACGAGGACTGTGGCGACTCCGCCGCCCACCACGGAAATGACGGGGCCGAACCACGAGGCGGTGATGCCGCTCTCGAATGCGCCGAGTTCGTTTGAGGAACCGATGAAGACGTTGTTCACGGCGGAGACGCGGCCGCGCATTCCATCCGGCGTGAGGAGTTGCACAAGGGTATGGCGGACGATCACGCTGATATTATCCGCAGCGCCGGTGAGGCCGAGGGCGACGATCGAGAGCCAGAAGGAATGTGAAAGGCCGAATACCACGGTGGCGACGCCGAAGGCTGCGACGGCGAGCAGCATGGCCTTGCCCGCATGGCGCATGGGCGGGAGGTGGGCGATGGTGAGGCCCATGACAAATGCGCCGACACTCGGGGCGGCGCGCAGCCAGCCGAGGCCGACAGGGCCGCAGTGCAGGATGTCATCGGCAAATATCGGGAGCAGGGCCGTGGCTCCGCCGAGCAGCACGGCGAAGAGATCGAGTGTGATGGTGGCAAGTATGATCTTTGTTTCACAAACGAAAATGAGGCCGGAAAACACGGCGCTCCAGCCCTGCGCGGCGTGTTCGCGCGTCTGCTTGTACGCGATGGGCAGGAGCATGGCGAAGAACGCGAGCGCGAAGAGGGCATCGAGCCCGTAAACGCAGGAGTAGCCGCATTTCGCGATGAGGATGCCGCCCAGCGCGGGGCCTGCCACGGCGGCCATCTGGAAGGTGCTGCTATTCCATGTCACCGCGCTCCCGAGCGCTGCGGCGGGGACGAGGTTTGCCATGAAGGGATTCCGCACGGCCCAACTGAATGTGCGGGAGGTGGCCGCGAGAAAGAGGAGGACGAATATCCACTCGAGCCGCGCATTCATGGAAGACCAGACGACCAGGCCGAGCGAGGAGCAGGAGGTGAGTAATTGCGTATCGAGGAGGATTTTTTTGCGCGAGACGCGGTCGGCGAGCTGGCCCGCCGGGATGGCGAAGAGGATGGTGGGGAGCGCGAGTGTGAGGCCGACGTAGCCGAGCATGCTGGCGAGGTGGGTGCGTTGATAGACTTCCCAGCCGATGGCGACGCTGACCATTTGCCGGCCCATCACGGAGAGGAAATTCCCGGTGGCGAAGAAACGGTAGTCGCGAAAACGGAAGGGCTCGTAGGGATCGTGGGCGGGCGTGACGGCGGGAGTGTGGTCGGACATTGGTCACCCGATTGTCGTGTGCGTGAGGCGGGATTTCAAATGGAAAGTCGGGGATGTTGAGGAGGGGAGTTTTTTGCGACCGACCTGGAAATCACGGATTGGTTTTGTTTAACAAACCATTGTCGCGATTTGTGGGAATGGCAGTGAAAGGAGGCTGGGTGCCGGGGCCGGTGAAGAGAGGGGACATGACCGGAGCGGTGGCGTCGTTCTGGTTCATGGGAGGGAGGCCGAGAAGAATCTCGATGGTGCGGACCATGGAGACGGTGGTGTAGAAATCGTGGACGACGAAAGGGTGCGCCGCGGTGCCGGGGGAGTATTTGCTGATGACGAAGGCGGTGGTGCGGTGGGCGTCGATGTGGTCGGCGCCGTCGTGCGCGTCGGTCTCGAGGGCGAGGATTGCGGTGTCTTCCCAGTAGGGACTGTGCGATACGGCCTCGACGATGCGGCCGAGGGCGAGGTCGTTATCGGCGATCATGGCAGCAGGGGTTGGCATACCTTGGGCGGAGCCGAGAGTGCGGTCGTTTGCGAGGCGGATGATGACAAGCTCGGGGAGCATGGTCTCGGGGTTTTCATACGAGCGGGCGTCCACGAAACCGCGGAATTCGCGAAGGAACTCGTCGGCGCGCTCCTGGTCGGGAATGGTGAGGGCGGAGCCGGGGTAGGCGGCATCGAAGTGGCCGCGGAGCTCGGGCTTTGTCGCGATATTTTCCTTGCCGGATGCGCCTGCCTGTTTCGTGTGGATGAATTCGCCGTAGTTCCGGTGCGTGACGCTGTGGGTATCGGCGTTTCCCCAGAGGTAGCCGCTTGCAGGCTCGCTAACATCGGGGATGCCGAGCGAGAGCGGCACATCGCCGGCGACTGTGCCTTCGTAATCGTAAGTCCGTTGTCCATTGCGGGCGTTGATCCGCCGTGTCTCCTCGAGGTAATCGCTGGTGGCGGCGGCCATGGCCCAGTTGTGGCCGTCCGCGGAGGAATCGCCGCTTGCGTGAAAGTGGTCGATGATCCCAAATTGCCGCGCAAGCGCATGCTCGTTGGGCGTCACGCTTTCACCGTACGTGCAAAGCGACGGATCGCCGTCGCCCGGCTTCAAATCGCCTAACACCTGGTCGTAGGAGCGGCCTTCCTTGATGATGTAGATGACGTGCTTGATCGGATTTCCACCGGCCTTGAACGGGATGTGTGGCGCGGGCGCATCGAGCAGGTTCGCTTTTTCCACGGCCTTTGTGTTTTCGTCGAGGTGATTGAGTGCATCGTCGATCGGCACGTGCGCGAGCGTGCCGATCGGTCCGGTGCCGCGGCCCATGCCGGCGGCGATGTAGAGGTCGTTGCCATTCACCACCAGCGCAGTGGGGTACGCCTCAGTGGGGATGAAGCCGTAGGGTTTGTTGTGGACGATGTCCATGGGATCCACGCTGACCACTGCCACGGCGTTCGATGCGGCAAGCGCGACGAAAAGCTGCGTGCCATCCCGCGAAAGGGCGAGCGCAGTGGGGAACGTGCCGCCGTATCGTTGGGCGGGTGGCGTGACATTGATCATGTCGATCAAGCTGCCGCTATCGACGGCGATTTCGGCGACGCTGTCGGTATTTGAAAAGCAGATAAACAGGCGCTTGTCGTCGTCGCTCAGTAACAGTGCCGTCGGGTGTGCGCTGGCATCGGTGGGTGAACTGGTCTCAAATAACGAGCCTCGACCCACCACCTTGCCTGCCGCCAGGTCGATTTCACCGACGCTCGACGTGTTCCAGAGCGTCACCCAGGCGCGCGTGCCGTCCTTTGAAACAGCCACGCCGCACGGGTAGGTCGCTGGAGCGTAATTCCCCGCGCCGAGATCGAAGCGCCGCAGGATTCTGCCATTCCGTGTGTCGATCAGCAGTGCGTCGTCGGAGAGATTATCCGCTACAAGGAGACGTTCACCGGTTTTGGCATGCACGACCGCGAGGCCCGCTGGATAGGGAATCGCCATTCCTTTTGGCGTCCCATCCACGATCGAGGCTTGCCGTTTTCCTGTCGCGAGTTTCTGGAGCGGAATCGGCCAGAACATTTCCGGTTTAACCACACCGTCATTGAATGAATAGACAGCGATGCCATTGCCGGCGGGATCGGTAATCGAGCCGATAGAAGCGTAGAGCCGCTTCCCATTTCCGCTGAACTCGAGGCCGAGGAAATAGGACCCGCGAACAGTGTTTTTTGTTGTGTCGGGAAAATCCGTCAGCTTGTTTGTTTTCAGATCGAGTACGCCGATGGACTGTGCCGTGCCCGGCCCGCTGTTCAGAATTGCGAGCCAGTGTTTGTCGGGGCTGAGCGCAGTGGCGACAGGAAAACCGTCGATCTGCTGGCCTTGCGCAGCGGAGGGTGCGATGCGTTTGCCGGTGGGAAGGAGAACGCCATCGTCATTTACTGCGAGCACATTGGCTCCGGTCACGAGCAGCAACAGGCAGATCAAGCCCTCAAGCCGCAAGCGACGGGCAGGTTTTCCAGGAAAATGATCCGCGACAGATTGCATGAGGAATGCGTTTATTTGTCCGCGAGGATCGGCAAGTCTGCAAATGAAATACCGCGCCTGTCCGGCCGGGGCCGGAATAATGAATGAATTGTCACTATTGGGCAGGGCTAATTTCATTTTTGCATGGCAGGTTACCTCGGGTAGAATCCAGCCAGCATCGGGAGGCATATCCACCACCCTGTAATCCGCTAAAAAACCGCAATGCATATTTTGATCGTCGAAGATGAAAAGAAAACCGCGGCCTTCATTCGCAAGGCTCTTTCGGCGGAAGGATTTTCCGTGGATGTCATCCACAACGGCGATGAAGTGATTCCCTTTGTCTCCACCTCGGATATTGATGCGATCATCATGGATGTGATGCTCCCAGGTCGCGATGGCCTGAGCATATTGCGCCAAATGCGGGCCAAAAAAATCACGACACCGGTATTGCTTCTTTCCGCCCGGGGTGAGGTTGACGAGCGTGTTGAGGGTCTGAATATCGGAGCGGATGATTACCTGCCGAAGCCATTCATCCTCTCGGAGCTGATCGCCCGGGTGCGCGCCCTCGGCAGGCGCAGCAGCGCCCATATGCCACTGGAATTGCGGCTTGCAAACCTGTGCCTCGACACGCTGACACACATTGCAAAGCGGGACGATATCGCCATCGAACTCACTTCGCGTGAATATGTCCTTTTGGAATATTTGTTACGCAGCACCGGACGGATATGCAGCCGGACCGCGATCCTTGAGCAGGTATGGGGATATACGTTCGATCCGGGAACGAACCTGGTCGATGTCTATATCAAAAGACTTCGCGAAAAGATTGACGCCGATTTTATGCCGAAGTTGCTGCACAATGTTCGCGGGATTGGGTATGTAATGAGAATCCAGCCGTGACCATCCGCACCAAACTTACCTTGTGGTACGCCGTCGTGCTTCTGGCTTCGCTCGTGCTTTGCAGCGCCTTGTTGTATCAGGAATGGGTCGTCGAGCCGAGGGAGTACTATCGCAGCCAGGCAAAGGAACTCCTGGATCCTTTCGATGATATTATCGAGAACATCCTATATACCATCGTTCCCGCCGCGGTGCTGGGCCTTGGGGGAGGCTGGTTGTTGATGCGCAAAGTGCTGGCGCCGCTGGTTGCGCTCATCAATGCGGCCGAGCAACTCAACGAGGATAACCTGGATATCAAACTCCCTTCCTCCGGCAATGGAGATGAGATCGAGCGCCTGACGGATGTTTTCAACCACATGACCGCGCGGCTTTCCGAGTCATTCCAGCGTATCCGTGAGTTCACATTGCATGCCTCCCACGAGCTGAAAACCCCTCTCACTATCATGCGAGGGAGCATGGAGATGGCGGTAAGCAAGGAGGACATCGCCGAGCCTTACAGGGAGTTGTTGCTTGATCAGATTGAGGAAGTGGACCGTCTTGCAAAGATCGTGGATTGCCTCACGCTTCTTACCAAGGCTGATGCCGGTTTGGTCGTGCTCAGCCGGGAACATATCAATCTCGAAACACTGGTCCGGGAAATTTATGCGGATGGCCAGGTCCTGGCGCGATCGCACAATCTGGTTGTGAATCTTCTGGGATGCGAGTCGATCTTCGTGGTCGGCGACAATAACCGTTTGCGCCAGATGCTGCTGAACGTCGTGGACAACGCCATTAAATACAACAAGCCCGGAGGCACAGTAGGGCTTTCGCTGGAAAGAATGGGCTCGCAGGCAAAAATCACCGTCACCAATACCGGTACGGCCATTCCCATCGAGGCACGATCCCGGTTGTTCGAGCCGTTTTTTCGAGTCGATGCCTCACACGCACGGGAAACCGAGGGTTGCGGACTGGGGCTGGCCATCGTTCAATGGATTGCGACCGCGCATGGTGGCACGGTGGCTATCGACTCGCGTCCCGACAATGTCACTGCCGTCACCATATTCCTGCCGGCTCCGATTGATTTAGTCGATGCGATCAATTCATCGCAAGCGTCTTGAATTTAGTTCAACTCTCCAAATAATGACAAACTTGTCATCATTTAGAGCGTGTTTTTGTCACTTTTTTCGCAAATATTGATGGGAAAATGCTGAAAATGTATCTATCAAATCCATACTATTTTATACAAGTAGCGTAATTCGTTACGTGTATGTGGCTAAAATCCAGATTGTTTCCTGACTGGATTGGGAGCATCCTGTTGTTGATAAAAATAAGAAGTTAATGCTTAAAAAAATAAAAATCTCATTTGTCTATCCGATGTACAATGAAATCGGAAACATCGAGACAGTCATCCGTGCCACGCATGCACTTGGTGTCAGGACGCTGGAAGACTTTGAGATCGTGGTGGTGGATGATTGCAGCACGGATGGCTGCGGCGCCCTGGCCGACCGGCTCAGTGAGGAATTTCTGGAAGTGCGCGTGATCCACCACGAGCAAAACCGCAAGCTCGGCGGCGCGCTCAAGACCGGCTTTGCGGTCGCGCGTATGGACTACATTTTATACATGGATTCCGACATTCCCGTGGCCTTTGAAGATGTGGAGGCATGTCTCAGGGAATTGGACCAGCCGTTCGACATCCTCATCGGCTTCCGGATTGGCAGGGCGGAAGGGGCTTTCCGCCATACGCAGTCATTTGTCTATAACATGCTGCTCAAGGGCATCTTCCGCCTGCATGTGAAGGATGCGAATTTTGCCTTCAAGCTGTTCCGGCGCGATGTGGTGTCCGACTCGCTGCATTCCGAGGGGTCGTTCATCGATGCGGAGTTGCTGCTGGAGGCGTTGCGGCGCGGCTACAAAATCCATGAGCGCGGCTTCATCTATCATGTCCGCACGGCTGGGGAATCGACGCTCGGTAGTCCGAAGGTGATCCCGCAGATCATCAGAGACCTCGCCTATTACTACCGCAATCGCTGGAAACGCCCGCTCGATGCAAAGCGCGAGGTGATTTTTAATGCGGACGATTTCGGCTTGTGCAAAAGCATCAACGCCGGCGTGGTCAGGAGCCACGAGCAGGGGGTGGTGAAGTCGGCAAGCATCATGGTCACCGGGGAGGCATTCGGGGACGCGGCGGACTACGCGCTCGAAAACAAAACGCTGGATATCGGGCTGCACCTCGCGCTTTGCGATGGCAGGCCAGTGTGCAGTCCCGGGGAAATACCGTCCCTGGTCAGGAGCGACGGGAGATTTTGTGCGGACCACAAGGCATTTGTAAAACGTTACTTCACGGGCGGGATCGACCTCGGGGAAGTGGAGAAGGAGTTTCGCGCGCAATTGAAGAAAGCGCAGGATGCGGGCTTGCAGATCAGCCACATCGACAGCCACCAGCATCTCCATGCCTTGCCCGGGATTCTTAAAATCGTGATCCGCCTTGCAAAGGAGCACGGGATCGCCGCGATCCGGTATCCCGACGAGCGGGATGCCTCCATCATCCTCAACTTGATTGACGGACGTCTGGTCCGCACGCTGCAGCGCGTGATGCTCTCCATGGTGTGCCGCGCGGGCAGGCATGAACTCGTCCACTCGGGCCTCGCGAGCACGGATAATTTTCTCGGCGTCATGGAAGCGGGCCGGTGGAGCGACAGTTCGTTGCGCGACAGCCTTGCGGCGTTGCGCCCCGGCGTGACGGAGATATGCTGCCACCCGCGGAGCGAACCCGCCACCGAGGCGGGATACGACTGGGGATACGACCACAAGGCGGAACTAGCCGCTCTCACGAGTGCGCGGGTGAAGCATTTGATCGGCGAGCAAAATGTGGAGTTGACCTCATTCCGTGACTGCTTTACCCACCAGAGCCCGCACAGCGGCTCCGAAGTGGAATCCGCGTCGTCGTTTTAAAACATGCAAAATTATGTATCCGATCGTCCCATCACTAAACTGCAACGCATCGGACTCTGGGCCTTGCTGGCCCTCGTTTTTATCTTCGGCGGGATCGTCGAATACCGCTCCGCATTCCTGACCCATCGCAGGACGGATGCGGATGACTTTTTCCGCTCAGGCTGGGGCATCCGCACCGGGCGCGACATCTACGAACTCGTCGATACCCAGGGGTGGCACTATAATTATCCCCCCTTCTTCGCGATCCTGATCACACCGCTGGCAAATCCCCCTCCGGGCGCCGATCGCGCGGGCTACCTGCCTTACGAAGTATCGATCGCCGTGTGGTATGCATTGAGTGTCGTGGCGTTGTTTTACGCGGTCCACTGGCTGGCATCGACCCTGGAGGAGCACCTTGGCGGCGCGCTTTCCAAAAAACCGGCCGCCGGCTGCGCGCGGTGGTGGACATTGAGGGTCATCCCGGTCCTCGTCTGCCTTCCCTCCATCGGGCGCACACTTTCGCGCGGGCAGGTGAATTTGTTCGTGCTGCTCCTCTTCTGCGGGATCGGCATTTTCACCGTGAAAAAGCGGAATACCTGGGCGGGCATTTTCATCGCCACCGCCGCGAGCATAAAACTCTTTCCCGCATACCTCGGCCTTTATCCGCTCTTCAGGCGGGATTGGAAAGGCGTGGCAGGCTGTTTTATCGGCGCGTTCTTTTGCCTCGCTGTCGTGCCGCTGGTGGCCCTCGGGCCGGCGCGCACGACGGAATGTTACAGGAAGTTTATCAACGTCCTCGTCGGTCCCGCGCTCACGGGTGGTGGGGATCAATCGAGGGCGAATGAATTGTTGAACGCAACAGGCACGGATTCGCAATCTTTCCTCGTCATCATCCACAACACGATGCACCCCTGTCAGCCGCGCCCGGCCCACGCCGCGCGCTGGGTGAGGCCGGTACACTGGGTGCTGTCGTTTTTGATCACGGCGGTCACGCTTTGGTTCGGGCGATACCGCCGCCCGGAGGATGCGCTGTATAATATCCTCTTCCTAGGCACGATGATCGTGGCGATGCTCCCCATCAGCCCCGTGTCGCACACGCACTATTTTGTGTTTGCGCTGCCGTTGGTCATGGCGCTGGTCGCCTGCTCGTGGGAGCGGAATCAGGCTGCGGTATTGAGCAGGGGCTATATCATACTTTTCGCAATCCATATCGCGGCAAATGTGCTGAGCCTGCCACCATCCATGGCGCTCCTCAAGGCGGTCGGGCTTTCATTTTACGGCACCATCATCCTCTGGGTGGCGGGGCTGCGTGAGCTCAAGGCGCGGGGTGAAATGCAGCAGCCCGCCCCTGTCATCGCGGGTTGAGGGCGCAGCCATCCGGTTTGCCCCCATGCGACCGGTAGGGAAAACACCCCAAGATTCGCCTTGCTCCCCGCCCAAAGCTCTCTTATAGATGAAAACCGGATGCGCGGCCTCGGCCTCGTACCCGGCCGCCACGCGGTGTCGCGACGCGAAGGCGATGGAGCTTGGGCATTGCAGCCGTTGAAGGCTGCGGGCTTGATGATGCGAGTGAAAATGTAAATCGAGTGCGTCAGCAAGCTCCACGAACGCGCTCCCAAGGAGAGTTAAGTTTATTCAACAGCAACAAATCCGTGTTAATGGCCGTATCCGCGCGCGTGAAGTGCGTGTGATTATCGCATCCAATAGCGAGCAGTTGGGCGTCATGAAGCTGCCCGACGCATTGCGCAAAGCCCAGAGCCTCGGGCTTGACCTCGTGGAAGTCGCCCCGAACGCCGAGCCTCCGGTCTGCAGGATCGTCGATTTCGGGAAATTCCGCTATCAACTCGCCAAGCAGGACAAGGAAAAGAAACAATCCTCCAGCAAGCTGAAGGAAGTGAAATTCCGCGTCAATATCGACCCGCACGATTACCACACCAAGATCCGCCGCAGCGAGGAATTCCTCGACAAGGGCAACAAGGTCAAGGTCCAGCTCCAGTTCCGCGGCCGCGAAATGGCCCACCAGGAACTCGGCATGCTCTTGATGCAGCGCGTAAAGGCCGACCTCGACACCATGGCCGCCGTCGAGATGGAGCCGAAGCTCATGGGCAAGAGCATCAACATGACGCTCTCACCCCTTCCCGCAAACAAGCGCAAACGCAAATTCGAGCCGCATACCGACGAGGAACTTGAGGCGCTGGAAAATCACGTCGAGGAAGACGACGAGGATTAAGCTCGGCTCTTTGTCTGCAAAAGACTGAACTGCCCGTGTGGAGTCAGCTTTCCAGTATCCGGATTTTTTTGATCCCGGATTCCGGACGGAAGAACGGTGGAGGTGCTGGATTTTGAAAATGAAGTTTCGTCGTTTTATTCTGGCAGGAATTTTCCTGCTGGCTGCCTCGACTGTCCTGCACGCACAGCGCCAGTCCATCAACCTTGCCTCCGGTTGGAAGTTCATTAAACAGGACGTGGGCCTGGCGGCGGCAACAGGTGCATGGGAGAATGTGACCGTCCCTCACACCTGGAATGCGCAGGACGCGCAGCTGGGCAAAGCAGGCAACCCCCAACTTAAGGACGGTTACTATCGCGGCGCGTGTTGGTACGCACTCCCGCTCGACATTCCGGCCGCATGGAAGGGCAGGCGCGTATTCATCCGGTTCGAGGCGGCGGCTCTTGTGTCGAAGACTTACCTCAACGGGGAATTGCTTGGCGAACATCGCGGCGGTTTCACGGCGTTTTGCTATGAATTGACGCCGCACCTGCATTTCGGGGTGGTGAATGACCTGCGCGTGCAGGTTGATAACTCCCATCAGGAAGACGTGCCTCCGCTCTCCGGTGATTTCAATATCGACGGCGGAATTTACCGGCCCGTGGCATTGATCGTGACCGCCCCTGTCAGCATCACGCCGCTGGATTTTGCCTCGCCCGGCGTCTATCTCACGACAAAATTTGCGGACAAGGCAAAGGCGACCGTGGAAATTAAATCGCTGATTTCAAACAGCAGCGATTCACCCGCGAAAGTGATTGTGGAATCGGAGATCAAAGACGCCACGGGGAAGTCCGTCTGCACCATATCCAGCGCGCAAAGCATCGGGGCAAACGAGACCGGCCCGGTGGTTCAAACACTGGTTTTTCCAAGCCCCCACCTGTGGAATGGCCGCAAGGATCCGTATCTTTACTCCGCGACCGTGCGGGTGATTCGCGACGGAAAAAAGGTGGACGAAGTATCGCAGCCGCTCGGGCTGCGGACGCTCGCGATTTCGCAGGAGCAAGGGTTTCTGCTCAATGGCGAGCCGTACCCAATCTACGGCGTGAACCGCCACCAGGATCGCATCGACAAAGGTTGGGCCTTGAGTCCCGCCGATCATGAGGCAGACGCGCGGATCATCTTGGACATGGGGACGACCGCGATCCGTCTCGCGCACTATCCGCAGAGCGAATATTTCCACGGCCTTTGCGACAGGAACGGCCTCCTGCTTTGGAACGAGGTTTCGTTGGTGAATACCATCAGTGACACCCCCGCGTTCGCCGCAAATGCGGAACTGCAACTCCGGGAGTTGATCCTGCAACGTTACAATCACCCGTCGGCGGCATTCTGGGGGACTTTTAACGAACTCGAAAACCAGAAAACACCGCCGCCCGATGCGCTGCTGCAACATCTCAAGGATGTCATCCACGAGCTTGATCCTTCGCGTATTGATGTCGGTGCATCCGATCACAACTCGAGAGCCTACAACAGGATTCCCACGGCCATTTGTTTCAACTCCTATCCCGGTTGGTATGGCAAGGGGATGCCCGATGACATGGCGAAGTACATCGACGAACGCGCAAAAGAAGTCGGCAAACGGATCGCCTTGTCGGAATTCGGCGGCGGCGGCAATCCGTTTCAACACCAGGAAGGTCCGCCTCAAAAGATCGACCAGAAAGGGCAGTTCCACCCCGAGGAATGGCAGGCCTTTATCCACGAGCGCGAATGGAGGATCATCCAGGGCAACCCAAATCTCTGGGGAAGTTTCCTCTGGGTCATATTCGATTTTCCAAGCGCCGGCCGGAATGAAGGCGGCCACCCCGGCCTGAACGACAAGGGTCTCGTTTCGCAGGACCGCAAAATAAAAAAGGACGCTTACTTTTTCTACAAGGCCAACTGGAACCCGGAGCCCATGGTTTACATCGCCTCGCGCCGCTCGACACCGCGCAAGCTCGCCTCCACCGAGGTGAAGGTTTACTCCAATTGCGCGGAAGTGGAATTGATCGTGAATGGCAAATCGCTTGGCAGGATGAAGCCGGATGAGACGAAAATCGCCCGCTGGCCGGATGCCGCCCTACAGCCGGGAAAAAATCACATCGAGGCGGTCGCTGTTGGTGCGCTTGGAAAAATCACCGATTCCTGTGATTGGACGCTGGCACAAATTCAATCTGCATACTGACGGGGAACTCGAAGGGCTGGAAAATCACGTCGAAGAAGACAACAAGGCCAAATCAGCGCTGCCTTGGTGAAGGTTAAAAAGTAAAAAAGTTAGATCGTTAAACAGGACGCCCCCGTTTAACGATTCACCCCTTTTAACAATTTAACTCTTCCTCACGCCAGCTTCCGCCCTGCGATCCGCTCCAGCACACGCAGTGACGAGGTCTCCGGCTTCCGCATGCTCGCGACCGGCAGCAGATAGCTCTGCTCAAATTGATGCTGCCCCTTCAGCGCCGCGTGCGACACCTGGTCGGTAAATGCCATCCAGGTGCTCCCCGGCGGAAATTCCACCTGCGTATGTGACACCGTCTGCTGGTAGTTCGTGTCCTCCTTCATGCAATCGTGCAGCTTCAGCATGTAGTGGTCGTAATCGCTCCGGCGCGCCTTCGTCAGCCGCAGGAGATGCATCGCCGCGCTGCTCCCCGGCACGGGCCGGCTCAGCTTGGGAAAATAACGGGCCGCCAGGTCGGCGAATGGTTCGCCCACCTTCCACACACGCGGATGCTGGGGATTCACGTTGTTGAAGATTCGGATGATCCGTTTCCCCTGCGTCGGCGATGTGGGGAACGAATCGACATGCAGCCGCGTGTCGTCCTTGCGCCATGAGGAATTCCGGCCCGCCACCTCCACCGGGCGGAAACTCGTCCGCGCCTGCACCATCCCAGCCGTGTAATCCGGCAGCAGCGCATTCAGGAAACGCTTCGTCTGCGCCGCATAGCGCGAGATCATCCCTTTGAGCACTTCCGCCTCCTCGCCCGTGCAGACCGTGCCGCCAACCTTGTCCTTCGCCGGGTTGTAGCTCACGTTCTTCGACTTGTCGATCACACGCGGGTCGCGCAGCGCCCCTTCCGCATCGCTCAGGCCAAATGCCAGCTTCGGAAAAAACAGCACTGAGCCGCTCTCCAGCGCCTCGATCGCAGCATTCTGCGTCTCTTTCTCAAAAGGCGCGTTCCAGTCTCTATGGTCGATTTCGTAGATAGCTTTCATGGCTCGTATAAGGAGAATTTATCGTAGGTGGATTCGACCATCTTACAAGCGGAAATGGACATCTCAACGGGGCTTTCTATCCCACGATTTTGCGGTTCCATCGGTGGAAAATTTCTTGGTCTCGGTCACGATGCTGTTAAATAGTTAAAACCTGTTAAAAGGTTAAACATCGCCGTCTGTTTAACCATTTAACCCATTTAACGATTTAACTTTCGAACCCGCCCTTGCGTTGCCATCCACCCACTGGCACATTCCCTGCAAATTTCCCAACCCTGCTTTCACATTTTGAAAACCAAACTCATCCTCTTTGATATCGACGGCACCCTCCTCACATCAGGCGGCTCCGGCGAACGCGCCCTGCGCATGGCCCTCAAGGACCGCTTCGGCCACGACGAAGACCTTCAGCATGTGGAAATCGCGGGCCGCACCGATACCGGCATCGCCATGCGCATCCTGGAAAAACACGGCACCCCTCCGACGCCCGAAAATATCACCCTGTTTCTCGACGGCTACCTGCAACATCTCGACGCCGAGCTGAAGCGCAGCGATGGCCGCCTCCTGCCGGGCATCCTCCAGTTGTTGAACAAGCTCAAGACCCGCCCCCACATCGTCCTGGCGCTGCTCACGGGAAATTTGTCAAAAGGCGCGCAGATCAAGCTCACCCACTACGGCATCTGGAATTTTTTCGAGTTCGGCGCCTATGCCGATGATCACCATGACCGCAACGAGCTTGGCCGGTTTGCCAGGGCGCGCGCCCTCGAGAAACACGGCGTGGAATTTGCGCCCGAGGATATCTTTGTGATCGGCGACACCCGCCACGACATCGATTGCGGGCGCATTTTCGGCGCGAAGACAGTCGCCATCGCCACCGGCAATTTCACCCGCGAGCAACTCGCCGTCCATCACCCCGATTTTTTGTTCGACGATCTCTCAAATGTCGATGAGGTCATCGCAAAACTGGGACTGTAACGAGAGTGTGCCACGATAAACACAGCTCCTGGCTTTCATCCCCGGATGGGCCTTTCCATGACGCCTGATTGATGTGAGGAATCTAGCCCACGGTCATGAGTGTTAGGTTATGCGCATGCCGTGTTTATGGAGTTCCATTGTTGGCATAACTCGATGGCTTCTACCGCAACGCGGTTGCATCCTATAGCCCATGGTTGCCCCGACTGTGGGGCTACCATGGGAATCAAACGAGAAAAGGGATCAACTCCGAAGCGGGTTGCATCTGCGCAAATAGGGGGAGGCGTTCCGATTAAAAACCGCGCGCACTGATCGACAACTTCCTCCGCAGGAGCAAAATCCGCCTTTCAAGTCCCATCGGGACGATCCGAAAACAGGCAGGCGATTTATCGCCTGTTACGCCGAAGAAAAAGCACAAGTCCCGCAGGGACGAAAGAGGACGTTTTATTTCATCTCCACGTCTTTCAACATGGATATACGCTTGTTTTACAGTAGTATTGGATTACGCGACCAGCGTCTTGTATTCCGAAAGCTTGATCACGCGGCCTTCCGGATCGCGGAAATTGGTGTAAGGCCCCACCATCGTCACGATTATGCCGCGCTTGCGCAATTCCGACAGTACGGGTTCCCGGTTCTTGAGCACGAGATACAGGTGGAAGTAGCTCACCATTTCTCCCATCTCCGACTTGCGCAGGCAGATCGGCATTCCGCCCATCTCCATCTCGCAGTAACGTTCAGACCTTTCGCTAAGCACTTTCGCATTCAGGATGTTCACGTAGAAATCCCGGATTTCTTTCCAGCGCTGGGTGAAGATCGTAAGAGAATAGCACGAAGGTGTTTCATGCGATTCGTCTTCATGGATGTCAGCCGCCACTTGGTGGACTGTTGTTGGTGGAATGTCAGTTGCAATCATCTTGAATAATGATTTAGCAGGATGCGTGCTGAGGTTATGGAAATTTTAGTAATTATTGTGATTTTATTTTTTTCACCTGCTTTACACTGAAGACGTTCTCTCCATCGATTTGAGAATCTCCTCATGGCCCCCTATATCCGGCAGGTTACACGCGCCAAAAGAAGCCATTCTCAAACACCATATAGAGCGTGGCATCATGTTCCTGGGAGCGCACTCGTCCCGAGTGCTGGTGACGGTGTCCCGCCGTCACGCACTTTTACTCTTTAAACGTCTCCGTTTGGGTAAAACGCAATCATGAGAAAGCCGCCAAAAAAAGTTAGTCCAAAAAAGCGCCGCCTCACACAGTGCGAATCCGCATGCTCCTGGTAACGCACTCGGCCCGAGTGCCCTTTTCGGCGGTCCGCCGAAAAGATCCGCAAGACGCCCCACCTCCCAAGACCCACTGCAATATTACCCCCAGAGCCAGCGATCACACGTCCCCCGCCGCCACCCGCTCCCTCTGTATTTTCCCCGCCACCCGCAACGCCACATCGATGAAAGATTGCTCCACCGGCACGCTCTCACCTTTGCGTATTGCCAGTGAAATCTCGATCTGCGGCGTCGCCGCCGCCAGTTTCCTGTAAACCACCCCCGGCCGCCGCAGGTTCTGCAACGACGAAGGCACGAGCGAAACGCCCAGCCCCGCAGCCACCAGCCCCAGCATGCTCTGCATCTCATTCCCTTCCTGCGCCAGCATCGGGCTGAACCCCGCCGCCTGGCATGTGGCGATGATCTGGTCATACGCGCTCGGCCCCTGCCGGCGCGGAAAAAGGATGAAGGGCTCCAGCGCAAAATCCTGCAACCGCAGCTTTGGCTTTGCCGCAGCTGGGTGATGCTCCGGCAATACCAGCACCAGGGACTCGCGCAGGAGCAGTTCCACGCGGATCGAATCTTCCGGGATGGGTGTGCGAAGGAAACCGATATTGATCTCTCCCTTCATCAGCGCCTCCACCTGCTGCGGGCTAGCCATTCCGCGGCACCGCATTTCCACTTGGGGAAACAAGGAATGGAACTCACGCAAAATCGGCGTCATCACCGAATAAATCGCCGAGGTCACGAACCCGATGGAAAGGGAGCCAAATTCCCCGCGTTGCGACGCCTTTACGATATCCTTTGCCCGTGTTGCCTGCCCGAGTATGTCACGCGCCTCCTTGAGAAACAGCCGCCCATGCGCCGTCAGCTCCACCTTCCGGCTCGTCCTCAGGAACAACGCCGCACCCAGTTCGTGCTCCAGGTCGCGGATCTGCTGGCTCAACGGCGGTTGCGCGATATTAAGCCGTTTCGCCGCCCCGCCAAAGTGAAGTTCCTCCGCTACCGCCACAAAATACCGCAAATGCCTCAGTTCCATGAACACCCAGACTAGAAAAGTCTCAATCGGATGAAAAGCATATATTAAACATACGCTCGCGCTCCAGAAACGGCCTCGAAATACGTATTAATTTCACAAAATTAACGAACCGCTTGACAATATTCCGAATATTTGAAATACTTTAATTAGAGGTAACGTATGAGTGTCAATATTCTCTCCTCAAGCTCTTTACTCGACCAATGCAGCCCTGCATTCACTGGCCGGGGAAGTACCTTCTTCCCTTTGCGCTCTTTGCGTCCTTCGCGGTTTAAAATCCGGAAAAAACAGGCATTTTTGCCAAACAAAGCCAATTTTTTCTCTGTAAAGGCCCAAATAACAAAGCCAATTCAAAGCCAAACAAACCCAATTTTAAGCCATATCAAAGCCAATATGCCGTGTAATAAAGCCAATTTTATGTCACTAATTCTGGACAAGCTGCGTCAAGCCCAGTCAAGGCGTCCCAGAGTAAAAATGTCCAAAATTACTGATTACTGATTACTGATTACGGATCACTGATTACGGATCACTGATTACTACTCCCCAACTTATCCCACTCCATCCTGGCTTCCCTTTCACCCAGACGATTAACGTCTTGATCGGATAGGAAAGATATATTGGATGTTATGACTTCATCGGCGAAACTTTAGCGAAATATGTGGATTGTCAGACTCGCATTGCGGCGGCCCTACACCTTTACGGTGATGGCCATACTGATTGTCTTGATGGGTTGGGTCACCATCTCGCGCATGGCGACGGATATCTTTCCCAACATCGATATCCCGGTGGTCAGCGTGATCTGGAGTTTTAACGGCGTCGCACCTGAAGAAATGGAAAAGCGGTTCGTGACAGTCAGCGAGCGCGCGATGACTACCACGGTCAACGATATCGAGCACATCGAATCCCAATCCTACACTGGCGTCTCCATCATCAAGGTCTTCTTTCATGAAGGCGCAAACGTCGAGGCCGGTGTGGCGCAGGTCACCTCGATCTGCCAGACTCTCCTCCGTACCATGCCTCCCGGCACCACGCCTCCGTTGATTCTTCAGTACAGCGCGTCGAATGTGCCGATCCTGCAACTCGGCCTCAGCAGCAAGACCCTTTCCGAGCAGCAGCTTTTCGATCTCGGCCTGAACTTTATCCGCACCCAGCTTTCCACCGTGCAGGGAGCCCAGGTGCCTCTCCCCTTCGGCGGCAAGTCGCGCCAGGTCATGGTGGATATCGATCTGCCGAAACTCTATGCAAAAAATCTTTCGCCCAACGATGTGAGCGTTGCGCTCAACGCGCAGAACGTTATTTCACCAGCCGGATCCATAAAGCTCGGCGACCGCGAATACACTGTCCGCACGAACAGCAGTCCGGAGGTCATGGAAACGCTCAACGATCTCCCGGTCAAGCAGATCAACGGCGCGACGGTTTACATGCGCGATATCGCCCATATTCATGATGGATATGCGGTGCAGACCAACGTGGTGCTTCAGAACCGCATCCGCTCGGCGCTGCTCACGGTGCTGAAAAGCGCGAATGCATCGACGCTGGATATCGTCAAGCGTGTGAAGGAAAGACTTCCCTCCATTAAAGCCACGTTGCCACCCGAACTCGACATCACCGAGTTGTTCGACCAGTCGATCTTCGTCCGCGCATCTATCAACGGCGTGTTGAAGGAAGGTGTGATCGCCGCGGCCCTGACGGCGTTGATGATCCTGCTCTTCCTCGGTAGCTGGCGCAGCACGCTGGTGGTCGCCACCTCGATCCCTCTCTCGATCCTCTGCTCGATCATCATCATGGCGATCCTCGGCCAGACGCTGAACATCATGACGCTCGGCGGCCTTGCGCTGGCTGTCGGTATTCTCGTGGATGATGCAACTGTCGAGATCGAGAATATCCACCGCAACCTGGCGATGCAAAAGCCGATGGTCCGCGCGATTCTCGATGGCGCGCAACAGATCGCTGTGCCGGCGTTCGTGGCGACCCTTTGTATCTGCATCGTGTTCGTGCCGGTGTTTTTCCTGAGCGGTGTTGCGAAGTTCCTTTTCAAGCCCCTGGCCATGGCGGTTATCTTTGCGATGCTCGCCTCCTATTTCCTCTCGCGGACGGTCGTTCCGACGATGGTGAAATTTTTGCTCAAGGAACACGAACACGAGGGCGAGGGCGTCCACACTTCGTTCTTTGGCCGCATTCACGATCGTTTCAATCACGGCTTTGAGAAAATGCGCGATATTTACGAGGGCTACCTGCGCTCGGCCCTCAACCACAAGGTCATGATTTTCATCCTCATGGGGGTGACAGTGCTGGTATCGCTCTGCGCTGTGCCGTTTATCGGCAGGGATTTCTTCCCGACGGTGGATGCGGGCCAGATCCGTCTCCACGTGCGCGCCCCGGCAGATACGCGCCTGGAATCGACCACGCAGCGTTTCATCAAGGTCTCGGCTTTGATCCGCAAAATCATCCCGGCGGATGAAATCGATACCGTGATTGCAAATATTGGCTTGCCCACGAGCGGCATCAACCTCGCTTTCAGCGACAGTTCCACGATCAGCTCCGCCGACGGTGAGATTCTTGTTTCGCTGAAGGCGGAAAATCACCATCCCGTGGCCGGTTATGTGCGGGAATTGCGCATGAAGCTGAAAAGCGAATTCCCCGACATGGTCTTCTATTTCGCGGCGCCGGACATCGTGAGCCAGATTTTGAACTTCGGCATCCCTTCGCCCATCGACGTACAGATCACGGGTCGCGATCCGAAAACATACGAGGTTGCGAAAAAGATCAACGCGGAGATCTTGAAGATTCCGGGCGCGGTCGATGTGCATGTGCATCAGATTGTCGATGCTCCGGAGTTTCGCATCAATGTGGACCGCACACGTGCCCAGCAGATCGGCCTTACCCAGCAGACCGTGGCGAACACGATGCTGGTTTCCCTTAGCTCGAGCGGTCAGGCGGCGCCTAATTTCTGGCTGAATTTCTCGAACGGCGTGAACTACACCGTGGCGGTGCAGACCCCCCAGTACAACATGGACACGCTCCAGGAATTGAAGAACACGCCGATCGCGGTTTCGGGCACCAACCAGACGCAATTGCTCGGTAATCTGGCCACCTTCGAACGCAGGGAATCCCCGGTGATCGTGAACCATTACAACGTGCAGCCGGTGTTCGACGTTCTCGCCAGCGCGCAGGATCGCGATCTCGGCGGTATCGCGGATGACATTCAGGAAGTGCTGGGCAGTTTTGATCCCTCCTTGCGGCCTTTCCACATCAAAAACTGGTTTCTGGAAACGTTCCATTTCAAGGAGCCTCCCAAGTCCAAGCTCCCCCGGGGCACATTCATCACGATGCGTGGCCAGGTGAAAAGCATGCAGGATTCCTTCAGCGGCCTTGGTGGCGGCATCGCTTTCGCCATCGTGCTCGTTTACTTTTTGATGGTGATTAATTTCCAATCGTGGACCGATCCGTTCATCATCATTACTGCGCTCCCCGGCGCGTTGTGCGGGATCATCTGGATGTTGATGGTTACTGGCACGACCCTCAACGTTCCTTCGCTCATGGGCGCGATCATGGCCATCGGCGTGGCGACTTCGAACAGCATTCTTCTTGTCACTTTTGCAAATGACGAACGTCGCGAAGGAAAAAACGCCTACGATGCCGCTCTCTCCGCCGGTTACACACGGTTGCGTCCCATCGTGATGACCGCGCTGGCGATGATCATCGGTATGCTCCCCATGTCTCTGGGCTTGGGCGAAGGCGGCGAGCAAAATGCGCCTCTTGGACGCGCGGTGATCGGTGGATTGATTGTCGCGACTTTTGCGACGTTATTCTTTGTCCCTGTGGTATATAGCATCTTGAGGCGCAAGGAGTTCGCTGAGGATGCCGATGAGAAATTTGAACGGGAGGCTGGAGAGGACGGGGAGGATGAAAAAAACAAACAAGACGGAGAATCCCATCACCCCGGTCCATCTGGAGAAAAAGCATGAGTTCACAAACGACAAATACGCCTGATCACAGGGAACGACATTTAAAGCCGCCTGAGCGCAGCATCGCGATCTGGGGACCCCTCATCGCGGTGACGGTGGTCGCCATATTGGTGGTGGTCATAGCATGGCACCGCATCCAGGTTCACAAGGAGCAGGAGGCAAGTTCCAAATCGGCCGAGCAGGTGACCGTGGAAGTCATCCAGGTGAAGCGCGATGGCAAATCGCACGATCTCATTCTCCCCGGGGATATTCAGGCGTATCAGGTGGCTACGCTTTTCGCGCGGACGAACGGTTATATAAAGGCATGGTACACCGACATCGGAGCGAAGGTGACCGAAGGGCAGTTGATAGCGGAAATCGAGGCGCCCGATGTCGATGCCCAGCTCCGGCAGACGGTTGCAAATCTCGGCCAGGCGCGTGCGAACCTCGAAATCGCCCGTTTGAATTTCGAGCGTGAAAAGGACTTGAAGCAAAAGAAGGTGGTGAGCGACCAGGAGTTTGACCAGGCCCGCACCACTTTCGACTCGCAGGAGGCCGCCGTAAAAGCAGGCGAGGCGAGCGTGGAAAACCTGCAAGTGCAGCAGAATTTCCAAAAAATCACCGCCCCATTTGCCGGAGTCATCACAAAACGCGCTGTCGATGTGGGTGATCTGGTTTCCTTGGGAAGTTCCACCACCGGCACCGTGCTTTTCAGCATCGCGCAGAGCGATCCGCTGCGTGTTTACGTGAATGTGCCCCAGAGCGACTCGCCGGATATCGTCGAAGGGATGAATGCAAAAGTCCTCGTGCCGGAATATCCCGGGCGTGAATTCGATGGCGCCGTGGCGCGCACAGCCGGCGCGATCGATCCTACATCGCGCACGCTTCTCACCGAGGTGGATATTCCAAATCACGACGGCACGCTCTATGCCGGCATGTACGGACAGATCAAGTTCGTGTTGAAGCCGAAGTCACCTCCGATTTTGATTCCTGCGAATGTATTTATGTTCCGTACCGCCGGTACGCAGGTGGCCGTGGTCAAGGACAACAAGATCCACTTTCAAACGGTGAAAGTGGGAAGTGATTTCGGCACCACACTGGTGTTAAAATCAGGTCTCGAGGAAGGCACCTCCGTCGTGATGAATCCCACGGACGATCTGGTGGAGGGCATGCAGGTCCAGGTTAAACAATCGAAAACAGATGCACCTGCTCCGCCCGCGGGTGCCCAGGAGAAGAAGCAATAGCTGGCTGTACACGCCCGGCGTTCAGACAATCGAGCGCACTACGCCGCCGTCCACGCGCAGCGCTGCCCCATTCGTCGCCGAGGAGAGCGGGCTGCACACAAACGCGACGAGCGCCGCAACTTCATCCGTGGTGGCGAAGCGTTTCAGCAGTGAACTCGGCCGCACAGTCTTGAAAAATTCGTCCTCGATCGCGGCGGGACTTTTGCCGCGCTCATGAGCCATCTTCTTCACGAAATCGTTCACGCCCTCGGAGCGCGTCGGGCCCGGCAGCACCGAGTTTACAGTCACGCCCGTGCCTGCTGTAGTTTCTGCAAGTCCTCTTGAGAGAGCAAGTTGCGCAGTTTTTGTTAACCCGTAGTGGATCATTTCCACCGGAATGTTGACCGCCGATTCACTGGAGATGAAAACGATCCGCCCCCAGTTCCGCTCTTTCATTCCCGGCAGGTAGGAACGGCTCAGGCGCACCCCGCTCAGCACATTCGTCTCAAAAAATCGCATCCAGTCCGCATCCGTGATTTCCTGGAAAGGCTTCGGTTCATAGATGCCAAGATTATTCACCAGGATATCGAGATCCGGCACCTCCGCCGCGAGTTGTTCAACACCCGCCGCCGTGGAAAGGTCGCCCACGAACGGATACACCTTCGCTGTCGCCCCGTTGTCGCTGATCATCTTCGCCGCGACCTTTGTGCGCACCGCCTCGCGGCCATTCACGATCACCGATGCCCCCTCGCGAGCCAGCGCCTGTGCGATTGCGAAACCGATACCCGCGCTGGAGCCGCTCACCAGCGCCTTTTTACCTTCGAGTTGTAAATCCATAAATGGCTTTCTATTTTGTTGCTCCGAAAATTTCCGCGAAGAAATCCTTCATCGCCTGCCACGAGCGCTTGTCCGCTTTTTCATTGTAGGCGATGCCCTTGGAATTATCGCTTCCAACATCCGCTCTTGTAAACGCATGCACCGCGCCGCTGTAGTAATTCATCTGCCAGTCCACGCCTCCCTTGCGCATCTCATCCTGGAAAGCAGCGATCTGCTCCGCCGGTTCAAAGGGATCATCTGCCCCATGCAGCACCAGCACCTTGCACTTGATGTTTTTTGCATCCGCCGGCGTCGGTGAATCGAGCCCCCCATGGAAACTCACAACCCCCGCAATATCCGCGCCGCTGCGCGCCAGTTCCAGCACCGTGGTGCCTCCGAAACAATACCCGATCGCAGCCACCCGCGTGGTATCGACGTGCGGATTTTTCTCCAGCACATCCAGACCCGCTTTCACACGTTCACGCAGCAGCGCCCGGTCACTCTTGTATTTTCCAGCCTGCGCACCAGCCTCCTTCGCGTTCGCCGGTCGCACCCCTTTCCCGTAAATGTCTGCCGCAAATGCCACATAGCCGAGCTTCGCAAGCTGGTCGGCCCGCATTTTTACATAGTCACCCATGCCGTACCAATCATGCACCACCAGCACGCCGGGCGCTTTTCCCGTGAGCGAATCGTCGTAGGAGAGATAGCCCTCCAGCGTCGTGTCGCCCTGTTTGTATTCCACCATTTCAGTCTTCAGCGCCGCGCTGGCGATCAAGGGGGTCATCATAGCCATCGAAAGGAGGGTAAGTAGTTTCATAGTTTAAATAGGATATAAATATGGTTCACGCGGAGAAAAGGTCAAATCCCTCCCTTTTGCTCCGCGCGATCCAAGCGATTCGTCCGTGAACTTCCTACCGCTGCAGGGCCCTTGTCAGGACCGCGGCCCGTGCCGGAGGAGTCACCTTGCCGCTCAATATCCCGTGCGGCGTCACATCATGTCCGTAGTAATCGGCATTGCCCGAATTATCCGTCACGATCACGGTCCCCTCGAGGGAAACACCTGCAAATAGCCCCTGGTTCCGGCTGTAGGTATAGATCGCCGCTTTCGGTGTGACATCCGCACCTGTCGCCCGTCCGTAAGGCCCCGCCGCGACACTCAATGCGCCGCCCAGTTGCACATTTCCACCATGGGCAAACGCCCTCACCGCGGCACGCGTGTTCAGCACGATGACAAACTCCGTCACCTGCCCGCCGATCTGCGCCCCGAAGCCCGCCCCGCCCGTCTTGATGAATGAAGGTCCCGACCACCCGTCGGCCGTCCGTGCCACCACCACCCCCTGGCCGATCCGGCCGGAGAATATGAACGCCCCCTTTACCACGGTCAGGATCGCGAGCCCCTTGGCATCGCGCATCACTTGTGGCGGAATCGATTTTTCAGGGATCGCCTTGAAACGCCTGATAGTGGTGGCTGCGCCCGCCACCTGGTCTTGTTCGGAAGCCTTGAGCGCCGGCGCCGCCGCCATCAAAGCCGCAATCATTAAATAAGGGAGTAGTGTTTTCATAAATGGGTATTTTCCGTTTGTGATATCGTCGTTATCTATTCGTATCACAGCAGAGGAATGCGCGTCCGGTTCCGTGACTTTTTTGGAATTCCATAAAAAATCGTTGAGAACAGCCACAATGCTGTAGATTTCACAAATAACCGAGGCCAGCGCCGCAAACCCCATCGAAAATGAATACCAGATCGAAAGCCGAGACCATCGATGTCGAAGTCCTGCCGCCCGAAAAAAGCGGCGACCCCATGCGCGACATGCTGCAGGGCGAAAGCGACGCCCTCCCGCGTCTGGTCGCCTTGTTCATGGACAGCCTCTTCAAGATGCCCGGCACGAAGTTCCGTTTCGGCATGAACCCCGTCATCGATCTCCTGCCAGTTGTCGGGGATGGCGCTGGAGCCGTTATTTCAGGGCTCACGCTGTTTGTCGCGGCCCGTTACCGGGTGCCGAAAGTGGTCCTCGTCCGCATGAGTGCAAACATCCTCCTGAATGGCCTCATCGGCATCATCCCCGGGGTGGGGGAGGTGTTCGCATTCTGGTTCCGCCCCAGCACGCGCAACTACCGGCTGCTGCAAAAGCACATCGCAGAAAACCACGGCGCCAGTCCCCCCTCCACACGCGGCGACTGGCTCTTCGTCTCGCTCCTGGTCGGCGGGGTGCTCACCCTCTTTTTGATCTGCATCTGCGTGGGAACTCTCCTCACCTACAAACTGCTGCGCTACCTGTTTTCGTAGGAAATTCGCATCATTTTGTAAAAAATATTGGACGTCCTTCCGGTTTATTATATCGTAACACGATATATATTTAAATCATGCCAGCAAAACCAAAGCCAAAACCACCAATGGTCTCCCGCGCCGATTACGAGCATCTCGCCGCCTTCCGGAATGCCCTCCGCGAGTTTCTCCACTTCAGCGAGGAGGCCGCCATGGCTGCCGGCATCCCGCCCCAGCAGCACCAGGCCATGTTGATCATTCACGGTGCTGCGGAAAATGATTGCCTCACCGTCGGGGAACTCGCCGCCTGTTTAAAAATCAAACCCCACAGCGCGGTCGGGTTGGTAAATCGCATGGAGACCGCCCGCATCATCACCAAACTGCAAAATTCGCACGACCGCCGGCAGGTGCTCGTCCGCCTCACTCCGCGCGGCAGGGACACCCTGGAAAAACTCTCCGCCACGCACAAGGCGGAGCTTGTCCGCATCGGTCCCGCCCTCGGCAAAATATTCAAACACCTTAAATCAATCTCTTGAAAACATCATCCACCTCGCATCCCAAAAAATCCCCCGCTCCCTCATCCTCGCATCACGCCGTGGTGTATATCTCTATTCTCTCCATCGGGCTTGGCGTCATCAGCGGCTTCGTCGCGCCCCTGCTGCGGCACCTCATTGGGTTTGTCACCAACCTTGCCTTTTACGGACGGCTCTCCGACTCCATCGCTTCCCCCGCCGGGAATCATCTCGGGCTCTGGGTGATCCTTGTCCCCGTGGTGGGAGGAGTGATCGTCGGCTTCATGGCGCGTTTCGGGTCAAAGGCGATCCGTGGCCATGGCATTCCGGAAGCCATGGAGCAGGTGCTGGAAAATAATAGCCGCATTCCTGCCCGCATCACTTTTTTGAAACCGCTCTCCGCGGCTGTCGCCATCGGCACGGGCGGCCCGTTCGGGGCGGAAGGGCCGATCATCGCCACGGGCGGTGCGATAGGTTCCCTCCTCGGGCAGATCATCAGCATCACCGCCGCAGAGCGGAAAGTCTTGCTCGCCGCCGGCGCTGCTTCCGGCATGGCCGCCATTTTCGGCAGCCCCATTTCGGCGATCCTGCTCGCAATCGAGCTCCTCTTGTTCGAATTCCGCGCGCGCTCGTTCATCCCGGTCGCGCTCGCAGCCACCGTCGCTGCGGGCATGCGCCTGCATTTTGAAGGGGCTGCCGCCATCTTTCCCATGCCGTATTTCGATCCCGTTTCGCTCACCTCACTGGCGATGTATTCCGTCATAGGGATAGTCATGGGCGTCCTCGCTGTCGGTGTCACCCGCGCCGTTTATGGGATCGAGGATTTGTTCGAGCATCTTCCCATCCATTGGATGTGGTGGCCCGCGATTGGCGGCCTTGCGGTCGGTGCCATCGGCTGGTTCGCCCCGCGCACACTCGGTGTTGGTTACGACAATATCACCGACATCATTTCAAACCAGTTGCCCCTGCGCATGGTTGCGTTTCTCGCTGGCATGAAATTCATTTCCTGGGCGATCTCTCTCAGCAGCGGTACCTCCGGCGGCACGCTTGCCCCGCTCATGACCATCGGCAGCGGCGCCGGCAGCCTCCTCGGCGCACTCGTCCTTTCGGTCTTCCCTGCCTGCGGGCTCGATCTCCGCGTGGCCGGCCTCGTCGGCATGGCCGCCATGTTCGCAGGCGCCTCGCGCGCATTGCTCACCAGCGTGATTTTCGCCTTCGAGACCACGCTCCAGCCAAATGGCATGCTGCCCGTCCTCGCAGGCTCCACCCTCGCATTCCTCGTCGCCCGGCTGCTCATGCAAAACTCCATCATGACCGAGAAAATCGCCCGGCGCGGCCTGCATATCCCGCAGGATTACGATCCCGACACATTCCTACAGACCACCGTAGGCGACATCATGGACAAAAATGTGACAACTCTCTCGCCGGACGAAAAACTCTCCGGCCTCGCCGACCGCATCGCCCGGCACGATCCCGCCATCTCGGCATACCAGGCATGGCCGTTGCTCGACGCCCGCCGCCGCCTTTGCGGCATCATCACCCGTGGCGATCTGCTCCGCGTGCTCGACAAGCGCGCCGCGGCGGACTCCACCCTCCTCGAAGCCGGAAGCGCGGTCCTCGTAGTCGCCTATCCCGACGAAATCGTCCACGATGCCGTCGCGCGCATGCTCGCCCATGGAGTCGGGCGCCTGCCCGTCGTCAGCCGCGATGATCCAAAGCACCTCGTCGGCTACATGAGCCGCACCAGCCTCCTCTCCATCCGCTTCAAGGCGCAGCAACAGGAAACCGTCCGCGAGGACGGCTGGTTCCGCAGGAACCGGAAATAACGCCGTTCACGCTAAAAACTATTGCAGGGCAGATCCCAAATCTCCTTGTGAATAATGGCGGAATGTAAGACCATCGGGCAGCTTCATAAGAAGCCGATGGATGGATATTCCTATGAAAACACATATCGCCCGTTTGCTCATTATTCCGGCGCTCTGCATCGCCGGTCTGCTTCCCCCCAAGGCCTCGGCTGCCGTAGTGGTTGTCAGTGGCGGCGGACCTTACCGTTACCATGGTCGCGGTTACCGTTATCACCGTCACCACCATTATTATAACCACCGCGCCTGGGTGGTGCGTGGCCGCGGCGGTTACTACCGTTACTGGTAGGCCCCGGGCTTGGGCTGCTACTAATTATCCCCACTCCCCCAACTCCGCCACCCCTCCCTGGCCTCCAGCTTCGCCCATTGGAACAGCGTTTTCACGATCAACCCGATATCCCCCTTCTTCAACGTAAAGCCGCTCGTCAGGCACCGCTGACCCTTGTTCGTTTTTCCAAGCAAATTCAAGCGCCTCCTCCTCCTCGCGATCTGCGCAAACCGCCGGTTATACGTGCGCATGAGATGAAAGATCGGCCTCGATGGCGGCACCGTGAACGGCGGCGTGAGGAGTGCCTTCACCCCCATCTTGAAAGGCTGCGACACGATGCCGAGATAGTAAAACCCGAGATCGAGCAGGAACGCCATGCTCAGCAGGTCAAACTCGCCCATGTATTCATACTTGTCCTTGTACACCGACTCAAACCACGAGCGATGGCTCAGCACAAAATCATGATTGTAACGCACCAGGCGCTCCGCCATCGGCTCCCCGCGCCGCTGCGCGGAAATGAGATCCGCCGCGCTCGTCGCCGTGAATGAAATCCAGTCCATGCCCGGGCTGTAGAAGGGATCCATGAACGCCGACGCATCTCCCACCAGCACAAAGCCGTCCCCCGCAAAAGTATTGCTGTAGTAGGCCAGGTTCTTGCGCCAATGCACATCATCCTCGATGATCTCCGCATCCGCCAGCATCTCCTTGCCCACGGGATGCGCCATCAGGAATTTTTTCAGCCGCTCCCCGATCTTGCTTCCATCCTGCGGCCAGTCCACCAGCCGCTGGTCAAACACCACCCCCACGCTCGTGTCGCCCCCCTTGAGCGGGATCCACCAGCTCCACCACCCGTCGCCCGTCACATGGTTCGTCGCCGTCCCGCGGATTCCGTACACCGCCGAGGACCATTCCGGAAATTTTTGTGAAAGCTCCAGCCCGTCCCAATCCTTCACCCCTTTCCACCGGCCCCATGCCGCTGCCGTCGGGTGCTCCGTGTTCGATTGCCACCACCCCTCCTTGCGCGCAAGCACCGAGGCTACCCCCGATGCATCCACGATCCAGCGCGCCTTGATCGTCTCCGTCGTTTCCCCGTGGCGGATCGTCAGCGTCTGTTCCCCTCCGGGGGAAAGCTGCACGCCCGTCACGCTCGCGGGGCGCAATATCTCAGCCCCCGCCAGTCCCGCGCGCCGCAACACCTCTTCATCAAAAGCCGCCCGGTCGAGCTGGTAAGAGGGCAGCCGCACCTGATACTTCGCCCCCAGCTCGCTCGCTTCGGAGATGTCCTTCACATCGTCGTTCTTGAACCAGAAACGCAACCCCTGTTTCACCAGGTGCGATTCATTGAGATACTGCGTCAGCCCCAGCACACGTCCCATGAAAAATGCGCTCACCTCTACCGTCGCCTCCCCCACGCGCCGCGTCAGTTGCGTCGTCTTCTCCACGATCAACAGTTTCAGCCCGGGATTCTCCCGCATCAGCAGCGTGGCCGTCGCCGCTCCGGACAGCGCGCCTCCGATCACCACCACGTCGTAATGTCTCGTCGTATTCTCGGTCTCTTCGGGATTAGTATTCATCATTGTTTTGCAACGGGGGAAAGAAATAGTTAATTTATGCCGCGTATGGAATCAATTTATGACGTAGCCATCATCGGCGGCGGCCCCGCAGGCAGCACCGCAGCCACCTTTCTGGCGCGCAACGGGCATAAAGTCATTGTCCTCGAAAAAGAAAAATTCCCCCGTTTCCATATCGGGGAATCGCTCCTCCCCTACAGCATGGGTGCATTCGAGCGCCTCGGCGTCCGCGAAAAACTCGATGCCCGCTTCCTGCCGAAATACGGGGCCGAAATCTCCAGCACCTGCGGCACCCACATCGCCAAGTTTTATTTCAGGGATGGCTTCCGCACCCCGCCCCCGCAGGCCTACCAGGTCACCCGTTCGGAATTCGACAAAATCCTCCTCGACCACTCCGCGGAGAATGGCGCCGAAGTCCGGGAGGAAACCTCCGTCGAGAATCTCGTCTTCGGCGAAAACGAAGTCGGCATCACCGTCAAAAACGCCGGTCAGACACAACAGATCTCCGCCCGCTATATCATCGATTGCAGCGGTCGCAGCTCCGTCATCGGGACATACTTCAAGCTCCGGCAAAACTACGCGAACTTGAAAAAATTCTCCGTCTTCGCCCATTACGAAAACGTCGCCCGCGACGATGGGTCGGATGGCACCTTCATCCGCATCATCCGTGGGGTCAGCTACTGGTTCTGGATGATCCCCCTTACCGCCACGAAAATGAGCATCGGCATCGTCATGGACATCGCCGATTTCAAGGCCCTCAAGAAATCCCCCGAGGCCATGCTAGAGGAGAGCCTGCGCGAGCAACCCATGGTCTGGAACCGCATGGGGAATGCCACGCGCGTCACCGAGGTCTATTCCGTCAGCGATTACTCCTATCGCAACACCAGCCTCTACGGCGACCGCTGGCTGCTTGCCGGCGACGCCGCCGGCTTCATCGACCCCGTCTTCAGCACCGGCGTCTTTCTCGCCATCCGCTCCGGCGAGGCCGCTGCGGACGCCATCGGCGCAGTATTAAAAAAACCTGCCAGCCGCCCCGCCGTTTTCAAAAAATACCAGGCCGGCGTGAACCGCGTCATGGACCTCTATCTCCGCTTCGTGAGCAACTGGTACCAGCCGCAATTCGGCGACGTCATCACCAACCCCGTCAACCACCTCCAGCTCGCCCCCGTCGTCAACGCCGTCCTCGGCGGCAACCTCGGCAGCGACTTCTCCATCTGGTGGCGCATGCAGATATTCTACCTCGTCGTCTTCCTGCAAAAATACGTCGCCCTCTGCCCCCGGCTCTCCTGGAACCCCCGGGATTGCCCCCCTACCACCGGCCTCGCCACCACCTCCGCCCCCGCCGCGCCTGCAGCCCCGCGCGCAACGGAAACCACCGCCGCGATTTAGGGAATTTCATACACTTTGTTCCCCATGTGAGTTCACCAGCTCGCGGTGTCATCAGAGCCTTCCGCTCCGCCATCATCGCGTTTATTTGGGCCAAATGAATACGCCCACGGATGCTTTGGATCCGAGGTATCGATCCGGTACGGCGTTCCCCATGGATCCGTGTATTCGCCGTTTGCATTGATATCCTTGTCCGGCAGATCGAAGAACACCAGCTTCCTGGGATTGTCGCCACGCAGGGCCTTGATAATCCGGGCATTCCCACCGGATGGCATTACGCCATACTCCACATTGTACGCCTTCACACCGGTAATGATGCATGTTAATCCGTTCCTCGCCCCCACCTCGCGGAAGGCTCCCTCGACCGTTTTAACGAGCAAAAACTCCCCAAACATCAAAAGTATCCACACTGTAAACCAGGTGAGATGCAGGAACGGACGATCAACGGCATATTTTCTTCGTTTCTTTGAAACCAAACACACCAGTCCATAGGTAAGGCCGGCCAGCGGGATCAACGAAATCAAGGCCACAGCCATAAGCTCCGGAGTGAACGCCGCCGGATATTCCACTGCAACTTTCACAAGAAGGAGTAAACAGGCGGCTACCAAAGCGCACTTGATGAAAAACTTCATGGCGGTGTCATTCCTGCATAAGAGGGTTTCTAAAAGTAAGCAGAAAAGCGGTCATCAAAGATTAATGCCAGATTTTCCCGAGGCGTCTCTTTTTTTAATCTGTGAAAATCTGTGTAATCTGTGGATAAAATGTCTTTTTAGACGTCCTCTAAGTCGGTCGATTTCACGGAGCCATCCTCATTATACCACGTCCATATCCCCACCTGTTTCCCCATTTGGTAATATGCCCGGTACAGAATGGCGTCAAGATAAGGCGCTTCACGGGGAGTTTTTTCTGCCAACCCGGAGGGTTGCCGGAGATTAGCCGGTGATGCAAACCACCGGACTTTGTTATAAACAAGGCATGCGTCCCGGAGGGCCGCCGGAATACGTCATCACAGCGTCACAGGCTATCCTAAACCTGTTTTATCTTAACGCCATTCACGCCTGACCCCTGGTTCCCTGGCAGTTTCCGCAATTATTGTTTACCTGGATATGGACTGGCGTCGTCAAATTTGCTCTGATTCTTAAGCCACCATGTTCGCCATGCGGCAATGTGCTCGTCCTCGGTATTGAATATCGTCGATGGAGCCCCGGAGAGCTTCATTTCGTCCAGCGTTATGGCCGCTCCAAACTTATTCGATGGCATTCCGTAATCCTCGGCCGAGTACCCTGGATTCTTGTCATCAAACAGATACGACGCGATCGTCCGAATTGCTTAATTCGGCGTACAGGAGACTGCGGAACAAGGGAGACTCGCCCCGGCGCCACTGACATTATAGGACACATTGTAGTAATAGGCCGTCCCGCTCGTGACTGAGCTATCGGTATAAGTCACCGGGGAGTTATTATATTTGATCGTGGTATAGGGCCCCGCACTATTCGTAGCACGTTGGATGTTATAGTCACTCGCACCCGTCACTGCGGTCCATGAGAGGATCACCTGGGCTGTCCCGGGAGTTGCCACGAGGGTGTTAGGCATGCTCGGAGGTGTGGGAAGACTGAATGTCACCTGGTTTGAGGGCGTGGAATTGCCGGCAGTGCCAGTGGCTATGACCCGTAGCGTGTAAGGCCCGGAAGGCATGCTCAGGCCTGTCCTCGTGTAGGTTACGGTATTTGCCGCTACGGTTGTATAAGTGTTCCATGTCGTGCCGGAGAGCGTCTGGATGGTAAACCCGGTTTCGTTGTTGGAATTGTCCGTCCAGGCCAGCTTGAACCAGCCGTTCAGCATCGTGGCCCACGTTGCGGTCAGATTCGAAGGTGCCACCGGTATGTTATCTGGTAATCCCCCGTCAGCCCCGATGTTATAACCGCTTCCGGTACCATTGGGACTGACATAGCCAAAGTAATCCCGCGTGCCCGGGCTGGTCGAGCCAGGATTTGCTCCAATACCAAACAATGGGGATGAATTTTGGAGCACATACCCGGCGGGCCCGGGTTGCGGTCCATTAGCCAGGGAAGGAGTCCATGATAGTGTGCCGCTGGTCCCGGGTGCGAGGAGCTTGGGATCGGTTGTCAACGAATGGGCATCAAACCCGGTGGCGGTTTGATAAGCGGCGAATGTAGTATAGTTAGTCCCTCCCCACCGCCATATGGGTGATGCTGCGGTCACATAATAAACGTTATTATCAAGTGTGAGGTTCGTTTGCGGTTGGTACGGGAAGTAGATGACGGACACCTGCCCATACTTGTTTTTATTGGTGACGTAAAAGATGTTGTTCTTGATCATGGAGCCGGCTCCCCACGTGCCGGAGTTGTAAGGCCCATAAACAGGGGAATGCCCATTGGTTGTGGTTTGAGTGCTGCCGTCATAGATCGTGTTGTTGTAAATCTGGATCGTCCCCGAAACAGTAGTGCCGCCAATGCTGATCGGGCCGCCGTCGCTGTTGCCGGAATCGTCATTTTCACTGATGTTGTAGCGGAGGGTGTTCGGTCCCCATGTTCCGTCCACGTATGCCAGTAGCCCCGGGCCAAAGTTATCATGGCTGTAGTTATACTGCACCACGCAGTTGGTGGTTTTGCCGTCAAGATCATAGGCCGCCCAATCGCAACCGCCGGTAAAATTCAGCGGTTTCATCTGATAGACTTCATTGAATTGAATCGTGACATTATTTGAGTTATAGGTCCAGATGCCTCCCGGGCCTCCGCAAGTGGTGGTGTTCCCGCCGCAATCATGCACGATATTGTATTGCAGTAATCCGCCATTGACCCCGTCGGCTAGAATCCCATTGGCAATGGAGCCTCCCAGGCTATTGGCTGTTCCGCCGATGTCATAAACGGTGTTGCCCTGCACGGTGAGGCTTGCAATATTTTTGCCATTGCCAAGGCTGGTGAATCCATTGTCATCCGGACTGGACGGGCCGGTGAGCCCGTGAAGGACATTGTTCAGGATGTTGATGTTTGTTAGGGAGCCCCAGTATCCATTGGCAAAGATCTCTCCGCCGAAATTAGCCGGCGCAAAGTGAAACCCGCCGATATCACAGCGCTGGACCGTAATATCTTGCGGCGGCGGATTGCCACCGGAATCATTATGGATATAGATACCCGCTTGCGGGCTTACTGCCCCCGCACGGACAATCAAATCTTGCAATACAACACCGCTCACTCCCTGCACCAAAATCGCGTAGGAATTGGTGCCTGTGCCGGTTGAGATAATGGTAGGGTTGCCGGTTCCATAGGTGCCCACGGTGAAATGAGAGGATGTACCGCTTAACACCTTGCCGCGGGTAAAGATAAAGCTTCCCGTAAACGATTGCCCTCCCTGCAGGAGGAGCGTATCGCCTCCGTTAAAGGTAGCTCCATTTACCTTGGCTGCCGTTTTCCATGGCGCGCTTGAAGATGTCCCGCTGTTTGTGTCACTGCCCGACGGGGAAAGGTAGTAAGTGGTTGCCGAGGCTGTGGCGAGACACGTTGCAAGGAGTACAGCGCATGAAAGGGTTGCGAGGCGGGCTGGATGCAACTGCATGGAGCCCGATGGAAGTAGGGTATTTTTTTTCATGGTGTTCGGGGGTGAGGGGGGTGGTTGTTTTGGTTTTCTATTTGTTGTTTTGTGTAAGCGTGTGAACAGTCCGCACTTAAAACGTGTCATGCACTTTTGTTTCCAGCCCCAACGGGGTGCAATGTGATGGCCCGGGGTGAAGCCCCAGGAAAACGCCGAATGATTTTCTCCAGCCCTGTAGGGGCGGTTCAATCTCCATGGAATGGTGGGTAAAAATGCATGACAGGCTCTAAGGCGCAGTCGTTTTGGCAATTAGAGTTTCAAAAAAAATGAGGATCTCCGCGTGGAATTGATCGTTGCTGCGTCCGCTGTCCCCGGCAGATTGTTTGTCGCTTCGCTCGCAATGGTTTTTGTCAACAAACCGGATAGGCATGGATCGCTGGAGGAATTTTGAAGGCGAACAGAAATGGGAAACCATAGCGTGGGGGGCGGGCTAGAGCCGTCCAAATAAGGATTTGAGCAGCTTCTGTTAAAACAGCATGTTACCGGTAAACAGTCAATAAAAAAGTTACCGGTATCATTTTTGGAGGCGCGGCGCAACACTCCGCATCCTCCCAAACTGCGTAACCAGCGGCCCCGTCATCATCGTGGTCGTCTATAGGCCTGGGCGTCGAACGAAACAGCCCGTCGATTGCTTCTACCGCAACGCGGTTGCATCGTATAGCCCATGGTTGCACCGGCAAGCCGGGGCTACCATGGGGACCGGTCAAAAAACAGGAGCCAGCCCCGAAGTTGGGTTGCATCGGTCGTCATTTACTCGCTTCGCCCATCCAGGGCGAAAACGTGCGACTGATTTTTTTTCGAAGAAACATTTCAAGACAGCGCCTGACCCGAATGGCGTTAAGTTAAGGCGCTTCACGGGGAGTTTTTTCTCCCAACCCGGAGGGTTGCCGGAGATTAGCCGGTGGTGCAAACCACCGGACTTTGTTATAAACAAGGCATGCGCCCCGGAGTCAGCTTACGGCTTACGGGGCGCTTACGGGGTCAGCCCTTGACAATTGACACTTTTTAAATATCGCCGTGACTTTTTCTTCACTTCACCGCTTCCTTCGACACCGAACCATTTGCTCCGCTTGAAGATTTTAATTTCTCCCACCGCCCGGAAACTTTGACATTGCCGCCGACCAGCCTGACCAGCGCCCGCTTTTCCGATACCACCGACGCCGGAAAATAGTAATAGAGGTTCTGCCTGGTCTTGAGAAAAAAATACTTCCCGTCGAAGTCCGCCAGTTTAAATGTGCTCCATGAGTTGAAACCGGAAAGATCCTCCCCCTTCGCCCTGATGCCGGAATTGTCAAACTCGTACTCCTTCGCGATGCGAAGGTCCGGGGACGCATTCCACCGCTTCCGCATTCTCCAGTTCATCATCGCCGTGAGCACCACCGGAAAAAGCAGGATGCGGAAATTCGACACATAGATCTGCGAAAGTGACGCCTTGTTTCCCGGCACCGGAAAATAGATCGGGTAAGCCAGAAACAGGAAAAGCAGAACGATCCCCACGGTCAGCAGGTAGGGACGGAACCCGCGAAAAATGGCGTAAAGGCTGAACTCCCTGTAATCCCGGAACGTAGGCTCATATCGAAAACGAATCATTTGGGAACGGATGTTTAACATCCATAAACGATACGGCAAGTTCCAACTTGCCAGCATGCATGAAAAACAAGCCCACGAAGGAACTAAGCCAGATCCATGCAATAGGGTATTTTTTTCAGGCAGGATGTACAGGATTTCTCCAAATCAATGTGCTGCTGACTCACCAATCAGTGAGCAAAAGTCCGTGCTCCCTAATCCCTTTCTTTTAATCCTGTAAATCCTGTTCATCCTGTCCAAAATTCTTTGCTTTTAATTTTAACTGCATGGGCGCATCAGCTCAATCAGGCGGCGGTCCGGGCGGACGTTCCCCACCAGGAGGCGGCCCAAAGCCGCCGGGACCAGAACCGTGGTGATGGTCATGTCCGTCATCCGGCGGCGTGGCTCTTGGTGTGATGTCGAACCGGGCCGCAAGCTCGCCGATGCGCGATTCCGGCACCGTCGCGAAATCCGCGCTCACCGACTCCTTGGCCTGCGCGTCGCCGATCTCGTTGTACACGCCATCGCGCGCGTTATCCGCAAAGCCCTTGATGAAAAGCTGCGTCGTCCAAGGTTCGCTCTCCTTGACCTTGATTTTGAAATGGATGTGCGGCGCTGGCCGGCCGCGATACGGAACCGGCTTGATCGTGCGGAAATAATATTCGCCCGTCGATCCGGTAAGGAACCGCCCGAACCCCTGGAAATTAGCATCGAACTTCGCCTGCCTGTCCCGCTCCGCGAGATAAACCGCCCCATAGTCCACCTGCCAGATCTCGATGGTCGCATTCCGGATCGGCGCGCCTTTTGCATCCAGCAATCGTCCGCTCAGGTGCGTGATCTCGCCCACGGCAGGCGTGATCGAATCGTTTACGATCAGCAGGTCGTTGTCCGTATCCAGCGGAAGCTTGGGCGGATAAAACGGCCCTTCCTCCACCCACGCGGTCTTGCGCGTCAGTTCCTCGGCAAACACCCCGCGCATCGTAAAAAGCCCGGCCGCAAAACTTGCCGTCTGCAAAAAATGACGGCGCGTCACGCCGGAATGGATGTTCTTTTTCATAATGACCTCTGGTTTTGAATTCAGGGCTCCCGCAATCCGGGATTCCCGCACACAACCTGAGCCGCAAATGTAAAACAGGTGTGCCAGCTGGAGGGGTCAGCCCTTGACTATTGACACTTTCCATAAAGCTTACTACATTCCCGCAAAAATAGTCGCCAGCAATTTCTTTGAAATCCTCAAATATTCAACCCCGAAATCTGCGTCAATCCGTGCAATCTGCGGACGATCTTTCTGAACCCTAACCCTCCCCACTTGGTGCCTTGGTGGTGAAATCCTCATTTTTTCGGACGGCGCACTACCCCTGCGACATTTCACTGATCGGCACGCTCTTCCCGTCCCGGGCATTCACGAGCACCGCCTCCGTCCGGAAAATCTCCCGCTTCGTCACCGCGTTCACGGCATGGACGCCGATCGTCACGGAGCTCCGCCCCGTCTTGAGGACCTCCGATTCAATCTCAACGATCTCTCCCTCCACCGCTCCGCTCAAAAAATCGAACTCGTGAAAAACCTTGGTTACAAACGTGCAACCGGGATAAGTCAGCGATGCCGCCACGAAAGCCATCTCGTCGGCCAGCGACATCATCACCCCGCCAAACAACGTCCCCGCATGGTTCAAGTCCAGCGGGCGGACGACAAAGTATTTGGAGAATTTCCGGGCCATGCGTCAGGCCCCACCGTAGCACCGGCAGCCGTGCTTGACTGCAAAAATTGTCGCCGGGCCGGAACTGTGCGAAATTTTCATCATGAAAGCGCTCCAGTTCGCCGACAGGGCACAGGCCGGCCGGGCACTCGCCGCAAAACTGGAAGATTACGCCGGCAGGGACGGCGTGGTCGTGCTGGCGCTGCCGCGCGGCGGAGTGCCCGTGGGCTACGAGGTCGCCATCCAACTCCGCGCGCCGCTCGACATCATCACCGTGCGCAAGCTCGGCGTGCCCGGCCACGAGGAACTCGCCATGGGCGCGATCGCAAGCGGCGGTTTTTGCGCGATGAACCCGCCGTCGTCTCCTCATGCCGCATTTCCGACGAGGAACTGCGCGAAACCATCGGCCGCGAGCAACGCGAACTGGAACGGCGCGAACTCTCCCTGCGCGACGGACACCCGGCCCTGAAACTGGAGAACCGCACTGTGATCCTCGTGGACGACGGTATCGCCACCGGCGCCACCATGCGCGCCGCCGCACAAGCCATCCATGCCCAACTCCCTCTGCGCGTGATTATTGCAACACCCGTCGCCTCGCCGGATACCCTCCGCGAGATGGCATCCGAAGCCGCCCAAACCGTGGCCGTACTCACCCCAGCCAGCATGCGTTCCATCGGCGAGTGGTATGCCGATTTCACCCAGACCACCAGCGATGAAGTGCGCTCTCTCCTTGCCAAAACCCGCCCGCAGCCGTAGTTATCCCTCACCAGAAAACGAAAAAACACCGCCAGCGAAACGGCGCAGTTGGCAGGGCTAATCAACCTTTGCCAACCCTTACCAACCCTAATGAACACCAAACTTACCCGCGACGTCGAAGCCACCCGCATCCCCGGCGGCGAAAAATCCACGCTCCCCGAAGGCACCGAAGTCTTCATCACCCAGGCCCTCGGCGGCAGCTTCACCGTCGCCGTGGAACTCTCCGGCCTCTACCGCATCGCCGGCTCAGATGCCACCGCCCTCGGCAGGGAAGTCCCCGCCGCCGATGCTCCTTCCTCCGAAGGTCCCTTCGAGGAACAAAAAGTCTGGGAGCAGCTCCGCAATTGTTACGACCCGGAAATCCCCGTGAACATCGTCGATCTCGGCCTCATTTACAGCCTCGATATCACCGACGAAAACGGCGGCAAAAATGTCCTCGTAAAAATGACTCTCACCGCTCCCGGCTGCGGCATGGGCCCCTCGCTCGCAGCCGACGCGCAGCAGCGTATCATCACCGTCCCCGGCGTCACCAGCGCCAGCGTGGAGCTCGTCTGGGATCCGCCATGGTCCCCGGACCGCATCTCGGCAGCAGGCCGCGAAAAGCTCGGCATGGCCTGATTCTGAAGCAGAACCTACTTCGAAAGTTTCAACGCCTCATCCACAAAACGAGGCGTGAATTTTTCCACGCCCGTCGCATTCAGGTGGCTGCCATCGGTGTAGTCCGCCTTGTCGGGGAACCACAAACGGCAATCGAGCATCGGCACTCCGTAATCGCTTTTGACCTGGTCGAGAAATGATTTGATGACTGCATTTACCCGGTCGGAATAGAGTGCCTGGTATTCCTTTGCCTCGGGCATTTGAAACAGGAAGACATCGACCTTTTCTTTCCTGCATAAATCGAGGATCAGCTTCATTGCGCGCTTGTTATTTTCAGACACCTCAAAAGTGGCCGGGTCATCCATGAAATACGCCTTTGCCTTCGCAAATCCCTGGTCAAATTCCTCCTTGGGGATCGGAGAAGGAGGAACCTTCACCCACCCCCATTTGTCGTAAAAATGCTTTTCCAAGCGCCAGAGCGGCGGAATGGGAATCAGGCGCAAAGAGAGGGCCTGGTGGGGAAGCTTCATCCCGTACTGATAAATGGGATCGATCCGCGATCTCTCCCAGACACTCCGGGTGACTTCTGGATAGAAACTAAAAGCGCAGTACTCATCAATTTCGTCCCGTCTTGCGCGAACTATCAAAGTCGGTGACGTGGTGAACCCCGATTGTTTATAGCTCAAAAACGGGCCGACAATTTCGATGCCCACACGTTGCGGTTTCGGCCCGTCTTCAATCAATCGCCGCAGGCATACGTACTGGCGAAACAAATCCGAACCGGCGAGCCCGAAATTATAAATCATCGGGACGCCTTTCTTCTGAAATCGATCCAGCACCTGAACGAGATGCAGATCGCTTTCGACACGCGAACTTCCCAGCACCACCCATAGCGGATGATCCGGATATTCCTTTACCTTGGCGCGCAGGAAGTCGTGTTTCAAAGCGAATTGCGGATCCCAAAAATCCCGGAGGACGAAATTCGTCATCACCCACCAGTACAACAGCATAAAAAACAAAATCACCAGGAACCAGGCCAGCCTGGCAATGAAACCCCGCTTAAATTGTTCTCTCTGGATGCGCATGGAATGGTTCAATCTTTAAAATTGAAAATAGATGAATGCCTTCTGGGATTCGGGAGCCATCATGAATGCGAGTATCAATACCACCGTGTAGGCAAGCCCCCACTCAAAGGCGGAGAATTTGCCAGCCGCTTTTTTCCACAGCCCGAGATCGCCAACCACATGCGCAACCGCCACCACTAAAAAAGTGAAAACAAGGCTGTTGGAATTCACGGGATACGTCACTTCCAGCCCGTCCTGCGAATGGAACATGGCGTGGAAAGTCATCCACATTCTGTGGAAATCCTGGGAGCGGAATATCACCAGGCTCACGATGAACGTCCAGTAGGTCACGAGTATCCTCAGCGTCGTCCCCGCCTTCGTTTCCAGCATCTCCCTCACCTTCGGCCTCACCTTGCACCAGCCACGGAACGATCTCTGCGTGATCATCATCACCCCCTGCACTACTCCAAACCCCACATACGTCCACTTCGCCCCGTGCCACAGCCCGCACAGCGCCATCGTCACCATCAACGTCACCGATGTCTTCAGATACGTCCCCTTGCTCCCTCCCAGCGGGATGAACACGTAATCCCTCAGCCACGTCGAGAGCGAGATGTGCCACCTCCTCCAGAACTCAGCGACGTTCCTCGCCATGTACGGCATGTTAAAATTCTCGGGCAGCTTGAACCCCAGCATGTGCGCCGTCCCCAGCGCTATGTCGCTATACCCCGAGAAATCCCCGTACACCTGCAACGAATACGCCACCACCGCCACCCACACCGCCGAGGTGGAATACTGCCCGGGCGACTGGTACACCGGGTCCA
>JBAVPB010000016.1:0-4650 GCA_049692655.1 Chthoniobacteraceae bacterium | reverse complement strand
GTGTGACTTTTCATCAAGCGCCGGGCTTTGATGCGAAGGTTTTCAGCACAGCAGTGCGAATGTCTCCGAACAGGTAAACATTTTCATGTGCCACTTTATTGTCGTTGTTAAACAGCATTGTCCTCACTTTTGCTGACACCTCTTTTCCGATAGGTATGGGTGCTAATATACGCAGGAGTTCTGATTCACAATAGTTTGCGTTGCATGTGCCTTCATGTTTTTCGATGACGCGATCTTCGTCGACGCTCACTTCCACTTCATACCGGCCTTTGAAGTTTGCCGGGGCATTGCAGCTTAACCAGAGTTCTGCCTGCAGGATTGCGGGTTGCAGATCATCATAGCGGAGACTGAGGATGACGGGAGAGAAGGCGTTCGTGATGACTGGCCATGAGAGCTTGGGGCGTCCGAAGTAATCGATCAGCGTATTCCCCGCGAGACTTGGCCAGGGTTCATTGGCTCCCCACCAGATGACGCCGGTCGTGTGCGGTTGTTTGCGCCGCAATTCCTCGATCATGAAGCGCCCGCCCTCGGCCTGCAGGTATTGGTTGAGGACAACGAGTTCACGCAAGTCCCTGATCGGGCCGAAGATTTTTTCGGTGGCAGGAATATCCAGCCACAAGTCCCGGTTTTGTTCCCATGCCGCGTGGAAGGCGTGATGGAGCTTCCAAGTTTCATCTTCGAGCGAGGCGATTGCCGTTGATTCGGACGCGCCAGTAACATTGCGGATGGTTTCGGGATTTGCGATGGAAGAAACGCTCGCCTCGGAATAAAGATGCTGGTCCGCCGCGCGCCAGTAATCGTAGAGGGTGTCAAACATCCGGTAACGATGATCACCGATCTGGGGATTCCAGGTCCAGATGCCATGCACCTCGCCTTCGCCTTCCATGGCCGAGGTATTTTGGTAGAGGCAATGAGGGGCGAGGTCTGCGGTGATACCGCCCAGGATCAAATGCACCGGCTCGTTGTAACGTTTCACCGCACCGGCGAGCCATTCGGGATTGTCGAGAGGTTTGCCGCCATTGACGGCGATGAGGGCTTTTTCCAATGCGTCCCGCAGGCGCGGATCGTCGCCCTTAAGCATGTGCCAGTAGTGATAGTTTTCGTTTCCGCCGCTGAAAAGAAACACCGAGGGATGCGCACGCAGTTTGCGCACGATCTCGATGGATTCCCGCTGGAGCTGGCGGTGGTAGGATTCCGAAGTTCCCATGCCGCAGGCGATCGGAAACTCCTGGAAAACCAACAGACCGAGTTCGTCGCAGCGGTCATAAAAATGGCGTTTTTCGCACAGCCCGCCTCCCCACACCCGGACCAGGTTCACGTTGCCGGCTCGAAAGGTTTCCAGCGGAACATCGTATTGGGTATCCATGATGTTTCCCACGCTGGAATCGGGCGGCACCCAGTTCATGCCGTTGATGAAAAATGGAAGTCCGTTGATTACGAATTGCAGCGGAATATCTGTGGGACGCTGGCCCGCTGCGGGGATGCGCGCGACCTCGCGCAGGCCGACGCGGCTGCGGTAGCGTGCGGTTTTTCTCCCGCTGACCTCGAGGTTTATGACAAGGTCGTTGAGATCGGGCGCGCCCAGACCATTTGGCCACCAGAGCCGGGGATGCTCCACTTCTACGAACGCTGTGATCTGGTCCGTATCAAAAAGCGGAACGCGGCGGCTGCTGCCGCCAAGCGTAATCTCGGCCCACCCCTGCGCAACATATTCGCTCAGGCTGGCTCGCACAGTGACGCGTGCCCTCTCAAGATTTTCCAAGCGCGTTTCGACGAATGCCTCCTCGACGCGCAGCCGTGGAACAATCTCCAGCCGCACTTCATCCCAGATGCCGATGGTTCGGAGTTCCGGCGCAAAGTCCCATCCTCGCCCGAATTGAGCCTTGGTGGCCTCAAGCATCTCTTCTTTCGTGTGAGGCGGAGGTGACAACTGCACCTCGATCTCGACATCGCGGCCTCCCATTTCATCCAAAAGCAGGACGACCGGGTGAAACATCCCTTCACCGGAAAGCTTGGGAATGCCGTCGATCCGGATCTCGTAATAATAATCCAGTCCTTCGAAAACGATGCGCACGGATTCATCATCAGCAACGAGAGGTACGTTCAGGGAGCGGCGGTAAACCCAGATTTTCTCCTGCATCCATTGCACTTCCTTGATACGTGTGCCTTGATAAAGCTCTCCGCGGGAAAGTCCGAAGGGTGAAGTTTGCACGGTGCCTGGAACTTGTGCCGGCCTCCAGTCGGTCGGCGCGGATTGTGTGGCCGGGGCTGGATCAATATATGAGAGTTTCCAGTGGTCATGGAGATTTTGCATTGGGATCATCTTATTGTTCACCCGTCGTAAATGTCAAAGCGCCGTCATAATCCTGCTTGAACTGGCCTCTGAACAGCATTAGCAATGATCTGCGGTATGAATTATTCCCTCCCCTGTGGAAAGTCCTGGCTGATATCTGCTGCGGCCTTGTCATGCCTCATGCTTGCCGCCAATGCCGCGCTCCAGCCGCCGGATCCTCCCCCATTGGAAAGGCCGAAACCTCCTCCCTCGCAAGTTTCATCATCCGAGGGATTGCCCCCGTTGCCTTATCCGGTGGTGCCGATGAAGCGCCAGGAAAAGAAAAATCCACCCCAACCTCCCGTGCTGCTGACCAAGATACGTTCACAGGATGCCGAGGATTGGACCCGCACTCCAAACGACGTGAAAGGCCTGCTGGAATGGATCAGCCAGCAGATGAACGTCCACTTCAGTTCGAACGTAAAGGCGTTTTCACAAATCTCGACTGACCCCGCCCAGAATCCGATTCTCTACCGCTCTGGTTACAAGCCGTTTACGCTCACCGACAAGGAAATTGCGATCTTGCGTGACTACGTGGCAAATGGCGGGACGATTGTTTTCAATTCGCTCGTCGGCAATCCCGATGCCTACAAATCCGCATTGCAAGCCGCGCACGAAATCCTGCCGGAACGCTCCGTTTACAGGCTGCGGCTGGACCATCCCGTATTCCACTCCTTTTATGAGATCGATAAAGTGGGCTTTCGCGACCGGCTCGTGCGCGATGGGCTTGCGACCGACCCGCATCCGTACCTGGAAGGTGTCGATATCGATAACCGCACGGCGATTTTCATTTCGCGCTGGGATTTTTCACTCGGTTGGGAGGCAAACCAGCATGAAAGCTGGGGCTACTCGGATGCCGATGCGCGCAAGCTCGGCGCAAATATCGTGAGCTACGTCACCGCCATGCGCGACGCGGGGCGTAGCGTGGGCAAGAGTGTGGAACTGGTGAATGCCGACAAGCAGACGGCTGGGAAATTCAGGGTGGGGCAACTGATTCACGACGGTCCGTGGAAGACGCGTTCCGCGGCGTTCCCAATGTTATTGAACCAGTTTCATGCCGCCACGGGGACGCCTGTTTCCTTTGAGTTGCGGGATGTCAGCCTCGACGATGCCGGTATTTTTGAAATGCCATTTCTTTTTGTAACAGGCACCACCGATTTTACTTTGACCGAAAAGGAGCGTGCGAATCTGCGCCGCTTCCTCATGAATGGCGGCGTCCTCTTCGCCGAGGCGGCGGAAGGGCGGCAGTCCTTTGACCTGGCATTCAGGGAGGAAATGGCCAAGGTGCTCCCCGGGCACTCACTCGAGGCATTGCCCGCGAACCATGCGATTTTCAAGCAGCCCGAAACCATAGGCCTCGTGAAAGCCCGGCCCGCACTGGCGGCGCGCTCCGGAAATCAAATCGAGATGGCGCCGGAAATGTACGGCATGGACCTCAATGGCTCGCTCGCTGTCATTTACAGCCCCCACGATCTCAGCTCCGGTTGGGAGCGGGCGGTTGCGCCCTACGCGCTGGGATATGAGGCTTCCGACGCTACCGCCATAGGGGTGAATGTGTTGTACTATGCAATCACGCACTAGCACTGGTGTTAACCGGTTGTTTACGGTTACATTTTGACCCATGGCAGGCATCACGGATTTCCTCAGCCCAGAAACGATGCGAAAACTGGAGTCGCTCGTGGTGCGGTCGCGCTATGTGGTGGAAGGATTTCGCGCAGGGATGCACGCCAGCCCGCTCAAGGGGGCGAGCATTGAGTTTGCCGATCACCGCCAGTACGTAAAAGGGGACAGCCTGCGGAACCTCGACTGGAAAGTTTTCGGCCGCACGGAGCGTTACTATGTAAAACGGTTCGAGGAAGAGACAAGTCTCAGGACGCATATCATCATCGATGGCTCTGGCTCGATGGCCTACGCCTCGGAAGGACAGCCGACCAAATACCAATATGCATGCCGCGTCGCCGCCGCGCTTGGCTATATCGTCGCCCACCAGCAGGATTCGCTGGGCCTCACCATTTACGACGATGCGATCCGGCAGGAGATTCCCACCCGCAGCGGCATGCGCCATTTACGCGTCTTCGTCGAGCGCCTGGCCGCGCACGAACCGAAGAACCGCACGGATACCGGTCGCGCCCTCCATACCCTTGCGGAATCCATTTCGCGCAGGGGGCTCATCATCCTCATCTCCGATCTCTTCGACGATCCCGAGGCGGTGTTCCATGCCATCGCACATTTCCGGAAGAAAATGCATGACGTCGTCCTCCTGCAGGTGCTCGACCCGTGCGAACTCGACCTCTCGATCGACAGCGTGGCGGAATTCA
>JBAVPB010000015.1:0-7541 GCA_049692655.1 Chthoniobacteraceae bacterium | reverse complement strand
GGCTATCACTTGCTCAATATCCTGCTGCACGCGGGGTCGGCTTTGCTGTTGTTCCGGATATTGCGAAAGCTGGAATTTTCCGCAGCATGGCTCGCTGCGGCCCTGTTCGCATTGCATCCGGTGGAAGTGGAATCCGTGGCCTGGATTTCGGAACTCAAAAATGCGCTCTCAGGAATATTCTATCTGGGCGCCGCTCTCGTTTATCTGAATTACGACCAGCAAAAAAAGAAGCCGCTCTATTTTGCAGCGCTGGGACTTTTCGTATTGGCTCTGCTGTCGAAGACTGTCGCCGCGTCACTGCCTGCGGCGTTGCTGGTCGTGTTCTGGTGGAAACGCGGGCGGATCTCGTGGAAGCTGGATGTGCTGCCCTTGATTCCATTTTTTGCGGCAGGAATCGTCTCCGGAATTTTCACGGCATGGGTCGAAAAAAAATACATCGGAGCCTCGGGTTCGGACTTTGATTTCTCCATCATCGACCGGCTGCTTATTGCGGGACGGGCATTCTGGTTTTACCTTGGGAAAATCTTCTGGCCGGTCGATTTGATCTTCATTTATCCGCGATGGGACATCAACGCCTCGGTGTGGTGGCAGTATCTTTTTCCGGTGTTTGCGTTGCTGCTGCTCGCCGGGCTTTGGATCTTGCGGAAACGCACACGAGGGCCGCTGGCGGCGATGCTTTTCTTCGCGGGCACATTGTTTCCGGCGCTGGGATTTTTCAATATCTACCCGTTCAAGTTTTCGTTCGTTGCGGATCATTTCCAATACCTCGCGAGCATCGGTCCGATCGCGCTGGCTGCCGCGGCAATCTACGGAATACCGGCTTTGAGGAAAAACTATGTGTATGGAATTCTGCTCGGCGTGCTCCTGATATTGACCTGCAGGCAGAGCGGGATGTACGCGAGCAATGAAACGCTCTGGCGGGCGACCGTGGCAAAAAATCCCGGGTCGTGGATGGCGCACGATAATCTCGGCGTGGCTTTGTTGGGCAATGGGAAAGTCGATGAGGCGATTGATGAAACTCAGGAGGCGCTGGTGCTGCGGCCTGATTCGGCGGAGACTTACAGCAATCTGGCGAATGCGTTATTGCAGGGCGGACGGATCGACGAGGCGATTGAAAATTACCGGAAGTCGCTCGATATTAATCCGGGGAACCAGGCGTCCCATTACAATCTCGGGACTGTGTTGCTGCACCAGAAGCAGGATGTGGATGGAGCGATCCTGCACCTCGGAAAATGCCTGGAGCTGGAGCGGGAGATGGGGAGGCCGGAGAATGTTTATGCCCACTATGATCTTGGGGTGGCGTATGCCAGGAAGGGGAATTTCAAGGCGGCGGCGGAGCATTACCAAAAGACGCTGGAACTTCTGCCGCAATTTGCGGAGGCGCGGAAAAAACTGGCGTGGATCCTGGCTACTTGCGGAGACCAGAGGGTTGGTAACGGTTGGCAAGGGTTGATTATCCTCGGTAATTTGAGCGATCTGCACGATCCGCACGTCCTGGAGATCATGGCGGCGGCTTATGCGGATACGGGGCGGTTCAAGGAGGCGGTGGATACGGCACAACAGGCGCTCATGATCGCCACGGCGATGCACGATGATGCGCTGATCGAAGCGCTTGATGGGCAACTTGCACTCTACCAGGCCGGGAAACCGTTCCGCGAAACGGCGGAGACCCCGTAAAAATGACTTCACGCATTGATTCCTTTCTTCCGCCATTTCTGCGGAGCAGAAGCCGGCTTTTTGCAATGCTGTTACTTCTGGTCATGATCGCCGCCTACCAGCAGGTCTGGCATGCAGGATTTGTCTGGGACGATGACGCCCACCTGACGGCGAACCCGTGCATCGTGGGGCCGCTGGGGTTGAAGGACATCTGGACGAGCGCCCACGCGCGGATTTGTCCCTTGGTGCAGACGACATTCTGGCTGGAACACCGGATGTGGGGATTGGATCCGCTGCCGTTTCACCTTGTGAATGTTCTCATGCATACCGCCGCCGCGCTGGTGCTGTGGCGGGTACTGCTCTGCCTGCGGGTGCGCGGCGCGTGGCTGGGGACCGTGCTGTGGGCGCTGCATCCCGTCCAGGTGGAGACCGTGGCGTGGGTCACGGAGTTGAAAAATACGCAATCGTGCTTTTTCTACCTGCTCTCGATCCTGTTTTTCTCCAGATCGAAATGGGTGGAGCAGGAACGCGATCCCAAAAAGAGCGCAGGGTTGTATTACTCCCTCGCCGTGGTCTGGGGCGTGCTCGCCATGGCGAGCAAATCATCGACGGTCATTCTTCCCTTTGTGCTGGGACTGTGCGCCTGGTGGATCACGGGGAAATTAAGCCGGCGCAGCCTTTTCCAGCTCATTCCGTTTTTTGTAATGTCCGGTCTGGCTGGAATTCTTTCCCTGTGGACCCAGAAAGTGGAAGGGGTGGGCGGTGGCCCCTATTGGACGATCAACGGGATGGACCGCATCCTGGTGGCGGGGCGGGTGGTGTGGTTTTACCTGTGGAAATTGCTTTGGCCTCATCCGTTGATTTTCTTTTACCCGCGGTGGGAGATTTCGGCCGGAAACCTGCCGGACTACCTGCCCACGACGGCGGTGATCGTGGCATTTATTGTTTTATGGCGCTGCCGGAACAGTGGGAATGGATGGGGACGCCCGGTTTTTCTGGCGTGGACTTATTTTGTGATGGCCCTGCTGCCGGTGCTTGGGCTTTTGAACCATTACTTCCTCCGGTTCTCGTTCGTGGGCGACCATTTTCAATATATGGCGAGCATGGGGCCGCTGGCGCTGGCCGGGGCGGGCATCACGCTGTTTTTCGATTCCAGAAAAGACATCAATCCAAATTTACAAGGCGTGTTTTACGCCACGCTGTTTGCCACACTGGGATGGCTCACCTGGAGCCAATGCGGGATGTACCGTGATGTCGAGACGCTCTGGCAGACGACCGTCGCGCGAAACCCGGACTGCTGGATCGCATACAACAATCTCGGGAACATCCTGCAGCAAAGCGGGGATGTGGACGGGGGGATCGCCTATTTTGAAAAATCACTCCAGATCAGGCCTTACGATGCGGAAGCCGTCAATAATCTCGGGATTGCGATGCTCCGGAAAGGCCGGCTGGACAAGGCTGTTTACGAAACCCGTAAAGCCCTGGCCATGGACCCAAATTCCGCGGAAATCTACGGCAATCTTGGAAACGTGTTTTTGCAAAAGGGCATGGTTGACGAGGCCATGGAAAATTACGAAAAATCTCTCGCGATCAACCCGCGCGACCAGATCACCCACTACAACCTTGGCAATGTTTTATTGAATCAGAAACATGAGTATGAGGAAGCGGTTTACCACCTGAAACAGTGCGTTGAAATAGAACGCTCCATGGGAACGACAGAGAATGTCTATGCCGACTACGATCTCGGAATTGCCCTTACCAAAACGGGAAAATTCAAGGAGGCTGCCACCAATTATCAACGGACACTGGAACTCCTGCCACAGTTTACGCCTGCACAGGGAAAACTGGCGTGGCTGCTTGCGACATGCCCGGATGGAACAGTCCGCGATGGCACACAAGCCCTCGATCTGGCTCAAAAAGCAAACCAGGCAGTGGGCGGGCAGGATCCCAATACGCTGAAAATCCTCGCGGCAGCCTACGCGGAAGCGGGCCAGTTCGACAATGCGATGGAAACCGCCCGGCAAGCCCTGTCAATCGTCCCGGAGACGGATGAAGCCATGATCGAAGCCCTCAACAAACAACTCGCCCTCTACCAGGCAGGAAAGCCGTTCCACGAGGAAAAGTCCGCCCCGCAAGCGGTGCAAAGCATGAACGGATCAGATCGGCTCCAATAGCGCCTGCTGCCATGGCAGCAGGCGTTCGGGGGCGCTTTGGGCGTCGGCTGCGAGGGATTCCAGGGTGGCCTTGGGCGCGATGAGGGAAGGGTCGAGATTGAGTGCTGTTGCGGCTTCGTCGCGCTTCTTTTTCAACGCGCTGAAACGCTTCTCCTCCTCGGGGGTCGGGCGTGCGCGGCTCTTGCGGACAAATACAGGCCATTCGCTTTCGGGAAGCTCCAGGGCTTTCTGGGAAGCCTCGAAGAAGCGTTTGGCGCGGCTGCCGGAGAGGTGCCGGATGAAAACCTGCTGCCCGGTGTCGAAGCGGTGCGCGGCTTCGAGCAATTCCTCGTTACGCAGGATATGGAAGGCGGGACGATCCACAGCCTTTGCCTCCTCATCGCGCCACGTCCAGAGGGCGCGCAACACGGCTGCGGCACGGCCCCTGAAATCGACGCTGCCCGAGATGCGCCAGAGGTTGTCCACGTCGCGCTGGCGGGTGATCTTTGCCTGCTGAACGGCTTTCGTGCAGGATTGCTGGAACCAATCCCAGCGGTCGAGCGTGCGGAGCTCATGCTCCAGCTTCGAGGCGATCTCGAACAGGTAGCGCGTATCGTTCATCGCGTAATCGATCATTTTTTCCGAGAGCGGACGCTTTGCCCAGTTATCCTTCTGCGATCCCTTGACGAGAGTGATGCCGAAATAATGCAGGACCAGCGCGGCAAGGCTGAACTCGGTCTTGCCGGTGAGCCGCGCGGCGATCATCGTATCAAAAACACGCTCCGCCTCCATGCCGCCAGCGCGTTGCAGAAGGCGCAGGTCGAAGTCGGCCCCCTGGAGGATCAACTCCTTGCCCTTGAGCGCCTGATACAGGGGCTCAAGAGAAATGCCGGCCAGCGGATCGATGAGCACATGCTCATCCGGAAGGCTGATCTGGATCAGGCAGAGCTTTTCAAAATAACAGTGGAGGCTGTCCGCCTCGGTATCGAGCGCGATGCGGTCGTGCGGGGCGAGATGCCCCACAAATTCCTCGAGTGCTATGGAAGTGGTAATCAAAACGGGTTGTTTTCTGGTCTGTTTATCGCAACCCCGCCATCAGGAGTTCCGCGTTGGATTTGGTGGCCTTGAGATTGTTGAGCAGCACTTCCATCGCTTCCACGGGCGGAAGCTCGGCAAGCTGCCGGCGCAGGATCTGCACGCGCTCAAACTCCTGCGGATGATAAAGCAGCTCATCGCGGCGGGTGGCGGAGTTCAAAACCTGAATCGCCGGGAAAATACGCTTTTCCACCAGCGAACGGTCGAGATGGAGTTCCATGTTTCCGGTTCCCTTGAATTCCTCAAAGATCACCTCGTCCATGCGGCTTTCGGTATCGATGAGCGCCGTGGCGAGAATCGTGAGGCTGCCCCCCTCCTCGACATTGCGGGCAGCGCCGAAGAATTTTTTCGGCTTCATCAGCGTCTTGGTATCCACACCGCCCGACATGGTGCGCCCCTTGGCAGGCTGGAGCGCATTGTATCCGCGGGCCATGCGCGTGATGCTGTCGAGCAGGATGACCACATGCCTGTTGATTTCCACCAGGCGGCGCGCACGCTCACTCACGAGTTCCGAGACCTGCACGTGGCGGCTTGGATTCTCATCGAAACTGGAACTGAAAATATCGGCATCGATGCTGCGCCGCAAATCGGTGACCTCCTCGGGGCGCTCGTCGATGAGCAGCAGGATCACATGGCTCTCCGGGGAATTCACGCGGATCGCCTGTGCGATATCCTTGAGCAAAATGGTCTTGCCCGTGCGGGGCGGGGCGGCGATCAGCCCCCTCTGACCGCGTCCCAGCGGCGAAATCAAATCCACGGCACGCGCGCTGAGGGAATTAGTCACGGAATTTTCGAGGATGAGGCGGTGCGTCGGGAACAGGGGCGTAAGATTGTCGAAATGCTTCGTCTCAACCCAGGAGGCCGGAGGAATCCCCTCGATGGAAACCACCCCGTCCAGCGCCATGAATTTCTCCTTGTCGCGCGGCATGCGCAGCCAGCCCGCAATGCGATTTCCGGGACGGAGAAAGAATTTTTTCACCAGGACCGGCGAGACATAGACATCCTCGAGGCAGGCGCGGAAATTATAGTTGGGCCACCGCAGAAAACCGTGATTCTCCGCAGAAACCTCCAGAATGCCATCGACGAACACGCGGTCGCCTTTCAGCGCATGAAACTTAAGGATATCGAGGATGATCTGATGCCGCGTGCGATCGTAGCCAGCCTTGAGATTCAGGCCCTGAGCGCGATCAAGCAATTGCACAAAAGGCATTTTTTGCAAAGCATCGAGATGAATCTCCCGGGAGCGGGCGCCTTGATCTGTAGTTTCGGGATTACCCCCTGAATTATCCATGCAGTTGTTTTAAAAAGTCCGCCAGCAGCGACGCCTGATTGCCGAGCGCCGGGAGGGACCCCTCATTCCAGATGAGATAATTGGCCTTTGAGATTTTCACATTCAAGTCTATTTGCGAGGCGATGATTTTTTCAGCGATATCAGGCTTGAGATTTCGGATCTCCGCCAGGCGGCGCATCTGCGTCGATGCCCCGCACGCCACCACAATGACATGGTCGAAGAATTGCTCCGCGCCAGTCTCGAACAATAACGGAATATCCACGGCCAGCCAGTTGCCGGACACTCTTTCCCTTGCAGCCATGTCCAGCCATTGAGCCCTTATTGCCGGATGCAGAATCCGCTCCAAGGAGAGGCGTTTTTCCTCACTGGCAAAAACGATCCCCCTCAATGCGACCCTGTCCACCGCACCCTCCGGCGTAAATATTCCGTCTCCAAAAGCCTGGCGCACAAGCTCACGCACCCCCGGATCACCGTCGAGCAAATTCCTGGAACACTGGTCAGCGTCAAATAACTTCGCAGTCATTTGACGCGCCAATAAACCTGCAAAACTGGATTTGCCAGTGGCTATGCCTCCCGTAATTCCCAAGATGGGCACAGCTTATTCCACAATCAAATTCACTTATTTCGGAAGGGGAGCCTGCGGGAATGAAGGAGGAGGGAGCAGGTCGGGTTGCGCCATAGGCGTGACCTCTTCTTCCTTCTCGTCCTCTTCATGCACGTTTTCCCCGGCAGGATTCATCAAATGGGCTGTCACAAAAATGACCAGATTGGTTTTGATGTGCTGATCCACGCTGGAACGGAACATGCGCCCAATCAATGGGATATCGCCAAGTCCGGGAACCTTGTCCTCCACTTTCTGCACGTCTTCACGCATCAAACCGCCGATCACCACGGTCTGTCCATCCCAGACACTCACGCTGGTAGTCACCTTGCGTGTGCTGAAGATAGGCTGGTTAATGGTATTCGCTGTGAGCAAGACTGTCTGGTTTGTGGTTGTGATGCCAGTGAACCCGATAATATTACCAATTGCATTGAAAATTGGATTTCCACCCGTAGAGGTCTGTAAACTTCCATAGATCGGACTTCCGTAATTCACGAAACCCTCAAATTCCACAACCTGAGGGACGAGATTGAGATCAATGGTCTGGCCGTCAGGGCCGACAACAGGTTCCACTTCCATGGTGACACCCGTGTTGCGAGTTTCAAATGCGGTAGGCGTTGTCGGCGTGATGACCGGAAGCGAACCTTGGGCAAGATTGAGTGATTGAGGAACCACCGGAGGAGTGAACTCCGTAGGGTAGCGGAACTCGCGGATAATTTCAATCACCGCGCGCTGACCGCTCTTG
>JBAVPB010000014.1:0-35055 GCA_049692655.1 Chthoniobacteraceae bacterium | reverse complement strand
CCCAAACTCTGCCCGGGATCGCACTGGCCCACGAAACTCTGTTTCGTCACGCACATGTCTCCGAAGCTGAGTTTCGCACTCTTCACTTTAGCCTTCAGCCTTTATACTTCAGCCTTTCCACCCCCCTATGTGTCCTCCTGTCAAATCCGATTTTCCTTGCATTTCCATACCAAATTAGTCAGGATTAAACCCGTCAGGTGATAACGACTGAAAAAGAAGAATTCACATGAACACAAACAAACCAAAAAAACGGTCACTATGGGAGCGGCTGTTCAGTTCCTCCCGCACAGGTTATGGCGCAGATGGAGATCCCGGCGTCTGCCTCGATGTCCCGGATGCCCCAAGCACTACAAGCGAAGGGCATTCACACAGCAGCCACCACGGCCATCATCATGGCCATGACGGCGGAGGAGGCCATTCCCACTCATGCGGCTCCCACCATTCCTGTGGTGGAGGCCACTCCTGCGGGGGCCATGGCTGTGGCGGCCACGGTTGCGGCGGCGGACATTAAGAAGCGGACGATCATCCCACCTCCTCGATCCCAAACTCTGTTTGGGATCGCACTGGCTCAAGAAACTCTGTTTCGTCCGCGCTGAGATGCCGGGCGGATTCAACCAATTTTCGCCCCAAACGCGCTCACATTGCAAGCTGGCCCTCTTCCCATTCACGCTTTCTTTTCATTGGGCTCTCCCCCTCCGTTCCTCTCTGTTTCCTCCTGTTAGAAAATCCCGTTCCCTCTTGGTGCCTTTGTGTCTTGGTGGTAAAACCTCCCCCACCCCCATGAACCCCGACATCGACATCCTCCAGCTCCCAAACGCATGGCAGGTCGTCGAGGGCTTTCCCCAGCCCGACTGGAAATTGATCGGCGACCATATCCGACAAACGGCGGAACCGGAACATCTTAAGGAAGCATGGGACAAAGCCTCCCTGCAATGGCTCGGCGTGATCAAGGAGAAGCTCGGCCCGGACAACCTGATCTTTGGATCTCAAAACTTCCTGCTGCTCTCAAAAAAATCCAAAATCAGTGCGACCTACCTGCTCAACGTCGCGGAAAACGCTCTCGTGCAGATCCGCAACGACCTCAAGGATCTGGCTTGGCGTTGGGAATTCGGCAGACACGCGATCATCATCTTCGAGGATCTCGACGAATATTACCGCTACATCTCGCATTTTTATCCGGATGAGGGCGAGTTCATCACCAGCGCGGGGATTTTTCTCAACCGCGGCTATTGCCACACCGCCATGTCGTATCAAAAGGATTACACACTCACGCTCATCCACGAGCTGACGCATCTCTCGGTGGCGCATTTATCAATACCCCGCTGGCTGAACGAAGGCCTTGCGACAAGCACTGAGGAAAAAGTTACCGGCCGCATGTCACATCGCCTTGATGGCGAAACCCTCGACCAGCACGAGGCATATTGGAACCACGACACCATCCAGGATTTCTGGAGCGGAAAATCATTCCGCATCGCCGGAGACCCATCAAAGCTCAGCTATGGCCTCGCAGAAATCCTCGTGAACAACATGCGAAGCGACTTCGGGAGTGACGTCCACCGCTTCGTCCTCGCCGCAAAACGCGACGACGCTGGTGAATCCGCAGCCCTCGAGCACCTCGGCGTCAGCCTCGGCGAAGTAGCCGCCACATTCCTCGGCGACGGCGACTGGACGCCAGTGGCAGGTGCCATCGCGGAATAAATAGGCCTGCTTGTATTTCACCTTTTCCATTTGTAAAACACACCTCTTGCACTTGAATCCCCCCATCCAACCACTGCGCAAAAGCAGGGCCGTGTTGCTGGCGCTCGGAGCTGCCGCGTGCTTCCACGCCGCTTACTCCACCCCCTTCTCGTTTCTGATTTTTGGCTACGTGGTCTGCCTGGTCCAGCTCGCCCGCCTTCAGCCGGCACGCATCGCATTTTACGCGGCATTCGGCACGGGGCTGCTCTGCTTCGGCCCGCAGTTGGAATTTTTCTGGCGCATCTTCGGGCCTGCCGCCCTTTTCTTGTGGGCGATCCTCGCGGCGTGGATCGCGCTTTTTGTCGTGCTCACCCACGCCTCGCTCATGCGGCTGGGAGCCGCGCGCACAGCCTTGCTGGCTCCTTTTCTTTGGACCGGCTTGGAATATTTTCGCAGCGAGCTATACTACCTCCGTTTCTCCTGGCTGAATGTGGGTTTTTCCCTGGCTGATTCCTGGTTGCCTGTTCCTTTCCACGCGATCGGGGTTTATGGGATCGGCTTCATCGCGGCATTCTTCGCGGCATGGGCTCTGTCCGCGCCGCTTAAAAAAATCCTGGTCGGGGCGATTGTCGCAGTAGGGATTTTGTGGCTGCTCTCCACGATGTCGGGCAAAATTTTAACACCCACTGTGCAGGTCGCCGGAGTGCAGATGGAATTCCCCTCGGAAAAGGAAGTCGCCTTAAACCTCGACAGAGCCCTGGCGCAATGCCCGGTTGCACAGCTTTTCGTGGTCAGCGAATACACGTTTGACGGCCCCGTTCCCGATGAAATCCGGGGCTGGTGCCGCTCGCGTCACAAATACCTCATCGCCGGTGGAAAGGATCCCGCCCCCGCTGGCAATTATTACAATACAGCGTATGTCATCGGGCCCGATGGCACCGTGGTTTTCAAGCAGGTGAAGAGTGTTCCTATTCAATTCTTCGAGGACGGCCTTCCCGCACCGGAGCAAAAGGTATGGGATTCTCCATGGGGCAAGATCGGCATCTGCATCTGTTACGACCTCAGTTACAGCCGCGTCACCGATCGCCTGGTCCGCCTGGGTGCCCGCGCGCTCATCGTCCCGACGATGGATGTGGAAGCATGGGGCAGGCACGAGCACGAGCTCCACGAACGCGTGGCTCTTGTCCGCGCCGCGGAATACAATATCCCGGTTTTCCGCGTTGGAAGTTCGGGAATTTCGCAACTCGTCGATCACCGCGGCCATGAGACAGCCACCGCTCCATTCGCCGGCAAAGACGCAATCATTTGCGGCAGTATGACCATTACCCCCGGCGCCCCGCGTTTGCCGCTCGACCGTTTTCTCGCCCCATTCTCGGTCGCAGTAACAGCAGTTTTCATCGCGTGGCTGGCCTTGGCCACATTCATCTCCCCTCAATCAAAAAAACCGGCCCGGACCTCTTTCCCAAAATAAACTTCCACTCCGTTCCCCTCTGTTTCCTCCTGTTCAAAATCTTCTCCTACTTCATCGCCTTCGCCAGATCCTCTTCCGTAAACCCAATATTCACCACTGCATCATCATCATGCAAAATCTTCGCAGCGATGAGGTGCGTAACCGGCGCGAGCGTGCTGAAATGCGTGGCTCCTTCCACCGGCAGGAACTGGATCACGGGATTGTGCGTCGAGTGCTGAAGAATTCGCAACGATACGATATTGCCCGGCTGCTCCGTCCCTTCAAAAACGAACGTCGGCGTGCGGATCGCCTGCAGCCAGTTCCCCGGCGCGCGTAATTCAGCCTCCCTGGGATTCGTGGTGTCAAACGGAATCACGTCCGCGCCATAACTCCGGACATCCGAGACAGGCCCAAACGCAAAAACCGCTCGGAAACGATTGCGCGACTCCGCCACCAGCAAAGCCAGCGTACCTCCCGTGCTATGACCACCGAGATAAATACGGTTCGGGTCCACATAATCGAGCTTCGAGAGATAATCCGCAGCGGCAAGCACATCGTCCACCTCCCCATAGAAACACTCCTTCACACCCGGGTTGTCATTTCCGCCTCGCAGCGAGGGATACATCATCACAATCCCCGCCTCGCGAAACGCGCTCGCGGACTGGTCATTATCCGTCGGCCTCGGAGTCCACGCAACGCGGCCAATGCTGTTGCTGAATCCCCCCACGATCCAGATGATTGCCGGGTGCTTCCCACCCGCCGCCGGAGCCGGGCTCACATAAGCCGACATACTCCCGCCCGGGGAAACATACTTCACCAGCCGGAATAAATTCGCAGGCGGCTCCTCCACCGGCTCTCCGATTTTCTCCTTCCTGACCAGCTTCGTCACAAACCCGCTCCGCGCCTTGGTCAAATTCATCCCAGCCGGCGCGGCAACATCATCCGCCTCCACAGCACACCGGCAAGCCATCAAAAGAAAAGCCGCAATAACGAAGACCCGATTGTATTTCATTTTAAAAAGCATCAAAAAATCCTGATATCTGCATGTAATTCCGGGGCATTTTTGCCGGGCTTAATCAACCTTTGCCAACCCTTACCAACCGTCAGCTATCCCGCATCCCTGCCAAAAGCGCCCACTCCCGCCTCACCCCTCATTTTCATTTTGGGGAACCAGGTTGATCGGCTTGCCGTCCACAAACGCCTTGATGTTCTCAACGGTCATCGCATTGATCCGCTCCACCGCCTCCACGCTGTTAAACGCAACATGCGGAGTGAACACAACGTTCAACCTCGAGATCAGCCGCGCATTCTCCGTGAGGCTTTGGAGTTCAATGATCCTCCCCGGTGTCCGTATCCGCGCCTCTTCCGGCGTGGCTGTCGATTGGATCTTCGCGATGATCTGGTCGGCTATCAGCTTGGTCCCCTCGCGCCGCATCACGCTCTCATCCTCCAGCACATCCAGCCCGGCTCCGCCCACGATCCCCTCGTCCATTGCCTCGATGAGCGCCTTGGTATCGATGAGCCTGCCCCGTGCCGTATTGATGATCAGCACCCCGCGCCTGCACTGCGCAAATGTCAGCTTGTTAAACAAATGATGCGTCTCCGGGGTCAGCGGCGCATGCAGAGAAATCACATGCGAAGCCGCCAGCAATTCCTCGAACTCCACATAGCGCACACCCGGACTCTCCTCCGGTGGTGATGCCAGGTGAGGATCGTAAGCCAGCACCTTCATCCCGAACGCCTGCGCGATATGCATCGTCCGACGCCCGATGCGACCCGTGCCGACGATGCCGATCGTCTTGTCCTTGAGATCGAAGCTGCGCAGCCTGTCGTAATAAAAATGCGTCTGCTTGTTCGCCTGCCGCACCTCGTCCAGCCGTCGCGCCAGTGCAAGGATCAACGCAAACGCATGCTCCGCCACCGTGTTGGAATCCCCGCCTTGCACGATCGACACCGTCACCCCGCGCCGCCTGCATTCCGCGACGTCGATGTGGTCGTACCCGTTCGATCGCGTCGCCACCATCCTCAGCTTCGGGTGCGCCTTGAAAAAATCCGCACCCAGCTGCATCCGGAAATAGACACTCACCACCTCCGCATCGCTCCCCACCTCGTCCAGCTCCGAGGCAAAACGCAACTCATGCCCCGCCAGCGCGTCGCTGAAATATTCCTCCTCGGAAGGTTGTGTTTCGACGAAATACATTTTCATAAATGATATCCAAAAAAATAATCCAATCAGGCTGCGCTCCAAACCAACGCTCGTGAAATGAATTCAACTCATTGCATCGCCGGATGCAATACGGATGCCAGAAAAAGCGCCCGCCTTATTTCGCCTCAGCCCCGACCAGAAGCACCGCTTTTTCCCCATTGAGCTTCGAGTCAAGCTGCTGGGAGACATCCAGTCCCGCTGCGGTCAGCGCCTGGTAAGTCGCGACCACTTCATCGGGCGATGGAAACTTCTCGGTGGAAACATAAAGCCCGACAGGCGCTTTCGTATATGCCACCTGGTTGATGCTCCCGACATGCCAGCCCGCATCGAGAAACGCGCGCCGCAGCGTCTCGGCAAATTCAAGCCCCCCTGCGTCTCCCGCCACCGAATGTATCGCAATGGTTTTGCCGGAATGCTTGCGCAGGATTTTCGCCATGTCCTCGAGTTGCTTGTCATTCAGTCGGGCGTTTTGCTTCGGCGCCGGTGACGATTGCGCGGATGCCGTCGCTGCCAATTGCTCCAAGGTCGGCCCACCATCCCAATCTCCAGTCCCTGCGTTAGCCCCGCCCTTCGCGAGCGGCGGCGCGCTGACCCGGGCCGGTGAGGGCCGCGCAGCAAGCCCCGACGACGCCATCTTTTTCTCCGGTGTTTGCAGCGCCTTACTAGGCTCGTTTTTGGGTTTTACAGTTGTTAAAGTCCCTGCGGGCGCCGCCAGGTCAAAAAGCTCCAGTCGTTGCCGCAACTCCTCATTGGTCTTTTGCAGCGCCGATACCTTTGCGTTGAAATCCGTCTCCTTCGCAGCCCGGGAAAGCTCCCGCTGGTTCTGCGAGGCCTGCCCGAAATAATAAACGCCAAATCCCCCGATGCCGGTGAAAATAAGGCCGATCATCATGACGATGGTGCACAAGGATTGAAGAGATGAAGTACCCATTTTACGAACGAAGTGTTATGGCCGCCACCAAGCCGTTTTGTTCCAAGTTCCCTTTTTGGAGATAGCAGGCCGAGTGTCGTCAGAAGGCCACATAAAATCAAGCCCAATGCACTCAGGTAAAACAAAACCCACAATCCAATCAGACACTCTGTCCTTTGGGCGCATCGGTCTTGCTCTCCTGACCCCGCGATGACTCCTCGAGCAACATCGACTCCTCCAGGCCGCTCACACTTTCCCTGCAGGGGGAATACCCGCCCGGCGCCTTGCGAACTTTCACAGTCCCCTTGCGCAGCGTAGTCTTGCTGTAACCGCTCATCTGTTTCGCTGTGAAAAATTAGCGGTCATGGAATATAACGCGCCTCACATCATCGCAGCGCCTGCGGCCACATCGCTTTCGCCGATCATTGCCTTACCCTGCATCGCGCCGTTCAACAAAGTGAGCATGCATAGCTTGCTGAGATTCCGGCACACGCCCCCCGAGTGGGCATGCAGGGCCGCAAACGCCCCTTCGTCAAAAAGATCAGCCATCCTCCCGGCCACCATCAGGCGGAATTTCACATACTGCGCGCATTCCTCCGCACCCATCGGCCGCAGCTCGCTGCGGAGATACATCCGGTTCCGGAGCGATTCGTAACTCGCATGCTTCAACCTTTCCGAAAACCGCTCCTCCCCGAAAAGCAGGCACGTCGTAAGCTTGCATTCCGGAATCTCGATGTTGCTGATCGTGCGCACCACATGCAGGCAATCCGCGTTAAGCAGATGGCACTCGTCGATGATCAATACCAGCCGGCGCCCCTGCTCGTGCAAATCGATAATGTAGTTGCTCAGCACCCGCAGCAGATCGTGCGTGCGGCTGCTCCCCTCCGGCACCGCCACGCCCAGTTCCGACAGGATCTCGCGCACCAATCCCGTCTTGCTCAATCCCGGGCTCACCAGCACGAGCACCACCTGATGCCTGCTCTGGTCGAAATGCTGCAGCAAAAGCTGCGTCACAAGCGTCTTTCCCGTGCCGCTCAGGCCGGTGATCATACCCAGCGAAGTATTATGCTCCACCGCGAGCACCATTCTGTTCAGCGCTTCCGCATGGCTCTCGGTCTTGTAAAAATAGGAAGGGTTCACCGCATCGGAAAACGGATTTTCCTTCATGCCGTAGAACCTCACAAAATCACCCGCTGGAAACGGATGCTGCGCCGTCCCGCTGGCCTGCGCACCATTCCTCGCCTCATTTTCGACAAAAAGTTTTTCCGCCAGGTGCAAAAGATCCGGGCCGCCATCCCCGTTCGATGTTGAATCATCAAAGTGGCCGTCGATGCTGACGATTTCAATGGAGTTGCTGTTCATGGTGATCTGGTTCCGTTCTGGGTTTCGTTTTTTTCGTTCATGCGGCCGCCGGCGCAGTGGTTCCTTTGAAATTTGTCTTCACGCTCTCCTCGATCGCGGCAACAGGCGCAGGAGCGCCCAGGCTTTCCGCGATTTCCAGGATCACCTTTGCGTTCCGGTGACCGGGCTGCGAGAGCAGCAAAGGATTGCGGCTTTGGTTCGATTGCTCCACCACCGGATCGCGCACCATCCCGCCCAGATTACCGGGCGAATATTGCAGGAACCGCTCCGAGCATAGCCGGATTTTTTCGTAAACCATGTGCGCCTGCTCTTCGTCGTCCGCCTGGTTGACCACCAGATGGATATCCCCGCGCATCGCCTCCTCGCGCGCCACCTTGATCACCCCATAGGCGTCCAGAGTGGCTGCGATATTCGGCGTGGTGACGACGATGATATCATCCGCCATCGCCAGAAAATGCGTGACCTGCGCGGAAATCCCCGCGCCCGTGTCGATGATCATCACGTCAAAGGAATCCCCGAGCGCCACGAGCCCCTTCGCCAGCCGCTCGAGTTCATGAGGTGGAAGATCCGCCATCGCCGCATTGCCGGAGCAGCCGCACAGCACCTGGATACCGCCCGGTCCGGATGAAAGTATAGCATCGCCGGATCGCTCCTCGATCAGGTCCAGCATCGAGCCGCGCGGTGTGATACCGCCAAATACATGCACATTCCCCAGCCCCATGTCGGCATCGATCAATAAAGTCCGCAACCCGCGCTTCTCCATGGCGATCGAGAGATTCAGCGACAGCGTGGTTTTCCCCACCCCGCCTTTTCCACTCGTCACCGCGATTATTTTCAGCCGGTGCAGATCGCGGTCAAGTTTCCTGCGGATGTCAAAAGGTGATTCCCCCTGCTTGAAAAGCATCTGGTTGATCTTCTTCAAAAGATCGACACCCCGCTGGTCAAACTTGGTGGTCTGCATTCCCTTTCCAGCATCGCCGAAGTATTCCTCAAACTCCGTCTCGATAAACCGGATGCGCGAAGGCTCGATCCCCGTCATCCTGCAAACCTCGTGGATCGGATAGAGCGCGCCGTTCAATTTCGAACCCGCCTTGGCGGAATCGCTGGGATTATGTTCATCAAATTGGCTCATCTTGCATTGATCCCTTCCAAATAGCCCTAATCACGCTACATCTTGTGGCAAGTTTTGGTTTGACTTCGATATGTAGTATGTTATGGGGACTTCTGTCAAGCGATTACCTCTCTGAAGCATCAGTCGAGTTTTGAGGAGACAAAAGAGGAGATGAAACCCACTTACTACTTAAAGCGAAAACCATGAACGAGGTTCACTTTTATTGCCTGCATTGCGCCGCCCCGATGGAAGCGCCCAAGGAACGCACCAAGGATATCAGCGAATGCCCGCGTTGCCTTCGCGTGGTCCCCGTGCCTCCCGAGTCCGCTACTCAATCCACGGAATGGCCCGAAATTTATCCGGCGGACATCATTTCCATCGAAATCAAATTCCCCTGCCCGGAGTGCCGATCAAAGCTGGAAGTCGATGCCCGGCAGGCTGGCGCCCGCGTCTATTGCCCCGTTTGCACAAACGAAATCAAGGCGCCCCACCTCGCATTTCTCATCATGCCTCCTCTCACGGCGGCTCCCGCGAAAAAAATCGAGTTTGCGCGGACCTCGATCAATCTGAGCTCCCAGGAAATCGATTTTTTAAATAATGTAAAACCGGATACCATGTCATCCCGGGGGAAATCCCTGCCAAATGCGCTCAAGCGATAAGCTCATCCGTCAGCCCTGCCCCTCCTGCCACGCCGAAATCACGCTCGGACGCAGTTCGCTGAACAAGAAGATCAAGTGCCCGAAATGCCGGCAGGCCGTCATCATTCCGGATGAAGTGCCGGCCTTCGTGGAGTACGTCCCGGAGCAGACGGCTGCGGCCCGGACCAGCGCCTTCCCTCTCCCCCAGCAAACAGCGCTTGTCGTCGAGCCACTGCCACTCCCGCAAAACCGTTATTCCCCGGAGGAAATACCGGCTGGTCAGCAGCAGGATGGTGAAAAGGAACCCATCGTTTACTGCCTCTGCAACGGCGTGCTTAAGCGGCGCATCATCAGCAAAGAGTGGGGCCCGGCCAGGAGCATCTGCTGCATGATCCATGATCAAGTCATTCCCAATGAATCGGTCTAGGGTGCCCTCTGGGAGCCTCCCTATCACGAACCGCGTAGTATCGTTGGAATGATTTTTTGTCGACAGCCCCCTTTGTGCCCTGTAGCGTTTTGCGCGATGATTGGGGGGGGGCTGATCTTGGGTATCATCTGCGATCGCGGGTGCGGGATATGGTTCTCTAATTTAAGAAAGAAACTTAGAGAGAAAAAAATCAATGCGTTCAGGGTCTATTCTTGCCCGTCAGGGTGTCATGTTCACCTGGCTTAACTTCGGAAAATCTTTCATTTTCGTCTTTTTAGCGTCGATGGCCATGCTGGCGACCCCGGCCTTTTCCGAAGACATCGGGACCCTGTCCAGCGGGACTTGGGAAAACCCAGCGATTTGGACGAGTGACACGGTGCCAACCTCGGCGGACAACGTCTACATAGGCAGCACCTATCCCAACAGCCCCCAAGCCACGGGCTTCGCCACGGTCACGCTCTCTGCGAGCGAGTCGGCCAGCAACGTGAGCGTGGGATACGGCAGCCCGACCAACGGCGTGCTCGACCTGGGTGCAAATCAACTCACGATCGCCGGCGCCCTCAGGATCGGCCTTTTCGGCGGCCTCGGGTCGATCCAGGAAGAAGGCGGCTCGTTTACCGCCGGCACTGTCATGGTATTCACCAGCGGCAACTCTTTGACCATGGGAACTTCGGACGTGACCGGCTCCATCGACATCGAGAACGGCGGCATCCTCACGACCTCTTCCACCGGGAACCTCACGGGGGGCGGGGCTGTCGCCAACGGCGCGACGCTGAATCTCGGCGCTGACATGAATCTCAGCTCCAGCACCGGACTCAATACCGAGAGTACCGGTGCGACTACGACCCTCAACCTGAATGGCCACAACCTCACCGCCCCCAACCTTGCCCTCGGGTATTACCTCACATCGGCGGTGACGCTGAATCGCGGCAGCGGAACCCAGGGCACCTTGACCCTGAACAATCTTCAAATCGGCAACGGCCAGAATCTGACACTGATCGCGGGGGACGTCATCAGCGGCACCCCGGGCGCTGTCGATATTTACTCCGGCGCCACGCTCACTACCTCATCGACCTCAAACATCACCACCACTGTGAACGTGGTTGACAGCACGTTCAATCTGGGTGCCGACTTGGGCATAGGCAATCAGACCGTCAACGTGGCCAACGGTTCGACGTTGAACCTGGCGGGCCACAATCTCGCCGCCAGCTACCTTTTGCTCGGTTTCAGCGGCACGTCCACCGTCACGCTCAATCGCGGTAGCGGCACCCCGGGCACCTTGACCCTGGGCAATCTTTTCCTCGGCAACGGCCAGAATCTCAATTTGATTTCCACCGATACGATCAGCAACGGTAGCAATGGCGTCAACGTCGAAAACGGCGCCACGCTCACGACCGCGGCAACCTCGAACATTTCCAAGAACGATGTGAATGTCACGACCGGCGGCACCATGAACTTGAGCGCCAGCCTGGACTTGAGCGGCAGTAATAATCTCAACGTTCAGGACGCCGGTTCGGTGTTCAATGCGCAAGGCAACTCTGTGACCGCCGGGAAAATCTTTGTCGGCTCCAGCGGCAGTGCCGCGGTGACGGTTAGTAACCTCGGCACCGTGATTGCCAGCGAACTGCACGTTGGGAATGGCTCCGCACTGGACCTCCATGGTGGCGACACCATCAGCAGCGTCATCGACGTGGAAGGCGGCTCGATGTTGACCGTCCATCAGTCGCTCGCTGGAACCGGCCTGACCCTGAGTGGGACCTTGACGAGCAGCTTGACGATTGACGCCGGCTCGGTGAGCAAGATGGATCTCATCTTCACAGCCCCGGTATCGGCGCAAGACTGGGCCTTTCGCTGGGCGGATCCCGATGACTCGACGAACTGGGTGGACACGCTCACCACGATGATCGATGACGGTCAGATCGACCTGACCCTGCCAGAGGGCGAGAACTACTCGGTCGTGGACTCGAATGGCTATACCTACGTCGAAGTGATCCCCGAACCCTCGTGCCTGGCGCTGATGGGCTTGGGCTTCGCCGTGCTAGGCGTGTGGCGGGTGAGGCGGCGCGTACGGCTCGCACACTCGAATTGCCTGTAAGAGCCCTCAAAGGCATTTGTCCCTGCGATGCCGGGGATGCCCAAGTATAAAATGGGTCAACCCCGGCTCGATCTTCGATCCGCCAGCCAGCGGAGTCACGCACTTCGCGAAAATCTATCGGGACGGAGTTTGAGATTACGGAGTTCTTGCGAAAGTTGTGGTTAATGGCCGCCCCCCGCCTCACATTTTCTCAAAAAATTCTTTACAACGCCCCTGTGCTGGTGTTTGTTCCACGCTCCCAAGCGCGAAATGTAAAGATACACCGTTGGTCCCTGGGCCTCTGATTTCATAATCATCGGCCACCGCGTCAGGGGTAACCCGGTGAAGAGAAAGAGAAGCAGAAATAAGAGTAGAGAAGTCGCGATTCATCGTCCTCACTTCCCGAGCCCAAAACCCTGCTTCCTGAATATAATACCATGCCAGTTCGTTTAGGTCGTTTCGAAATGCCCAAGACGCTCGTCAAAGACGAGCACAAAGCCACGGATACTTATGCCCGTTTCATCGCCGAGCCATTTGAGGCCGGTTACGGACACACCGTGGGTAACTCACTCCGCCGCGTCCTCCTTTCCTCACTCGAAGGCGCCGCCATCACCTCCGTGAAAATCAACGGGGCCCAGCACGAGTTCGCCACCCTTCCCAATGTCGTGGAAGACGTCGTGGACATCATCCTCAATCTCAAGAAAATCAAGTTCAAGGCCCACGATCACGAGACACGCCACCTGAGCATCTCCGTGAACAAGGAAGGCGCCGTGACCGCAGGCGACATCACCGAAGTCGCCGGCTGCGAAGTGCTCAACAAAGAGCAGCTCATCTGCACGCTCGACAAGAAGATCAAGCTCGAAGCCGAGCTCGAAGTCCGCGTCGGCCGTGGTTTTGCCACTGGCGATGAGAACAAGCACTCCGACCAGCCGATCGGCGTGATCCCCATCGACTCCATCTTCTCACCTGTCACCCGCGTGAAATACGCCGTGGAAAACACCCGCGTCGGACAGCGCACCGATTACGACAAGCTCATCCTCGACATCTGGACCGATGGCCGCCTCACTCCTGAGGAAGCCCTCCTCCAGTCCTCCGCGATCCTTCGCCACCACCTCGATCCTTTCGTCAAGTACGACGAAAACGCCGTGGAATTCGACGAAACCCCGGAAGCCGTCAGCCAGGAAAACACCCGTCTCAAGAAGCTCCTCAACATGAGCGTCAACGAGATCGAACTCTCCGTCCGCGCGGCAAACTGCCTGAACAATGCGAACATCACCACCGTCGGCCAGCTCGCCCAGAAGAGCGAGACCGAGATGCTGAAATACCGCAACTTCGGCAAGAAATCGCTCAACGAGATCAAGGACAAACTCCAACAGCTCGGTCTCGGTCTCGGACAGAAGTTCGAAGCCGGCCTCGTGGATATTCTCCCCGCAGCCGCCGACACTTCCTCAAACGCCTAATCAGAACCCAAGGAAAAATCTATGCGCCACGGTAAAAAAACTGTGAAACTCGGCCGCTCGCAATCCCATCGCGACGCGTTGCTGTCAAACCAGGTCTGCAGCTTGATCGAGCACGGCCGTATTAAAACCACCCTGGCCAAGGCCAAGGCGGTCCGCCCCCTGGCGGAAAAAATGCTCACGCTCGGCAAGAAAGCCTCCCTCCACAACCGCCGCACCGCCATGTCGGTACTCGGCCAGAAGGACGCTGTAAAAAAATTGTTTGATGAAATTGCTCCTCGCTCCGCGACGCGCAAAGGCGGCTACACCCGCATCATCAAGCTCGGCTACCGCAAGAGCGACTCCGCTCCCCTCGCATTGATCGAGTGGGTGGACGCCGCTGTCGTCGAGGAAGTCCTCGAGCCGGTGACCGAGAAAAAAGCCAAGGCAAAAACCGTGAAGCCCGAAGCCGCAGAGGCAGGCGAAGCCAAGCCCAAAAAGGCAGCCGCCAAAAAGCCAAAAACGGAAAAGGCCGAAAAAGCTGAAGAGCCAAAAGCCGAATAAACCACACTTCAAAAAATCACTCACCACAAAGGCCATCCGTGCAAACGGATGGCCTTTGTGCTTTTGTCATACAGACCTTTATAGCATTGCTTTTTCACCATGCCTTTCCTAGCATGGCCGCCTTGGGCGCCCTTTTTTCTTGAAAGGCGTAATTACCGTGAAAAAATCCAGCCAGATGGCGTTTTGGGCCGTGTTGCTCTACAGCACCGTGTCGGTCATTTGGATTCTGGCCTCAGGCAGCGCGCTCGTCCGCTACATCCCGGACCCGGCCCAGATCGTCGGCTTGCAAACCCTCAGGACCATGGTGTTTGTGGTTGTCAGCAGCGTATTTTTCTTTTTCTTTCTGCGTGACCAGTTCCGCTCCTGCGAAGGAGAAGTCGCCGAACGAAAAAAACTGGAGGCCGAGGTAGCCTTGCACGAGCAGCGCCTGAACGCTTTTTTCACCAGCGCCCCCGCCGGCCTCATCCTCCTCGATACGAAACTGCGCTACGTGCAGGTCAACGACACCGTGGCTGCAATCAGCGGCCTGTCCATCAAGGATCACCTCGGGAAAACCATCGAGGAAATCCTGCCCCAGGTAGCTCCTTCCGTCGCTCCCATGCACAGGAAAGTGCTGGAAACGGGCAAGCCGATGCTGAACGTGGAGATTTCAGGAGAAACTCCCGGCCAGCCAGGCGTCCTGCGGCATTGGATGGAATCCTTCTTCCCCATTTTCGGAAAGGATGGCCGGATCGACGGCGTTGGCGGGATTCTGGTGGAAATCACCGCTCACAAAAAGCTGGAGGCCGAGGTGGCCTTGCGCGAGCAACTCCTCAACGCTTTTTTCACCAGCGCCCCCGCCGGCCTTGTCCTCCTCGATACGGAACTGCGCTATGTGCGGATCAACGACACCGTGGCCGAGGTCAATGGCCTCTCCGCCCAGGAGCACATCGGCAAAACCCTGCGCGAAATCCTCCCCAAGCTCGCTCCTGTAGCCGAGCCGCTGCTCCGCAAGGTGCTCGACACCGGTGAGCCGATACTGAATGTGGAGCTCTCCGGCGAAACTCCCGCGCAGCCGGGTGTCCTGCGGCATTGGATGGAGTCCTTCTTCCCCATCCTCGGGAAGGATGGCAGACCCGGCGGCATCGGCGCGATCTTTGTGGAAATCACCGGCCGCAAACTGGCGGAGGAAAAATCGCGCGAAGGCGAGACCCACCTGCGCAATATCCTCGACAGCATGTTTGCCTTTGTCGGTCTCCTCTCGCTGGATGGCGTCATGCTGGAGGTCAACCGCGCCCCGCTCGAAGCCGCCGGTATCCACCGCGAAGACGTGCTCGGCAAACTGATGACGGAATCCTATTGGTGGTCCTACTCCCCTCAGGCCCAGGAACGTCTCCGCGACGCTTTGCGACGCGCCGGCCAGGGTGAGGTCGTCCGCGGCGATTACGAGATCCGTGTCGCCGGGGGCAATCTCATTTGCATAGACGCCACATTCAGCCCGCTGCGTGACGCCGCGGGGCGCATCACCAGCATCGTCGGCTCGGCCGTGGACATCACCGCCCGCAAAATCGCCGAGGAGGAACTCCTCTGGAAGACCGCCTTCCTCGAAGCCCAGGTCGATTCCTCCCTGGACGGCATTCTGGTGGTGGACAGCCAGGGCCGCAAGATCCTGCAAAACCAGCGCACCAACGATCTCTGGCATTTTCCACCGGACATCGCGGAACACTCCGATGACAACGTACGCGTTCAATTCGTCGCGCAACAGACGAAGGATCCCGCCGGGTTCACCAGCAAAGTCACCTACCTCTATGCCCACCCCGACGAGATCAGCCGCGACGAGATCGAGCTGGTGAATGGAACCATCCTCGACCGCTACTCATCCCCCGTTCGCGACAAGGCCGGCAAATATTACGGTCGGATCTGGACCTTCCGCGACATCACCGAGCAGCGCAAACTGGAGGAGCAATACCGCCAGGCTCAAAAAATGGAAGCCATTGGCCAGCTCGCGGGCGGTGTCGCCCACGATTTCAATAATATCCTCGCCGTCATCCTGCTTCAAGCCGGCCTGTTGAAGGAGGATAGCTCACTCTCTGCAGAGCAGCTCGACTTTGCCGCCGAGATTGAGGAGGCCGCCCAGCGCGCCGCCGATCTCACACGCCAGCTCCTGCTCTTCAGCCGCCAGCAGGCCCTGCAGCCCAGAAACCTTTCACTGAATGATGTCGTCAATGATACCGCCCGGATGCTCCAGCGCATCCTCGGCGAGCAAATCCAGATGCAACTCAACCTCAGCCCGCAGCCCCTCTTCATCTACGCGGATGCCGGCATGATAGACCAGATCCTCCTCAACCTCGCCGTCAATGCCCGCGATGCCATGCCCGGCGGCGGCCAGCTCGTCATCGAGACCTCCGCCGTGGAATTTGACGAGGCGGCTGCCGCGCTCATCTTCCAATGCCGGCCGGGCTCCTATGCATGCGTGAGAGTTACCGACACCGGGAAAGGCATTCCCCCGGAAGTTCTCCCCCGCATTTTCGACCCCTTCTTCACCACCAAGGAGGTCGGCAAAGGCACCGGCCTCGGCCTTGCCACCGTCTTCGGCATCGTCCAGCAGCATCAAGGCTGGATCAACGTTGACAGCAAATCCGGCAGCGGCACCACCTTCCGTGTTTACCTCCCGCGCATGGCCGCCGCATCCGTCGGTAAAAGCGCCCGCATATCGCTCTCATCCATCCGCGGAGGCGATGAAACCATCCTCCTCGTCGAGGATGACGTTTCGCTCCGTGTCTCGGTCAGGATCGCCCTCATGCACCTCGGCTACCGCGTGCTGGAAGCCCCTGCCGGCGCGGAAGCCCTTGAGATTTGGAAACAACACCACGACGAAATCCACCTCCTGCTCACCGATCTCGTCATGCCCGGTGAAATTACCGGCCGGCAACTCGCCGTAAAACTCCTGCACGACAACCCCGGATTAAAAATCATCTATTCCAGCGGATACAGCGCCGAGCTGGCCAGTGGGGAATTCAAACTGAAGGAAGGGATAAACTTCCTCGCCAAGCCCTTCGAAGCGCACAAACTCGCCCAGACCGTCCGCACCCTCCTGGATCAGAAGGATTAAAAAAATCATCCACTGCAAAAGCCGGTGGCCTTTATGTTTTTGGACGCATCCAGCGAATGCCGGCATGCCTGTAGATCCTATAAGACTTATACGTCCTATTTCAAAACCCCGACGAAATCCTATCTATAAATCCATCAACTACCAAAGCAGTTGGCCTTTTCGATTACCTCCCGCTAAACTCCCCGCATGGCATTTGAAGAAAACAAAGTCCTCTTCGGTCACGACCCCGAGGAGCGCATCGTCGCCGCCGCGCTGGAAGGCCCGGATTCCGTCCGCCTCTATCTGCGCGAAAAAGACGGCTCCACCACCAGCCGCGTCGATACCTTCCGCCCGTTTCTCTGGGCCGATTCCGAAATTGCAGACGAAAGACTGGATACCCGCCGCCTCTCCGGCGATCTCGCATTCGGTTTCCTCGCGGAATGCGTCGATTGGAACCATTTCACCAAGCTCCGCACCGGCCTCAAAAATACCGGCATCCAGCATTTTGCGCTGAACGATCCCATCCAGCAATTCCTGATGCAAAGCGGCAAGACGCTCTTCAAGGGCATGCTCTTCGACGATCTCCATCGCATGCAGTTCGCCCTCGATGGCGATACAGTCTCCATCTCCGACAACCACGGCTGGAGCGAACGCGTGGACGACGTCGCGCAACTCGCCAAAATCATCAACGAGCGCGACCCCGACGTGATCGAGGGCCACGAGCTTTTCCGCAAAATCCTCCCAGCCATCGCCGCCCGTGCCAAGAAAGCGAAAATAAAGCTCTCATGGGGCCGCAACGGCGGGTTGATGACCAGCCGCGCCTCGCGCATCCAGGTCGCCGAAAAAACCATCAACTATCCAAAATTCGAAATCTACGGACGCCATCTCGTCGATACCTTCCTCCTCGCGCAATTCTGGGACATCAGCGCGCGGGAACTGGAAAGCTACGAACTGCCCGACGTCGCCCAGCATTTCCACATCACCTCGCCCGACACCGCAACGCAGACCCGCGAACTCGCCGGCCTCCTGAGCGGCAGCTACTTCACGCAGGCGAAGATTTTCCCCTACAGCTACCAGGATGCCGTGGTGCGCGGCAACGCCACCAAGATCGACGCCCTCCTCCTCCGCGAATATTACCGCGAAGGCCACTCCATCCCCGACCTCCCGCTCTCCCGCCCCTTCGAGGGCGGCTACACCGATATCTTCTTCACCGGCGTCGCGCACGATGTCTGGCACTGCGACGTCGCTTCACTTTACCCGTCGGTCATGTTGCAGTTCGACTGCTTCCCCTTCGCCGACAAGCTCGGCATCTTCCGCGGCTTGCTGAAAGACCTGCGCCATTTCCGCCTCGAGGCCAAGGCCCAAATGCGCGCCGCGACCACGCCCGGCGAACGCGCCGGATTCAACGCGCTCCAGACCACTTTCAAGATCCTCATCAACAGCTTCTATGGCTACCTCGGCTTCAGCCAGGCCCATTTCGCGGATTTCGATGCCGCCAGCCGCGTCACGGAGATCGGCCGCGATCTGTTGAAAAAAATGGTCGAGTGGCTCCGCTCCCAGCAGGCTCAGGTCATCGAGATCGATACCGACGGAATCTATTTCGTCCCATCGCCCGCAAAGCCCGTCCCCGAGCTCCAGGAAGGCCTGAAAACTATCCTCCCCGAGGGCATCGATGTCGATTTCGATGCGCAATACAAAGCCATGTTCAGCTACAAGGCGAAGAACTATGCCCTGCTCACCGGCGAAGGCGAACTGATCATCAAGGGCGGCGCGCTCAAATCACGCGGACTCGAAAAATTCCAGCGCGTCTTCCTCGAGGAGATGATCAAGTTCCTGATGGAAGGAAAATTCGACGACATTGCCCGCCTCCGCGTGAGCTACGAAACCAGCATCCGCAACCGCGAATGGCCCGTCGAGTTCTTCATGAAGACCGACACCCTCCAGGATTCCCTCTCCCAATACGCAAAAAAGATTGAAGCCACCTCCCGCAACCGCGCCGCCGCCTACGAGCTCGCCCTCAAAAGCGGCCGCGACTACCAGCCCGGCGACCAGGTCAGCTACTACATCACCGGCGTAAAGAAGAGCGTCTCCGCCTACGAAAACTCAAAGCTCGCCACCGACTGGAACATCAGCGAGCGCGACGAAAACGTGGAATACTACGCCGCCAAACTCAACGACCTCATCAAAAAATTCGCCGAATTCGTCCAGCCTCCCCCGGCAGCAAACGATCCCGCACAATTTCAATTGATTTGATTTTGCCTTATTGCTCATCCCCGGATAATGGGGCGCGATCCGGAGCCTTGGAAAGAAGCTGCGCCACGTCGCCGGGTTGTCCCCGCTTGGCACGCGATTCGATATCCTCGCGCACATTCCATGCGGAAATTTGGGCGGAGAGAGCCAGCGCGACGATTTGATCAACCGTTACCTTTTCCTTTAATGCGGCCTCCTCGGTGAGTTTGGCAAGATAATCGGGCACATTGGCATGGATCGTTGTCATGGCTGGTTCCTCACAATATTCAAAAATTCCTTTGGTGTGAGCACCGCGATGCCAAGCACTCGTGCGGGATCAAGGTGTCTCACGTTGTGAGTCACAATATAATCGACACTGGCCTCGGAAGCCAGATGAACCTGCGCCTCGTCGTCAGGATCATTCAAAATCGGAATCCATGGCCTTTTCAAACGATGCCGCTCTGCGAGATTGCAAAGCGCATCAAGAAGCCGCCCGATTTCGTCCACTGTAATCCGGAGTGCGGCAGCCTCCCGCGTGAGCACTTCCTCATATTCAGCACAAAGAGTGTTGCTCAGGACCAGTTTCCACCGCCCGGCAGCCAGCAATCGCAACAATTCGTTGGAAGCGCCTGCATTTGAATAAAGCGCCGCATAAATCACGTTCGTATCGACAATAGCCCGGAGCATTTGTATGGTCTTGTACCAAAGTCAAAATGGAAACGTCGAGCATTGTTCCCCCTGATGGCAATCGCCGTGCATTGGAAATATCTGCGCTCGAAGCTTATCGGATGCTGGAACTTTCACGCCGTCAGATTGGCGAGCTTTTGGGGTTCTCATTCTACGAAACAGAAGACTTCTTGAAGAGCAACCAGGCGACAATCTCCCTCACGATGGAAGAATATGAACGCGCTTCTTCAGCATTAAGCCTCATCACAGAGCCGTGACAACGGTAGCCTCGATATAGTTCAAAGTAGATAGCCAAACCCCATGAGCGATAGGTTAGCGGCAACGCCGTTTGATCCCAATAAACCACTGGCCGCACCCATTACAAGCGTTTCAAACTGCAAAAATTACATCAAATTAGCGAATTTTACAGAGATATTACAAATAACTAAAAATAAATATTGCAATTATCGCGTCTGATAGCTATTTTGAAACAATGAGTCCAAGCTATGGAAAGAAACCCCGGCTCAGCGGCATCCGTGTACTTTCCCATCCGCCCTTGGTGCCTTGGTGGTGAATTCCGCCTTCGAAAAACACGTTTTCTCCGAACTAACCCAATTTTACTTTGGAGGAGTCAAAATGAACCCAAATTTTGCGACCGACTATCACCAACTTTGAACTAGAAACTAGAAACCTTGAACCGTCGCCCCTTGGGCGCCTATCCAACCCAATCCGGGTGAATCCGACCAAATCCGACCAAAAATTTCTATGAAAATCACCAATCACAGAGAAACTTGGAACTTTGAACAAGGAACCTTGAACCGGCGTCCAGTGGGCGCCTATCCCACTCCCGAATTAATTTAAAAAACCATGAATTCTGGCTTTCTCGACAAATTCATAGAGCGCATCGGCCGCGTCGGCCCCGAGGAAGTGCAGAATTATCTCCTGCAGCTCGCCCGCGAGAAAGGATTTCTCGAGACCATCTTCAACGCGATCCACGAAGGCGTGATCGTGACCGATGTGGAAGGCCGCATCAGCTACCTGAACCAGGCGGCCTGCGATCTGTTCGGCCTGGAAATGAACACCTGCGTAGGCAAACTCCTTTCCGAACGCGTCCGCGGACTCGATTGGACGACCCTCGCAAAGTCGGAGAAAGTGGTCAGCCGCGACATGGAGATTTTCTATCCGCGAAACCGGTTCATTAATTTCTATGCCGTCCCGCTGAGCCTGGAAAAGCCCGTGGGAAAAAAATCGAAAATCACGAAACAGGAACTCGCCGGCTACGCCGTCATCCTCCGCGACATCACCGAGAGCCGCCGCTCGACCGAGGAAACCATCGAGTCCGAGCGTTTGTCCGCGCTCACCCTGCTCGCCGCGGGAGTGGCGCACGAAATCGGCAATCCGCTGAACTCGTTGAACATCCACCTGCAATTGATGGAACGAAAAATCCGTAAGCTCCCCGAGGGAACCCGCGACGACCTCCAGAAATCGATCACGGTGACCAAGGACGAAATCAAGCGGCTCGATTACATCGTCACGCAATTCCTGCGCGCCATCCGCCCCTCGGCGCTGCAAACCCAGTTGGAAAACGTCAACGTGCTGCTCCAGGAATCCATCTCGTTTCTCGCCCCCGAGATCCAGGATCGCGACATCATCGTCGAGCAGGAGTTGCGCTCCGATCTCCCCATGCTGGAAGTCGATCGCAACCAGCTCAAACAGGCGTTCTACAACGTGATCAAGAACAGTTTCCAGGCAATGAAAAGCGCAGGCATCCTGCACATCAAGACCGACATGGATGACAACTATGTCTCCATCAGTTTCACCGACAGCGGCGGCGGAATTTCCCCCGACGACATGGGCCGGATATTCGATCCCTATTTCACCACCAAGGAATCCGGTTCCGGCCTCGGCCTCCTCATCGTCCGCCGCATCGTCCGCGAGCACGGCGGCGAGATCGGCCTCATCAGCAACCAGGGCCAGGGCCTCACGCTCACCATCCGCCTCCCGTACCGCGACCGCCGCGTGAGACTGCTGGAGGGCGGAGGGGTGAGGGCGGAGGGCGGAAAGGGGGAATCATGAGCGAGCGCCAGGATTTACGGGATCGGACGAAAGCTTATGCGCCATGCATCATCCGGCTTTATCGTGCATTGCCGGTGAAGCGCGATGGTGTCGCTCAAGTGCTCGGAAAACAACTTTTACGCTCGGGAACTTCAGTCGCAGCACAATACCGCGAGGCATGCCGTGCAAAATCAGACGCTGACTTCATCAGCAAAATCGAGGGAGCTCAGCACGAATTGGAGGAAAGCGATTTATGGCTGGAATTGATGGGCGATTCAGAGACTGTTAAGGTCCCGCTGTTAGCTCCACTGCGCGCCGAAACCCACGAATTAATGTCCATGTTTGTAACAATGACCAAAAACGTAAAAAAACGTTCGCGCAAAACTCCCCTTTCCGCCCTCCGCCCTCATCCCTCCGCCCTTCCCCCCGCTTCATGAGCGCCACAATACTCATCGTCGATGACGAAAAACACACCCGCGAAGGCCTGCGCGCTTCGTTGGAGGATAATTTCGACGTTTACATCGCCGCAGACATCAAAGGCGCAATCAGTGTCCTCGAAAACGACACGGTCGATCTGGTCGTCACCGATCTCCGCCTTGGTGGCGAGGACGGCATGCAATTGATCGACCGCGTGTTAAAAATGCCGCATCCCCCGATCTGCATCATGATGACCGCGTACGGCTCGGTCGATACCGCCGTGGAAGCGATGAAGCACGGCGCCTACGATTTCGTCACCAAGCCGATCAACATCGACAAGCTCGAAATTCTTATCAATCGCGCCCTGAAAAGCCGCGACATGGAAAAAGAGAACACCGACCTCAAGCAGATGGTCAATAAACGCTACGGCTTGGAAAACCTCATCGGCGAATCCGCGCCCATGCAGGAAATTTTCGAGACGATCAAGCAGGTCGCGCCTTCACGCGCCACGGTGCTCATCCAGGGGGACAGCGGCACAGGCAAGGAACTCGTCGCCCGTGCAATTCACAACCTGAGCAACCGCAACAAATCAAAATTCATCGCTGTCCATTGCGCCGCCCTCTCGCCGCAGTTGTTGGAGAGCGAACTGTTCGGCCACGAGCGCGGTGCCTTCACGGGCGCGGTCGAGAAAAGGATCGGGCGTTTCGAGCAGGCAAACGGCGGTTCCCTTTTCCTCGATGAAATCGGGGAGATCGACGCAAACACCCAGGTAAAGCTGTTGCGCCTCATAGGTGAGCGCACATTCGAGCGCGTGGGTGGCAACCATACCATCAGCGCCGATGTCCGCCTTATCCCCGCGACTAACAGGAACCTGGAAAAAATGGTCGCCGAGGGAAAATTCCGCGAGGATCTTTTCTACCGCCTGAATGTGGTGCAGATCAACATGCCACTCCTGCGCGAACGTCCGGAGGATATTCCCCTCCTCGTGAATGCATTCCTCAAGCAGTTTGCCTTGGAAAATGACAAGCCGGTCCGCGAATTGACGCCCGATGCAATGAATTGCATCATGGCCTACACCTGGCCCGGAAACGTGCGGGAACTGCGCACGGCCATAGAGCACGGAGTCGTGATGTCAAACGGCCAGAAAATCGCCCTCCGCGATCTCCCCGCTCCAGTCAGGCAGGCTGTAAAGGATCTTGCCGCCGGAAAATCAGTGCCCTCAGGAAACAATCTTTTGGATTTGCACGAAACCGAACATCGCCTCATGATGCGCGCCCTGGAAGAAACGAAAGGAAATGTCACAGCCGCGGCAAAAAAGCTGGGCATAAGCCGCAGGACATTGCATCGTAAACTTCACCTGATAAAAAATTCCCCTTAATGAGATTACAAGAATTTATTCATTCACTCGAGCAGGGCGGTCTGGCAAGATGGATTTGGTATTTTGTGGTGCTGCTCGCGATGGCGTTCTTCTACGTGTTTTTTGTGGTTTTGAACTTTCGCGGTCTGTCCGAGGCAAACGGCATGGACCAAGCGCAGGTTGCCCGCGAAATCGCCCGGGGCAACGGTTTCTCCACCAAGGACATACGTCCGCTGGAAATCGCCATGCTCAAGCAGAACAAACCCGGCTTCGCTCTTGATATTACGCCTGAAATTTACCACGCCCCCCTCAACCCCTACATCAATTCCTTTTTCCTCCGTCTCACCAAAAAAACGTGGACGATGACCACCCGCGACGTGGTTTACCCAAGCGACCGGATGATTGCCACGGTATCGATGGTTTTCATGGTGCTGGGATTCATCGTGAGTTTTTTGACAGCCCGCAGGATCTTCGACGAAAAAATATCAGCCCTGGCTATAGTACTTACATTATTTTGCAGTCAATACTGGACATTCATGCTCTCCGGGCTTCCCCAGATGCTCATGTTCTTCATCTTTAGTTGTTGCTGCTATGTCATTTTCAGTGCGATTGAGGCCCGGCTCGCGGGAAAACCGACCACATGGCTGCTGGCCATAGCCGGCTTTCTTTTTGGACTGCTCGCGCTGGCGCATAATCTGACTATCTGGATTTTTGTCGGCATGCTGATTTTTTCCCTGATCTACTTCACTCCGCGCTATAAAGGCACACTGATCATGCTGGCCGTCTTCCTGCTGGTCTTTTCGCCATGGCTGGTGAGAAATTACCGGGTGTGCGGCAATCCCTTCGGGCTCAGCCACCTCTCGTTCATCGGCAGCCTCACCAACGAGCTTAACCGCATGCGCGGTCAGGATGTCTCTCTCAGTGGCCTTTCGCTGGGCGATGCGCGTGCGCGCATGACAAGCGGTTACAACGACCAGATCTCCAAGTTGATGACCCTTCTGGGCCAGAATTGCGTCGCTCCCGTCTTCTTTTTGACGCTCCTTTATATTTTCAAACGGCGCGAAGCCTCCGATTTCCGATGGTGTCTTTTTTTGATGTGGATATTCGCATTTCTGGGGATCAGCATCGTCGGTTTGAATAATTCCAATAACTTGTTCATCCTTTTTATCCCGCTGATCACACTCTACGGGTTTGCCTACGTGATGATGCTCTGGTCGAGGCTCGATATTAATATCCCGCTTTTCAGGTACACATTCATTTTCATTATTTATGTCATCTCGGGAGTGCCTCTTTATTCTCTTTATTCTTTCGAAAAAGCACCCTCGTTCCGCGTCAACTGGCCTCCCTATGTTCCGCCTTTCATAGCACTCCTGAATACCTGGACTACAGAAAACGAGATCATAGCCTCCGATATTCCTTGGGGGGTGGCATGGTATGCGGACCGCAAGAGCTTGCTTATCCCCGTCAGTATCAGCGACTTCCTGAATCTCTATGATTACAGGGAATTGAACGGCAACCTCGTCGGGCTTTATTTGACCCCCGTCACAGGCAACAAGGCCCTGGTCTCTGACATCCTGAAGGGCGACGACAAGGACTGGGCTCCCTTTGTCCTGCGCGGTGTGCGCTCGAAGGATTTCCCGTTTCAATACTCCACACCGCTTCCGATCGACAAGGAATGCGTTTTTTATTGCGAGAGCGACCGCTGGTCGCCAAAGGCGGACTAAGTATCTTTTTTCTGGTATCCGGAATCGCTGGATTGCATAAGAGCTTGGGATTGCTTTAAATAGAAAAACATGGCCACAAAGAATCAGGATGCCAAAAAATCAGAACCGAGCTTTGAGAACGCGCTCGAACGGCTGGAGTCCATCGTTGAAAAGATGGAATCCGACAAGCTGCCGTTGGAGGAGCTGCTCGCGAACTATGAGGAAGGCACCAAACTTGTGAAGCTTTGTTCCGAAAAACTCAAGGCCGCCGAGAGGCGCATTGAAATCATCACGCGCGATGCCGGCGGAAAAACCAAATTGGCGGAATTTGACGCGGCCCAGACAGCCGCAACCGCTGCCGCTGTAGAATCCGACGAGGATGTCAGCCTCTTTTAATCTCTCTTTAGTCCATACGTATTATGAAACTGCTCGATAAAATCAACTCACCCGCCGACATCAAAGCACTTGATGAACAGGACCTGCCCAAACTTGCCCAAGAGGTCCGCGACGAACTCATCAGCGTGCTTTCGGAGGAAAACCCAAACTCCGTGGGTGGACATCTCGGGCCGAATCTTGGCGTAGTGGAACTCACCATCGCCCTGCACAGGGTCTTTGAAACACCGAAGGATAAATTCGTTTTCGACGTGAGCCATCAGGGCTACGTCCACAAGATTTTCACCGGACGCCGCGAACGCTTCAACACCATGCGCCAGTACCAGGGCCTCAACGGTTTCCTGCTGCGCACCGAAAGCGAGCATGACTGCTACGGCGCCGGCCACGCAGGCACAGCCCTCTCAGCAGCCCTCGGCATGGCCGTGGGACGCGACCTCGCGGGCACGGATGAAAACATCATCGCCGTCGCCGGTGACGCAGCCTTCACCTGCGGCGTCAGTTACGAGGCGCTGAACAACGTCTCCCACTCCACCAAGAAACTCATCGTCGTCCTCAACGACAACGAGTGGTCCATTGCAAAGAACGTGGGCGCCATCGCCGGCTACTTCAACAAGATCGCCACGAGCGAAACCTACGCCCATCTGCACGAGAAGGCGGCCCACTTCATAGAGATGATCGGTGGCAAATTCACCCGCGGCCTCGCACGCAAGGTGGAAGAGGGCGTCAAGAATCTCATCCTCCCGAGCGTGATTTTCGAGGAGCTCGGCCTGCATTATTACGGCCCGATCGATGGTCATGATGTCGCCCTTCTCGTAAAAACGTTCGAATTCCTCAAGACGCAAAATGAGCCGGTTCTCCTCCACATCCTGACGAAAAAAGGAAAAGGCTACGCCCCCGCGATCGAGAAGCCCGACAAATTCCACGGCCTCGGCCGCTTCAAGCAGGCCACGGGCGAGACAGCCTCCGCGACGCTCCCTACTTATTCCGAACTGCTGGGCAAGACCCTCTCGAAATTTGCAGACAGCAATAAAAAGATCCTCGCCATCACAGGCGCCATGCCCACGGGCACCGGCCTGATCTCTTTTGCAAACAAACATCCCAGCCAGTTCTTCGACGTCGGCATCGCGGAGGAGCACGCCGCCCTGTTTGCCTGCGGCCTCGCCGTGGAAGGTTTCAAGCCCTTCCTCGCGATCTACTCCACATTCATGCAGCGCGCCTATGACATGATCATTCACGACATGGCGTTGCAGAATCTCCCCGTCGCGCTTTGTATGGATCGCGCAGGTCTCAGCGGCGACGATGGCCCGACCCACCATGGCCTCTTCGATATCGGCTACCTCCGCCCAGTTCCGGGCATCGTCCACATGCAACCGAAGGACGAGGAGGAATTTGTCGATATGCTCTGGACCATGGCAAACTACAATTCCGGCCCCATCGCCATCCGCTACCCGCGCGGTGCCGGCACTGGTGCCAAGCCGAAGGACACGCCGAAGATCATGGAGATCGGCAAGGCGGAAGTGATCAAGCACGGCACGCAGGTCGCGCTCTTTGGCCTCGGCAATATGTGCGCCGTCGCCCAGGAAGCCGCGAAAATGCTGGAAGCCCAGGGCATCTCCGCGGCAGTCATCAACCCCCGCTGGATCAAGCCGCTCGACACCGGCACCATCGAGTTTTTCGGGCGCAGCGTGGATGTCATTTGCACGCTCGAAGACCACGTATTGCCCAACGGCTTCGGCTGCAGCGTCATCGAGCACCTCAACGATGCCAATATCAAGACCCCCGTCGTGCGCATCGGCTGGCCCGACCAGTTTATCGAGCACGGTGCGGTGGATATCCTCCGCAAAAAGCACGGCATGACTGCGCAGAGTGCAGTGGATAAGATCCTGCCTTTCATCAAAAACAAAGCCGTGGCGAATACACCGAAGAGCGCCGCGTAACATTATCCTGGCCGTTGCCTTCCAAATAAGCTTTCCAGCGTCGTTGCGTTCCGTTATTCGGAAACTTCATGCATGAATTGCTCCACGACATCGCGCTTTGCATCATCGCAGCGTGGACCCTTGGCGTGGCGGCGCAGCATTTCCGCCAGCCGGTCATCCTCGCCTACCTCGTAGGCGGCTTCATCCTCGGCCCCGCGGGGTTCGGCTGGATCCAGGGACAGGAGACGGTGGAGACCATCTCCGAGCTCGGGTTGATCTTTCTTCTCTTCATGATCGGACTCGAGATCGACCTGAAAAAAATCATCAGCGCCGGGCGCTCGATCCTCATCACCGCCGGCTCGCAAATCCTGGGCGGCTGCATCCTTGGCGTTCTCTTCTTCCGCCTCATCGGCTTCCCCATGGGCGGCGGAAAATGGGATGCACTCTACCTCGGCGTGGCAGCCGCATTGAGCAGCACCGTCATTATCGTGAAAGTGCTTTACGACAAACGCGAGCTCGACACCCTCCCGGGCCGCGTCACGCTCGGCGTGCTCGTCTTGCAGGATCTTTTTGCCATCCTCTTTCTCGCCGTGCAGCCCAGCCTCGACCATCTCGCGGCCAGCACACTTCTTTTCTCCTTCGCACGCGTTATTATCCTTGTCGTAGCTGCGCTGGCCATCAGCCGCTATCTGCTTCCGCATTTATTCCGCAGCGTCGCGCGCCTCCCGGAGCTGGTCCTCGTGGGCGCCCTCGCATGGTGTTTCCTTGTCGCCGAACTCGCCGCCCGCCTCCAGCTTTCCCGTGAAATGGGAGCATTGATCGCAGGCGTATCCCTCTCCACATTTCCTTATGCGCTCGATGTCACTGCCAAGGTCACCAGTCTGCGTGACTTCTTCGTAACGCTCTTTTTCGTGGGCCTCGGCATGACGATACCGGTGCCGGGAATTGCCCTGGTCGGACTGGCCATCGTCTTCGCGCTCTTCACAGCAGCGAGCCGCCTCGCGACCACTTTCACGCCGCTTTATTTTTTGAAACAGGGATTACGCGCGAGCCTCCTCCCCGCGATCAATATCAGCCAGGTCAGCGAGTTCTCCCTCGTGGTCATGGCTCTCGGCTTGCGAAAAGGGCACATCACCCCGGAAACAAAAGGGCTGGTCTCATTCGCTTTCGTGCTGCTCGCCGTGCTCAGCACATTTGCGATGACCAAATCGGATCCGCTCATCCGCTTCCTCATCCCTCGCCTCAAAGGCTTCGGCCTCAAGGATCTCGATGATGCCGTGCCGGCGGGCAATGAAGGCGGCCATGGTCATGGCGCGCGGATTCTGATTCTCGGGTTTTTCCGCACTGCCAGTTCGCTGGTGGAAGAATTAAGCCGTTGCAAACAAAAGCTCCTTTCCGAAGTGGCCGTCGTCGATTTCAACCCCCACGTCCACGCAGAGCTGCGCCATCGCGGCATCAAGGTGATCTACGGCGACATCAGCCAGCGGGAAACGCTCATGCACGCAGGCGTCGGCTTGGCGGAGATCCTCGTCTGCACCATCCCCGACTCCCTGCTCAAGGGTACTACTAATGTAAAACTCGTCCGCCAGCTTCGCGACATGAACCCCGGGGCAAAAATCATCACCACTGCCGATGTCCTGCAGGATGTGCAGGAGCTTTACGCTGCGGGCGCCGATTACGTGAACGTCGCGCGACTGGAGGAAGCCACACGGCTTTGCGAGGCGCTCGAAGCCGCCGAAGACGGTCTTCTGGATGAAATACGGGCCCAACTCGATGCGCGTCTTGCGGGCAGGCTCGAAGTAATGCCTTAAGGGCGGATCACCCCGGAAGAAAAAGGATTGCAGCCATCAAGGGGATTGCAGCTAAAGTGCCCGCATCCATGAGCGTAATCGAAACCAACGGCCTCACCAAAACATACCGCACCTACAAAAAGGAAGCAGGCCTCTGGGGCGCTGTAAAAGGGCTGGGCCGCCGCCATTACGATGAAGTGCGCGCAGCCGGGGACGTGACATTCAAGATCGAGGAAGGCGAACTCGTCGGCTTCCTCGGCCCGAATGGCGCGGGCAAGACGACCGTGCTGAAAATGCTCTCGGGTCTCCTGAATCCCACCGCCGGTTCCGCCCGCGTGCTCGGCTACGTGCCATGGGAACGCCGCGATGAAATGAAACGCCAGTTCGCGCTTTTGATGGGACAAAAAAACGCCCTCTGGTGGGATCTTCCCGCGCGGGAATCCCTGGAGCTGAACCGCGTGATCTACGGCATCGAGCGAAAAAACTTCACGCGCATCGTCGGCGGCCTTTCCGAGCTGCTGGACGTGACCGGCAAGCTGGATACCATGGTGCGCGAGCTCAGCCTCGGCGAGCGGATGAAGATGGAGTTGATCGCCGCTTTGCTGCATTCCCCGAAGGTGCTTTTCCTGGATGAGCCAACCATCGGCCTCGACGTGACCAGCCAGAAAAAGGTGCGCGAGTTTTTGCAGCACTACAATTCCGAGCATCGCATTGTGACCATGCTCACGAGCCATTACATGCAGGATATCGAGGCACTCTGCGAGCGCGTGATCATCATCGATCACGGCAGGATATTTTTCGACGGGCCTCTCAGTTCCATCATCGACCGCTTCGCCACCCACAAGATCCTCAGCCTGGTTTTCGAGGGGCCGGTGCAGGGCGACTTCAAGCAGTTCGGCGAAGTCGTGGAGCAGACATTGCAATCGGTGGTCCTGAAAGTGCCGCGCACCAAGGTCACCGAGACTTGCAGGCAATTGCTGGGGAATCACAATGTCACCGACATCAATGTGCAGGAACTCCCCGTCGAGGAAGTCATCCGCCAGCTCTTCGGCGAGCAAACGCCAGCTACCGTCTCGTAGAGACGCGCAACTCCTGGGCGTAGGCGGGATTTATCTCAAACAACGTTTGATCAAAAGCCACGGCTGCAACACGCTCGGAAGGCGGGTGTGTCTCGACGAAACCGGCATCCATCAGCCCGTTCAATACATCCACCAAGTCCTCCAGTTCCATGTGCGTCCGTTCCCTGATCTCATGGCCCGGGGTATTTGCAGTATAATCGATGGACCTCACCACAGCCGCCTCACGCCCGCTTAGCTTGATTTTTCTCATAGTTTTTTCTTCGACCAAGGGTGATAATAATATAGACCGCTGCGGCTTTCCTTACAAGTTCTTTAACAACTATACACACGCATTTTCGAAATGTCCCTTGATCACCTCAAATACAGCCGTATGTGTAAGTATGAAAACACATCGGACAGTTCAGGCAAAGATAGTCCGGCACGCCGAGGGGCTTGGTGTTCCTACTGCCGATCTGGTAAGGCAGCGCGCCTTTGAAATCGCACGGATTGATGGCCGGCACGCTTTCAACGATCAGGACTGGAACCAGGCGAAAGTCGAATTGCATGGCAGCGGCGTTCCCGATGGCGATGATGGGGAGGACGAAATGCAATTCGCCTCCGTGCATGACATGGTCCCCGGTTCCATGGGACACCACACCCTGAACCAGCCTCCTTACGACGCGCAAAACATCGTTGCGGAGCTTGTTTCTGAGGGAATGGACGAGGCAGTCCACGACCAGATGCTGGAAGCTAGCAAGCTGGAAGATCCCCGCTAATAAGCCCGCCCGTCATTTGCGATTTGCATTTTGCCCTCCGCAAATCTTCAATACACGCGTGGCAGACGATTTCATCACCAGCACCATTGAGGCACCCGACACGCCTTTCGATATCTCGCTGCGTCCGCCCATGTTCAGCGAGTTCTCCGGACAGGAGAAAATCTGCGAGCGCCTTGAGTTGATGGTGGAAGCCGGCAAGCAGCGAGGCGACGTGCTGGAGCACATTCTCCTCAGCGGCCCGCCCGGCCTTGGCAAGACGACGCTCGCCTACATCATCGCAAACGCCATGGGTGTGAACATCAAGAGCACCAGCGGCCCCACCATTGAAAAACCGGGCAACCTCGCCGGCCTGCTCACCACGCTGGAGCGGGGCGACATCCTTTTCATCGACGAAATCCACCGTCTCCAGCCCGCCATCGAGGAGTATCTCTATCCCGCGATGGAGGATTACAAACTCGACATCATCATCGACCAGGGCCCGAACGCGCGCAGCATCCAGCTCAATCTCCCCCGCTTCACCCTCATCGGCGCCACCACCCGCGCAGGCATGATCAGCGCCCCCTTGCGCTCCCGCTTCGGCATCAACACGCGCCTCGATTTCTACACTGCGGACGAATTACAAAAAATCGTCCACCGCAGCGCCAGCCTGCTCGGCATGGATATCGATTCCGCCGGTGCGCTGGAAATCGCCGCCCGCTCCCGTGGCACTCCCCGCATTGCAAATAATCTCCTCCGCCGCGCCCGCGATTTCGCCCAGGTGAAAGCCTCGGGAAAAATCACGCGCGATGTCGCCGACCAGGCGCTCACCATGCTCGACATCGATCGCGATGGCTTCGACGACATGGACAAGCGCATCATCGACGCCGTGATCCACAAATTCAGCGGCGGCCCCGTCGGCGTGAATTCCCTCGCAGTCGCAGTCGGCGAGGACGCAGGCACCATTGAGGATGTCCACGAGCCCTACCTCATCATGCAAGGCTACCTCAAACGCACCTCCCAGGGTCGCGTCGCCATGCCTGCCGCCTACGTCAAGCTCGGCCTGAAACCGCCGCGCACCGAGCAGGATTTATTCAGTTAAAAACTGCGCACACTCCTTGAGCCGTGCAAAATCCTCCGCTGAAATCGGACCCAATGAAATAAGATCGCTGCGCAAAGGCGCCGCATTCGACGATCGGGACACCCGCTCCAGCCAGCGTTTGTCAAAAGGCCGCTCGATCAGGCTCAGGTCATTAGAGGCGATCGTCGTCATCTCCTTCTCCCCGATCCCCCATCCCTCTCCGACATAAAAACCCGCGAGCAACAACGTCACGCGCACGGCTGTGGATCGCGTATAGTTCGTCCAGAGGCACGGCGTGTCGTCATGCATGCGCTGCCTGAGCCGCGTAAAAATCTCCAGCGTCCACATCTCCCCGTTCACCGATGGGGAATAGGGATCGTAAAAAATCGCATGCGGCGATTCCCTTCCGTCATTCTCCAGTTCATCGCGAAAATCCCCGACGTGCAGCCGCCACTCGATCCGTCCCTCTCCATGCGTGAGAGTGGCGCGCCCTTCGGAAACAAGCGCGCGCAGCGCCTCTTCATGCCCGACCACATACCCGAGTTCCGCCGCGTGTTGCAGCGCAAATTCGATCGACCCCGTCGTCTTGTCAAAGCTGTGCAGCCGCACCTTCGCGCTGCTTTGCGACAGCGCATTCACCGCCGCGATCGCATTCGCCGCGGCTCCGAACCCGACATCCCATATCACAAAATCCCCCTCGCACGCAGTGGCCCGTTCCACCAGCCGCTGTTGATCAACGTATAACACCCGCGCCTCTTCCATCGGCCCCGTGCCGGGATGAAACGTCTGCCGGTATTCCTTCGACCGCATGCTCGTCGCGCCGGAATCCACGCTCACCAGTTCATAGTCGTGCATCGGGTTACCTAATGCTGCTTCGCGCCGTTCTGCCATCTTAAAAGTTCCTGCCCCATGCGCTTCGTGAATTCCTCCGCCCCATCCGGCGCAAGGTGATGGCCGTCATCGAATCCGCTTTCCTCCACCCACGAGCGGCCATCGATGAATGGAATGCCGGTTTCACTGACAAAACGGCTGAGATACGTGTCGATGGCCGCATTCGCTTCCGCCGGATAAATCTTCTGGAAATCCGGCGATTCGGGCATCCTGAAAATAAACACGCCGATGTTCTCTTTTTTACAAATCTCCAGGATCTCGCGCAAAACGCGGTCTGTGAAACCGGAGACGCCGAATTTTACATCGTCAAAATACTGGGCCTTATAGATTGCCTTCTCATCAGCCAGTTTTCGCGCGTGAGCAGCCCCGCCCGGGTCCTGCAGCCGAAGCCAGCCCCATTCGTCATACGGCGGCTTCTCGGCCCGCCAGAATCTCGGAAACGACGACCACGAAAAAGTGTGCGGCGGCAGATTCACGCCAAATACGGATGCCGGGTTGAACCGCGATTTCATCCAGAGATGGCGGACACGGCTGGGATCGATGCTGAATTGCGAGTAAACATCCAGCTCATCCCTGCGGGCGCGCACGATGAAATCCTCTTTGTGCGAAAATCCCGATTCCGGGATGTTCATCAGCGCCCCGAGCACCTCGATGCCGACACGCTGCGGCTTGATGCCGGCCTCCAGCAACCGCCGGAGGCAGATCATCTGGCGGAACAGGTCGGCCCCTCCCATTCCGTAATTGAAAACCAGCGGCGTCTCCGGCGTGTTCAGCAATCCCGCGCACACACCGTCTTCCACTGTGGAGCTTCCCATGATCAGCCAGAGCGGCTGCCCGGGCTTTTCCGCCATGCTCTTCTCCAGCGTCTCCGTTTTCAGCACGTACTGCGCATCCCAGAAATCCTGGATCCACACATTCGTCATCAACCAGAAAATCACCTGGAACAGGCAGATGAATCCCACAAACCAGCAGATGCCGGAAATCGCGTTCTTCTTGAATTCTGCAGGGCTCTTGCGCATGGAGTTGTTCAATCTTTAAAATTGAAAATAGATGAAAGCCTTCTGCGTTTCAGGGGCCAGGGTGACGATCAATTCCAGCACCACGGCATAGGCAAATCCACGGATCGGCGTTGGCAGGATGATGTTGATTTTATTCCACCATTTTTTCTCGCCGGCGATATGGCAGACAAGAAGTACAAAAAATGTGCAGACCAGCGCCCAGGGGCCGACAGGATAGCGCACCATGATCCCATGTTGCGGGACGAACATGGCGTGGAAAGTCATCCACATTCTGTGGAAATCCTGGGAACGGAATATCACCAGGCTCACGATGAACGTCCAGTAGGTCACCAGGATCCTCAGCGTCGTCCCCACCCTGGTCTCCAGCATCTCCCTCACCTTGGGTCTGACTTTGCACCAGCCACGGAACGATCTCTGCGTGATCATCATCACCCCCTGCACCACTCCAAACCCCACATACGTCCACTTCGCCCCGTGCCACAGCCCGCACAGCGCCATCGTCACCATCAACGTCACCGATGTCTTCAAATACGTCCCCTTGCTCCCTCCCAGCGGGATGAACACGTAATCCCTCAGCCACGTCGAGAGCGATATGTGCCACCTCCTCCAGAACTCCGCGATATTCCTCGCCATATACGGCATGTTGAAATTCTCCGGCAGCTTGAATCCCAGCATATGCGCCGTCCCCAGCGCTATGTCGCTATACCCCGAGAAATCCCCGTACACCTGCAACGAATACGCCACCACCGCCACCCACACCGCCGAGGTGGAATACTGCCCGGGCGACTGGTACACCGGGTCCA
>JBAVPB010000013.1:0-29585 GCA_049692655.1 Chthoniobacteraceae bacterium | reverse complement strand
CGGATCAGGAGCATCGTCCCTCCCACCGCATCCAGGGGCGACAGGATTTCCCGTCCCCGCAGGGCATCCATATGGAGGCGGTTGCGGTCGCGCCACGCATTCTGGTCGAAGGTATGGCCGCCGTAGTCCTGCACGCAATGGGGCTGGAGGATTTCCTTCCCGTGGGAGAGGAGCTGCTCGATGATATCGCGCGGGTATTCCATCACGTCGGCATCCAGCCATAGCACCCAGTCCTCGTCTTTCAGCGCCCGGAGCAGCAACTCATTGCGGCCCAGCGCCAGAATCTCACGCCGCTTGAGCTGGATCGTGGAGTGCCACCGGTGCATGCCCTCCGGGATGGTGTAATGGTAATCCTGTTTCCACAGTCCCGTGCTTTTCCACCGGGGGCGGAGCAGGTCCAGCGCCTTGTCAAAAACTTCATGCGTCCCATCCGTGCTGTCGCTTTCCAGCAGGCCCATGGACAGCAATTCAGGCGGATAGCTGAGCCGAGCGAGCCGTTCGCAATACCCTTCCGCAAGATCCGCGGCATTTTTCAACGGGGTCAGCACGAGCACGGTCTCTGCGCGCCGTTTTACACGCCACGGTTTTGTAATTGCACGGGAAGGGGCGGCGCTTCCATCGCTGCTGGCCCCTTTCACTTTCCATACCCCGTGAAGAATTTCCTCCAGCCAGTCAGCCAGCATTTTTTCCCGGGGAGTCAGTCTGGCCGTGGGATTTGGAAACGGGGAATTCCCATGCACCGGCAGCAGCCCGGTGATCCCGGGCAGCCCGCGCGCCTGTTTTGTGAATTCCGCAAGGATCGCCCACTCATCCTGCAAGGGGGTTCCCTCAATATCGAGCCTCTCCGGCATCATTTCCGCAAGGCGCGGGTCCACAAATATACACGCCGCAAAGAAACCAAAAATGGCGCGCCCCGTCTTTTCGTCGGATTCCTGCAAACCCTCGATCGCCGTGCCCATCAGGCGCGGCGTCGCGAGGCGGGGGGAATGCACGATCTGCCGCGCCATCCTCTCCCACGGCGTCGCAGTCGTGTTCACGGGCAAAGTCCGTGCCGGCTGTCGTTTGCCCGCCACCGCCTTTGGCAGGATGGCCGCCAGCAACCGTTGCGCCACCGGCGGGGATGTATGCATCCGTTTGCCCTGCAATGCCGGGGCGCAGGTTCTTTCCCCTGGGGGCCATTTTTCACGCAGTTCATCGAGGAACTTCTCGCACGCCTCCTGGTGTACGGAATCCGAGCCTCTCTCCGCCCCTTCCTCCAGGCTCCATTCGCAGCCCGTGCGGTGTTGGAACAGCAGCTCTCCCTCGAAATCATGCTGGTTCAGCAACATCCGGGAAGAGGGCGTGGCCGACAGCCTCGTGCTGCGCGGCGTCATCGCATACGGCTGGTCCAGTTTTTTCCACGCGGCGTAAAAGGTCATTTTGTCGCCATATACGTGCTGGTAGTAATACGTGAAATGCCGGTTCAAATGCTCCACGAGATTCAGCGCGCGCCAGCACCGGCTCTTGTCGATCACGAGCTGGCCTGTCTCCCATTCATCCTCGTCCACAAAGTGAAGATCCAGCGCTTCCCAGATTTTTGAATCCGGGCCCGTCCGCCAGATGTCCGGCCAGAAACACGAGCCCGCCCAGCGGTAAGCCCGTTCCTCAAATAAAAACGAGGGATCGCGCACCGGATGGCTGTCCGTGTCCAGGAACAACACCTCCTGGAACCCGCTGTGGATGATCGCCAGGCTCTTGAGCGCAAAGCCCCGCCACCGGTCGCCGGGCAGATCGTCCGCGAGCGCCTCACCGTTCACGATCCGCACGTCAAACTCCTGCAACAGCGCGGCCATCGGGGCGTTCAATTCGCTGTCGCCAAAATGCCACACCTCCACGGGCAGCGTGCATTGGTGAATGCGCCGCAACAGGCAGAGATTCACCCACAGGTTCGTGAAATGCGTCTCTCCCCCCGTGCTGAAAACGATCCCGCGTCCGGAAAATCGGTCTGCAGGGTAGGGGCTGTCGGCAGCCATCGCCTCCCGCCATTTGCGGCCATGCCAGGGCGCTTCCATCCATTGGGCCGGCGGCGCATACCAGGGGGTGACCGGCTGTTTCATGAGAGACGTTTCCCCCATTGTCTGGCGGCAGGCGGTCTGGAGATGGGTGGATGTAAAGGCGTTGACATTCCGATTCCGCGCACCATAGGTAATGTCGCATGACATTACCAGTCCGTGATCCGTTTTGGACTGAAATCACGGATTTCATCAGGCAGACCATCGGCGACGATGCTCCTTTTATCGGCCCGCGCGAGCTTCTTCCCGATCTCCCGAAGGTCTTCTCATACGACTGGATTCATATGACCGAGGTTCTCCGGGATTATCGCGGGGTCGCCATTCACAAGGGCTTGATGCACGAACTTCCCGTTCCCATTTTGCAGGCGATACGCGACGGGTGGAAATGCGTCTTCGCCAGCCCGGTCTTTCTTTTCTTCATGCCGCAGTCCTCGCCGCTGCCAGCCATTTCCGGCGACCATCTCGGGGCGTTCAATGAAAACCTCGTCCTGCTCGAGAAACTCGACGCGGCAAAACGATCCCTCTCCAGTGAAGCCACCGCCTGCGTGGTGCTGGCCCGTACGAAAACCGCAACCCTCGACGCAACCCTGCGCAGCCTTTCGCTGTTGCATCTGGCCGTGGTGGTGGTCCCGGTCCAGGGTGACGAAACTTTCCACGCGGCCTGCCGCGATCTCTGCGGAAAATACCGCGCGGATTTCCAGCCGGCTGGCGCCAACGATGCCCTTAAGGCTGGCGTCACGCATTGGCTCGCCGGGGAACAGAATACGTGGATCGCGACCTTCGACGATTCCGTGACCGTGCGCCCCGATTTTCTCGCCGTCATGGAAAAGTGGAGAAACGCAAAGTCGCAGCAATTGCTCGGCGGCTGGTGGGAGGCGGCCGATGGCGTGCGCGAACGCTTCCAGCGCGACGGATTCGAAATCATCGTCCCCCGCAAGCCGAACCCCCGTTTTCTTTACGGCCACCGCGATTATTGGACGCGCAGGTTCAGCAGCGCGCAAAATGAAACTGCGCTGCCCGACGCCCTGCTCGTCATTCCCGGCCTCGTGATCCCGCACGCGTAGCGTCCATCTCCCCACGCAATGCCGCCGCGAGCGCCCCGAGGTTCGCCGGGGAGTACCGCTCCGCCACGCATGCGCGTCCATTCGCCGCCAGCGCCTCCCGCTTTTGCGCATCGTAAAATAAATCCGCGCACGCCGCCGCGATCTCCGCCGGGTCATCCGCAAGCAGCAACTCCCGCCCACGCTCCAGCCCCCGCAACCCCTCCGCCCCGGTATGCGTGGAAACCACCGGCTTCCCATGCGCAAATGCCTCCAGGATCTTGATCCGCGTCCCGCCCCCCGCGCGCAACGGCACCAGCACGAGATCCGCCATCGCATACGTGGGCCCCAGGTCAGCCACCGTCCCCAGCCATTCCACATGTGGCAGGCCGCGAAACGCCTCCCGGTGCGCATCTGCCCCCGCGCCCGCCACGCACAGCACCACCGGCTGCGGAATCAACGCCTGCAATCGCGGCAACACCTCGCGCGCCGCAAAATGAATCGCCTCCCGGTTCGGAAAATGGCCCAGACTCCCCACAAAAAGCAGCCGCCATACAGAATCGCCGGAATCCTTCGACGCCCCCGGAACCCCATCCGGAATCGCCACCACATTCGGCCAGGTCACCACGGCCTCCTCCTGCAGCTTGGCTGCTACTCTTTCCGCCTCCAGCTCCGACGCCGTCACGATCCGCCCAAACCTCCGCAAATGCCTCTCCTCAAGCCCGCGATAAAGCCCCGCATCCCCGCGCAACCGCGCAGCCGCGGTTTTCTCCCCCGCGAGCGACAGCAGCCCCGCCTGGCTCTCCCGCGCCCCCGATTCCATCTCATCGATATCCAGCCAGGCCTCCCCGCCGCCATCCAGCCACGCCCGCGCCCAAGGCAGCAGATAAAACCGGAAAACCCACAGCCGCTCACACTTTGTCTCGGCAAAATAAGCCGCAGCCTCCTTTTCATTGCGCGCCGTCCAGCCGCTCCACTCCGCAGGCAGCCGCCCCTGTCCCCATTTCAGGAAATTGAACAACGACCAGCGCCATTTCTTTGCCGCCGGCACAGGCGCCAGGATGCGTCTCCAGCTTGCACAAAGGCGAATCACCTCCTCCTCCGGCTCGCCCTCCTGCCCCCCGTACATCGCCACCACCAGCAGATGCACCGTAAACTCCCCCGCCAGCGCCTGCAGGTTCCGCCCCGCCCGCATCGCAAGCCCATTCCCGGAAAAAGCCGGGATCACAGGACTCAAAAAAACTATGGACGGTTTCGATTCTGGCATTCTGTGGAAAAAGGCTTTCTTGCCTCCGCTTTTGAGGCTAACAAACTTTCACTGCTTGGGAAGTTCGCGAAACATTGCGACCTGCCGGCACGATCCGCAATGAATTTTCCCTACCACGACGAATACTGGAAATCCGCCGCCGATTTTCTCGCCGCGCATTTCGACGAAAGCGCCACCATCCTCGCGCCAAATGAATTTCACGAGATGTACCCGCGCACCTACCCCTACAGCGTCTCCCGCCATGTGGACATCCGCCAGCTCGATGCCCTCGTCATCCACAAAGGTGCCATCGAGGAGGTCGGCAGGGAAATTTGCGACCTCCTCCTCCGCGAAGCCGTCCCCCTTTTTGGAAACGAAGTCTTCGTCATCTACACATTCAATCACCCCGCCCCCACCGAACCGCGCGGCAGGGAGCATATCCAAAATTTCCGCGACAAAATCCGGGATCCCGACACTTTCTACACCCCCTCCTTCCGGAACAACTCCGAGTTCTCCCGCCCCACCACGGTCATCCTCATGACCACCTTCAACCGCCCCGACCGCCTCGAGCACTCCCTGCAAAGCATCTCCCTCCTCAAAGCCCCCATCCTGGTAGTAAACGACGGCTCCGCCCCGGAACACGCCGCCCCCTACGCCCGCCTCGCCGCACACTTCGGCGCCCGCCTCTTCAACCTCCCCGCAAACCGCGGCTTATCAGCCGCCCTCAACATCGGCCTCTCCTACTGGCTTGCCGATCCCGGCGTCGAGTGGATCTGCTACCTGCAGGACGACGTCGAAGTCCGCCCAGACCTTCTCACCGCCCTCGCCCGCGTCCAGCACCCCGTCGAATACCCCTTGCTCACCGGCCGCCACAACCCCCTCCACAAAACCTACGGCGAACGCGAAATCAACGGCACCAAAATCCTCCTGCAACGCATGAGCCCCGGCATCCACCTCCACGCCCACCGCCACTACTGGGAAAAAATGCTCCCCATCCCCACCGCATACTACCAGGCCCCCCGCCACCGCCCCGGCGCCCCGCATCGCGGCGCCGACGAGGATTGGTGGATCTCCCAATGGAGTCCCCAGTCCATCGTCAAGCAGGGCAAATACATCGCCGTCCTCCCCGGCTTGGTGCGAACCACCACCAGCCACGCCACCGAATCCACCTGGGGCAACCCCGGCGACGCCGACCCCCCGCTCACCTCATAAATCATTCATTTGCCAGGGCTAATCAACCCTTGCCAACCCTCTGCTATTGCGTATCCCATGAGCCTCAAGACCATCCACATCATTTTCAACGCCCACATCGATCCCGTCTGGCTCTGGCACTGGTCATCGGGCCTGGATGAAATCCTCAACACCTGCGACAGCATGTGCAACATGCTCGACCGTCACCCCGACCTCACCTTCACCCGCGGCGAAGCCTGGGTGTACGAGCAGGTCGAGCGCATCGACCCCGCTCTCTTCCAGCGCATCGCCCGCCACATCAAGGCCGGCCGCTGGGAAATTGTCGGCGGCTGGTACGTGCAGCCCGACTGCAACCTCCCCGGCTACCAGGGATTGCAAAAGCAGATCGAGCTCGGCCGCGCTTACTTCAAAAGCCGCTTCGGAATTTTCCCCGCCACCGCCTACAACGTGGACACCTTCGGCCACACCGCCTACCTCCCGCAATTGATCGCCGCCGCAGGGCAGAAGCACTACATAATGATGCGTCCCCAGGAGCACGAAATGGAATTGCCCGCGCGCCTCTTCCGCTGGCGCACCGCCCCGGGCGGAAACGAGATCGTCACCTTCCGCATCGCCGGTGCCTACAATGGCGACAACCTGAAAACCGGCTTCAAGCCCGACCTGCTTGAGAAGAGCCTTACCGGATTGCCTCCGGGAATAAATCACACCATGTGTTTCGCAGGCGTCGGCGATCACGGCGGCGGCCCCACGGAGGAAATGATCGCATGGCTCCGTGCAAACCGCGACATCATCCCCGGCGCGCGCATCGAGTTCTCATCCCCCTCCCGTTTTTTCAAGGCGGTGGCCCGTGAAAAAAACAAACTGCCGCTCGTCACCGGCGAGCTCCAGATGCACGCCGTCGGTTGCTATAGCGTCCATCGTTCCATCAAGACCGGCGTGCGCTCCGCCGAGAATCTGCTCGCCCAGGCGGAGGAAGCGCTGCGCCACGATCCTTCCCTCGCAAAAGCCTCCGCGCCCGAAATCGAGAAGGCGTGGAAATGGACCTGCTTTAATCATTTCCACGACACGCTCGGCGGCACATGCCTGCCCGCTTCCTACGTGCAGGCCGATGCGCAACTCGGCATGGCCCGCGCCGTCGGCGACGAAGTCCTCCAGCTTGCCCTCCGCCGCCGTGCGCCGAAGCTCGTGCCCGACATCCGTCAGCGCCTCGTCATCGGCAATTTCAGCGGCGCCGATTTCGACGGCTGGCTCGAGCACGAGCCCTGGATGGAAGGCCTGCCGTGGGGAACCGACTTTTGCCTGCTCGATGAAAAAAACCGCGAGATTCCTCATCAGCGCATCCAGCACAAGGCGGTCGTGGAATGGCGCATCCCCGCCCTGCTTTTCAAGGTCAAAGTCAAAAAGAACGAACTGCGTATCCTGCGAATCTGCGTGCGCAAAAAGAAAGCTCCGGCACTGCGGGATACCGCCGCCTTCTCGCTGCAATCAAAAGGAAAAGCCCTGCGAATAATCGCCGCCGATCTGGATTGGGAAGTTCCCGCGCTGCAATTGATCGCCGACAAAAGCGACACATGGTCGCACGGCGTGCATTCCTACGATGGAAAAGTGGTCGCGGAGCCAAAATGGAACCGCCCCGAAATGATCGAGGCCGGCCCCTTGCGCCACGCATGGCTGGTGAAAGGAAAGATCGGCGCCAGCCCACTGTTTGCCGAATGGCGCCGCTACTCCGGTGAACCATTCCTGGAGCTGCGCCTGCGCGTCACCTGGCTCGAGGCGCACCGCGTGCTCAGGCTCAACTGGCAGCCCGGCGACACCATCCTCCACCGCGAAGACGGCGTCTCCGGCGGCGGCTTGCTGCGCGAGAGCGATGGCCGGGAGCGCCCCGTCCGGGATCGCACGCTCCTCACGCTCGGCGATGGCCGCAAGGCCGGCGTCGTCTTACCCGACACATTTTCACTCGGCGGCACGCAGCGCGAAATTCGGTTGACGCTCCTGCGCTCCGCAATCATGGCGCACCACGAGCCGTACCCGAAGATCATGGAGAAGCGCCTGGCCTTCAGCGACCAGGGCGAACAATCGTTCACCTTCCGGTTCTATCCCCCGGGGAATGTCACTGCCGCGCGGCTTGAGCAGGATGCCCTCGCATTGCAACGTGAGCCCCTCATCGCCGATGTCACCCGGGGAATGCCCGGCTTGAAAAAGTAGCGTGCCTACGCCCTATGGGCGTCGAATCCTCAATCCCGCCGGTTCAGCTTCGACAGCAGGCGCAGGATCTCCAGGTAGAGCCACACCAGCGTCACCAGCAGGCCAAACGCCCCATACCACTCCATGTATTTTGGCGCGCCCGCCCTCGCCCCTTGCTCGATGAAATCAAAGTCCAGCACCAGGTTCAGCGCCGCGATCACCACCACGAAAAGGCTGATCCCGATGCTCAGCATGCTGTTCCCGTACAGGAACGACACATTCACATGGAAAAAACTCAGGATCCACGTCGCCATGTAGAGCAGGAATATCCCGCCCGTCGCCGCCACGATCCCGCGCTTGAAATTATCCGAGGCCACGATCAGCCGTGTCTTGTAGGCAAACAGCAGCGCCGCCAGCGTGCCAAATGTCAGCATCACCGCCCGCAGCACGATCCCGGGATACATCTTCTCAAACATCGCGGACAACGCCCCGATGAAAAGCCCCTCGCAAATCGCATAAATCGGCGCAGTCACCGCCGACCAGTCTTTCTTGAAGATCGTGATCATCGCAAAAACAAAACCAGCGATCGCTCCCCCGGTTATCCACATTGACGCATTCTGCGTATCCCCCGTCGCCATCATGTGCCATGTGTAGGAAGCCGCCAGCGTCACCAGGATCAGCAGGATCGAGGCCTTGTTCACCGTCCCCTGCACCGTCATCGCCTCCTGCCCCGTCGCCCCTCTTACATCGGTGAAAGTGTTTTGATTCAGAGTTGGATTGCCAGTCATGGGGTTTGCCTCGGTTGGATTTTTCTGTGCTGGACCGAAAGTAACTCCGCTCCACCCCGCACGCGACCACAAAAATTAAACATGGTTCGCCTGCCGGTCTCCGGTTTCAAAAACATCGCGTCGTTTTAAAAATCAAACAACGACGGCCCCTCATCGGCAGGCTTTTCATCCGCTAAATGTTCGCGCGCCAGCCGCTCCGCATCGCGCTCATTGTAAGCCAGCACCCGGCACGCCCTTCCTGAGCCCCGCTCGATGACAAATACCGTCGCACCGACCTTGTCGGCCCGGCAACGGATGGAAGGATCGCAAATATCGTAGTCCATGTTTCAAAATATCCAGAATCAGAATCCAGACTACCTGATCCCGCGATAGTTTGAAATAATGATATGCAGCAGTCGGCGTTTTTTTTAAAAGAGCGTGGGCGGCAATTGGAAGTTGGAAGTTCCCTCCTCCCCCCTTTGCGTCCTTCGCGCTCTTTGCGGTTAAATTCTTAAAAGCATCTGATTGAACAAAAACGGAAGGCCCATCCCGGCGCCTTCCGTTTCGAGGACATAGTCGCTGTACCCGTTACTTCACGGATGGAGGCGGCACTTGCAGCAGCATGGCCGCGGCGCCATTCCCGCCACCGGAGCTGATGTAGTAGTTCGGATACGCACCATTCCATTTTTCCACCCGCGCCTTCTCCACATCCAGCGTTTTGAACTGGTAGAGCAGCGGATTCTGCTGACCTTCGCTCAGCGCCTTGTTGATCTCGCGGATCGCCTGCGCTTCCGCAAGCGCGATGGTCTTCTTCGCATCGGCCTCACCCGAGGCAATGCGCCGCGCCTTCTCGGCCGTCGCGTTGGCTTCCAGTTCCACGCGCTCATTGTCCTTCTGCTGCGCCTCGAATTTTGCCTGGTTCACCACTTTCAATTGTTGCGCGATCACCGTGGCATCGATCGATTTCTGGATCTCCTGGTTCTCGTACGTCATGCCGCCAAACATGCCGATCGTGGTCACCACCACGCCGCGCGCGAGGAAGAAATCGGTCACATTGCTGCGCACCGCATCGCAGATTTCCTGTTTCTTTTCCCGCAACGAATCGAGCGGATATTTCGCGGCAACTTCCGACGCCGCCTGCTGGATTCGGCCCCGGATCTCCGTGTCCATCACCTGCGCAAGCGACCCACTCGGGTACCAGTAGAGGAACTTCGCAGCCGATTCCTCGGGGATGTAAGCCGTGCAGGTAAAGCCCATGCTGAACCCCACGCTGTCCGCGCTCTCGATCCAGATCGCCTGGTTTTTGTTCGATGTGCCTGTCGTCGAGTCCGCAGTCCACTCGCGCGTCACCGGCGAGCGGTCCACCTTGATCAGGCGCACGTTGGGTATCCATTGCCCATCCGTCGGGAAACGGCCCTCCTGCGACCACCGGTGCGTGATCTGCACGCGTTTCGACGGCGCCTTGTTGGCCTTCAAGTATTCTTCTGACTCAAATTTCGCCTGTTCGCCACTGTTGCCTTCCAGCGGGATCAGGAATCCCGTCTCGGAAGTATCGATCAGAGCATACTCCGGCTTGTCAAACTGCCGCACACAGCCGGTGAGGCTCATCATGAGGATGAGCATCGGCCACATCGTGAGATGCCGGCTCCTCGACGGTGGCGTGGAGAATACGACGCACGCCCCCACGATCATCGCGACCGTGCAAGCCGTATGGATGATGTCTTTTGTGGATTCAAACGCGCGCAACCTGTCAAACGCGCCGTTGCCTCCATTCAGTTGCCGGATCGCCAGTTCCCTGGAGATATCCGACTGCATCACATTCACCCAGTAAGTTTCCGCGCCCCATATCAGGGCGCACAACACACCTAACATAGCAAACTTCGTGAGAAGTTTCATAACACTGCCTCTTCCTAACTATCTTCCTCCGGCCCCTGCGTGAGCTGGAGCTTTTGTTTTATTGCGAGTCAGGTGCAGCCTTTTCAGGACAGCCCTTATACCCGGTAATGCTGACGAGGTTAGCTGTCGGGCTGGAACTACCAAGTGTTCCTGACGCCGCAGGCGCCATAAGCCCCGATCCGCACTTGCGGAATATTTGGTTCCCCCGCTGACCCGGCGCCAGGCCGGGCCATTAAGCTATAAAGAACTGTGGCTAGAATAACTAATACGGTAACTCCAAGTCAATCGAACTCGGAATAACACTCCTGCCACAAACAAAGTGGCATCAAATAAGCTATCGCAAGTAAAACACAGAGGGAAACGGCACGTTCTTCTTATCTTCATTATTACGTTTCTCGGTCGCCAAAATATATTTGTTTATAATCGGATATGATAGGTAACTCCCAACCATCTACACAGAAATGTCCCCGAACACCAACGGTGTTCCGCCCTCCATCTCAGGGTTGCCGCAACGCGGCTACCCTGGGTAACCACAAGAAAAACACACCAACTCCACCGGGGTTGTGCCCGCTGAATGCTCGTCACATTCATGTAGAGAAGGCATGACATGCACCAGAATCTAACACCTAACTCCGCCTCATTCTCCGAACCTCGCTGCGCCCTCTGCAATCCACGATTTTCCATTCAAACAACAGCCGCGTGGAGGGACATGCTCTGTCATGTCCCAGTCCCAACGATCATAACAATGTTACACTTGGTAAAACATCCAAGCCGCCCCCGGCCGTCCCAGGCTCTCCTGCTCATACAACCCCTTCACGCCAGCCTCAAGCATCACCCCGATCTCCGCCTTCTCCTCCACAGTCATCGCCTCCGACACCATCAACCGCTGGATGATCCTGCGATCCTCCGCCGAAAGCGCCGGCGAATCACCCGCCGGCCGGAAAACCATGTGCAACGAACGAATGCGCCTCCCCGTCCGCTCCCGCAAATCGCGCAGGATATCAAACCCCTTCGGGTCCGAATCCCCAAAGTGCCACAACTCAGCCGAGTCCGGAGCCGATTGCAAAAGACCCACCACAGCCGAGTTCGCCACGCCACCCCGGAACCCGCTGCTCATCAGCATCACGCCGCTGTGCAGCTTCGCAAGCTCCAGCAGCATCGTCTCATTCTCCACGGTGATCCAGCGTTGCGCGTCCGACTCGATCCGCCCCGCGGCAAGGTCCGACTTCGAAAAATGCCCCGGCAGATTCAGCGCCCCGAGATCCACCTGCCCCCGCTGCGTGATCAATGTCCCCGGCCCGTGCAACCAGCATCCGCCGCCCGTCTCGGTGATTCCCAGGTCGCCCAGCGACCGCACGCGCCCCTGCGTGATCTGCTCCAGCAGCCGGTCGATACCGCTCTTCAAATTGCCGAGCCGCTTCGAGTCGCCGCACACCACGCAACTCGCAAACCGCAGATACGATTCCCCCTTCCAGTTCAGCAGTTTCACCGAGACATCGAGCAACTCCCGGCTCGCGTCCACATTGGCGCTGTCCAGCGGCGCTATGGAAACGCCCCGCGCCGCCGCTTCCGCAGTCTGCCTGCAATACCGCAGCCAATCCTCGCGATATTCCTCCGGCACCGCAGCCTGCGCATACTCCGCGCCCATCATCTCCGCAAACCCGCGCCGCTGGCTTTCCGGTCCCTGCCGCCCGATCCGCTCGATGAAAGCCTCTCCTTTGCCAACCGGCAGCCGCACTTTGAGAATCGCAGAGCGGTCCCGCGCATGACGCTCGATCACGAGCAACTCCTCCTTCTCCAGCCTCTCCAGTTGCCCGATCGCCTCGTGGCGCGCCGACCCCTGGAGACTCTCCGCATCGCGGAGCAGATCGTTGAATGGAAAAATCAAGTCCTGCCTGCCTGCACCCGTGCGTCCCGCCCGGCTCGCCAGATAGCGCCGCGCGATCACGTCGGTCACCGGGCTCATCCCCACTCCTCCGAGCGTTTCAATGCCTCCTTCCGGTCCAGCAGTGCGCCGATGTTCCGGATCGATTTCCGCCCGTTCTCAAAAGTATCGCGCTGATGCACCGCCAGCACCTGGTCGCATTCGCCGATCGCATAAGGCCAGTTGCCGCTCGACATCGAAAGGATGCCCTGCAGATCCGTGTCGCGCAGCGCCCGGATTGCGTCCGTGATGCGCTCGCCCGACATCTTCGAAAACGCCTCATCAATCGGCACGAGGCCGATGGAAGGCTCCGTATAGCGCTGCGGCAGGTGCCGTTTGTAAGCCCGCAGGTAACACGCCAGGATCGAGATATAGAAAGGCGTCTGCTTCTCCCCGCCGCTGAATTTATCCGCATGCCGGTTCAGGCTTTTCGCCGGGAGCTCCGGCCGCTTCGGATCGCTCACGTCCATGTCGTACCGGTAGTAACTCCGGTAATCGAGAAACGCCTGCGCCAGTTTCCCCTCGGGCTCATCCACCAGCGCCTTGAAAACTTTTTCCACCCCCGCCCGCGCCTCGGTTTCCAGCGAGGCAAAAATGCTGTCCCCCTCCTGCGTGACTGAGCACGCCTCCAGCACCCGCCGGTATTCTTGGAATTCACGCGACGGACTTTCATCCACGCGGATGTGGTACAGGCTGTCGCCGATCGGATTCTTGAGCTGGAAATTCAGGTCGCGGATTGTGTCCCGCACCTTCCCCAGCGATTGCGAGAGACGTGCAGCCACCGTGGTCTTGAACAATTCCTGCCACCGCTGCTCCTCGTCGAGTGCCTGCTTCTGCCTCATCGGCATGTCCTCCACCTTGATGCGTTCCAGGAGTTTGCGGTAAGACGGATTCCATTCCGTATTAGGATCGAAATCCGGCTCGGCAAGCAGGTCCACATGCTGATCGACAAGCCCTTTCCTCAGCAAATCCAGACGGCTTTTGATTTCAGGCAGCCGGATTTCAAATTCCCGGTAACGCTGGCCCGCTTTCGTCGCACGCGATTCGTCCGTGGGGTATTGCGCGGTCAGTTCGGCGCGCAACGCATCGCACCGTGCCACGTCGATCGCGGCTGCCACGCTCGTCATCGTCTCCTGGTACGCTTTTTCCGCGCGGTCGAGGCTTCGCTTCGCATCGTCCAGACGTTCCGAGATATCGTTCTTTTCCGTGGATTGAAGCTTCCCGTGCAACTCAAGACGGCGCTCGTCCAGCGACCTCACGAGGTTGGTCAGTGCGGTGATCGCCTCGATCCGTTTCTCCATCTCCGGCGTGGAAGCCGCAGAGTTCCGGGCGATCAGCGTATCCCGCTCCTTTTCCAGTTCCGTCAGGCGCGATGCGGAATTGATGTCCCCCTCGATGTCCTCGGAGTCCAGCTTTTGCTCGGAAACCATCCGCTGGATTTGTTCCGCCCTCGCCAGCAGCGGTTCGATGCGCCGGATCGTGGCCGAGCATTCATCCGCCTTCGCGCCGAGCATCGCCTTGAGCCGCTCGATCCCCTTCGCGCCGATGCATGGAAACCCGTCGTACCGGCGCGGACGCTCGGCAAACATCCCCCGCTGCCGGAACCCGTCGGGCATGATTGCGTCGGGATGTTTCCGCAGGTCGTCGAGCGCGGTCACGCAAATGACGCCACCGAACAACTCATCCAGCACAGCGCGGGCGACCGGATGCTTCGATTCTATTTTTTCCGCGAGCGAATGCTCGAGCACCTTCGGTTTTTTCGACAGCGCGCGGTCCGGATCGACCAGCGACTCATGCTGGCTGTCCTGCTGGAAATCCTTGTAGATGCGCATCGCCGCCGGGTAATCATCCGCGCTCGTCACCACTGCGAATTTGCGGGTGAAAGCCAGCTCCAGCGCGGGACGCCATTCCTCGTCCGTCACCTCGCACAGCTCGCGAAGCTGCCGCGCCGTATTTTCGCGTCCCTTCCTTGGCAGTTGCCGGTTGAGTTCGTCCAGCAGCGGCGAGGGGATCACCCGGTTGCGGTCGAGATTCTTGATCTGCGATTGCAGCGCCTCAAGCTCGCCTTTAGTCTGTGCAAATTTTTCGCTCTCGTTCTGGATCGACGTCCTCACCCGGGCGACGACAGCTTTCACAGCCTGCGCGGTCTGGCGCAGTGCGGCGCGCATGTCCGCAGTGCGGCCCTCCTCTAGGGACTTGATGGCCAGCAGCAACTCCGCGGGCGATCCGGCATTGCGTTCCGCAAGAAACTCAGCCGCTTTCTTTGCAAACTCGCCAGTCACGCGCACGCGGCGCTTCTTCTCTTCCTCCACGGTTTTCCCGATTTGCTCGAGTTGCCTGATCTGGCTGGCCTTGGTGCGGATCTGCTCCTGGAGTTCCAGCAGGAGCGCCCCGCCCTCGTCCCTGAAAAGATTTTTCAGCGATTCCAGGTCCTGCGATTTTGTGGTGAGCGACTGGCAGACTTCTTCGTAATCCTTCTGCTGCTGCTCCTGGCGCCGGTTGAGTTCCGCCAGCTTCTTCTCAAGCGTGGCGACTTCCTCGCGCACGGCTGCGCGTTGGAACTCCGCCTCGAGGAACCGGCACGCGTCGGCATCCTTGCGCGCGTCCTCCCATTCCTTCCTCGCGGCGATCGTCTCCTCGAGCCGCTGCGCCTTGTCGCGCAGTTTTTCCAGTTCCTCGCGGATGCGCAGGTAGCTCCGGTAACTCTGCTGCACCGGCTCGATCTTGATATCCTCGGCCTGCAGGATGTACCGGCGGCAGAACTCGTCGAACTTCGGCAGGAACGCGAACGACATCGCCGATGGCATGAGAAAATCGATCGTGTCGCGGTGGAAATTCAGGTGCTCGGAGAGGCGCTTCCGGTATTCGGTGACATTGCGGAACGTTTCGCCGTCTTTTTTCCGGACTAGGATGCGGAAGCCGTCGAGATCGAGCGCGTATCCCTCGGGCGTGACGAAATCCGCGCGTTCCAGCCTTTCGGAAATCCTGAAAAATTCCTCCTCGGGCGTCTGGGTCTCGGTGTTGGGATAATCGACCCGCATGCCCCATGTCTCGACCTGCTCCCCGTCGGGCCAGGTGAATTCCAGCGCGATGTAGGTGATGCCGCCATCCCGCGCATACTGCGGCACGCCGTTGATGTCCTCCTGCGTGTCGCACAGGCAGTAGCTTTTCTTGTCGCGGCCCGAGGTGTGTCCGCGCCCGTCCGAGGCGGCGTTGTATTTCGACCGCTGGTCGCCGATCAGCACGAGCTGGATCAGGTCCATGAGCACCGATTTTCCCGCTCCGGTGCGGCCCGCAATCAAGAGGTTCCCGTGGATGTCGAATGTGTCGCAATACCCAAACCACTGGATGGCATGGATGCGCGTGAGGCGGATGCAGCGGCTGGCCATCAGTGCGATTCCTCCTGTGGGCTCTCGGATGCGGTGCCGGTTGCCATGAGGTCATCCAGCATGATCGATACTTTCTCCAGTTCGCCGAAGGGCAATACGAACCGGATGGTCGGCAGCACCTCGATCCGGGAACGGTGAAACTCGTCGTCGTATTCCATGCGCACCAGTTTCCGCGAGGCGAAGAACGACAGGATTTCCTTGAGCGAAGTCAGCGCCGGCTGGCGGTCGCCCAGCTTGTCCCGGAGCGACTCGTTAAATGTCTCGACCGTAAAGATGACAGGTGCGCCTTCCGAGCGGAGTTGCACGTCGTAATCGTACCAAAGGCCGAGCAACACCAGCGTCCACTCGACCCGCAGCTTGCGCAGCGTGGCGCGCTCCTTCGGCAGCGCATGGATCAATTGCTCGTCCTCGTTCAGGATCACGTCGAACCCGGTCAGCAGGCAGATTTCCTTCACCCAGTTGAAATGCAGCCGCGCCCATTCGTAGAGTTCGCGCTCCCCCGGGAGGTCGCGGATGATTGCCTGACGGTTGAAAAGTTCGCTCACGGCGGCCTGGAGATTCTCGCGGTCGGAATCCGACAGCTCCGGCAGCAGTCCCGCTGCTAGTGGCAAAGATGCAAGTTCGTCGCTCATTTTTTCTCCACGGTGAACCGTTCGATTTCAAATTCCCCCTTGGCATCCATCACCACAGGTTCCTCCGGGTGCATTTGCCGCAGGGTGGAGAGCCGGTAATTCGCGCCGCCCGCCGGAGCAAAGACAAGGCACGAGATCACATCAAGGATGTCATCCTCCGCGAAGATCGTCATCTGGTCCGAGGTGATGCTCTCGCCGCGCTTCAGTTCCAGACGGTCCACGAACCGGTTTGCCCGGTCGAGGCGCAGCGCGTTGCGCATGTTCTTTTCCATTTCGCGCAGGCTTTCCTCTTTCTCCTCCTCGCTCAAGGGCAAAGCCACCTGGCGCCGGGCCGCTGCGTCCGTGGGCTTGCGGCTTTTTGCCAGCGAGCTGTTGCCGACGAGTCCGACTTCCGCGAGCCTGATGGGTGGCAGCGAGAATTTGTCCTCCAGGTCGCCGAGGCGCACATGGGCAAGGTGTTCCCGCACGTAGTCGAAGATCGTCTTGATCTGCTGCCTGCGCGCCGAACCCACATCCTGGATGTAGCGGATGCGTGACCGCGAGCGCCGCGCAAAATCGGCGGTGCTGGTATCGACGCGGTCCGCAGTCGGCTCGACATCCCCCAGGGCGAGCGACAGCTCCTCGATTGTCCGCAGGATCTCGTGCATGGCGCCGGTCGCATCCGGCGCGGTGCGGATGAAATCGTCACGTAATTTCTGGAGGGCGAGGTCATCCTGCTCCAGATTCGTGAGTCCCTCCATCGCCTGCCGCAGCCGCTCGGGCAGCCGGGCGTGGATCAACTCGCGATAGCATTGCTGCGTGATGAGCGTGGAAAATTCGTTGTAAATAATGTCGAGCGCCTCCGCGATGGTGACGGTCTTCAACTGGCGCTGGGCGTAGCGTTCCACCTGCTTGCGGATTTTCAGCAATTCCCGCAACCCGGAGCGCACCTCGGTGAGGCAGCTCTTCAATTCCTCCCAGGGCAACTCCATGCGGGAATGCGGATACCGCAACAACTCCAGCCGGTCGCACACAAGCCGGAGGCTTCCGGTAAACGCGGCAACATTGTCGCTCAGGATTTTGCGCATGGCTTCCAGTAATATCTGCGCAGCGGCCTCCAGGGTGACGATATGCCGGTAGTCCGACCGCTTTTCCTCCGAAATCCAGCCCGCCGTGATCAGCCGGCGAAGGATGCGGCTCGCTGGATGGTCCGCCTCCGCCTCGTGGACCTCCTCCTCGGCATCGGCCTGCAGCACCGCGCCGGAAGCCAGCACGCGGTCGATGATTTCCAGCATCTCGCCGCGCTCCATGGCATCCCCGCGCGCGGGCATTTCCCGCTCGATCCAGTCCACGACGTCGAGGTACACCCGCGCATTCGGCCCGGTGAGGACGCCGAAGAACTTCGGGGAGATTTCGGAAAATAAACTATGGCCAAGTCCACTCATTTTGTGTCACGAAACAGGGTCGGGCCGCAAAATTACAAAGAAAACCGCGCCCAAAAGCAATCAAACACATTCATTTAAAAACATCCGTTTTGGCAGGGCTAATCAACCCTTGCCAACCCTTACCAACCGTCAGCTATCCCGCATCCCTGCCATTACCGGCCAGCCTGGTCGATGGCATCCAGTTCCTCCCACCGCGCATAGAGTTTCGCGACCTTGATCTTCTTTTCCTCCAGCTCGGCGATCAACCCCGGCGCCTCCTTCGCCCGCGTGACAAAAAACTCCGGGTTGTTTAACAAAGTATTCAACTCCTCCACCCGCGTCTCCACCACGAGCAGTGTCGCCTCCATCGACGCGAGTTCCTTCTGCTCCTTGAAACTCAGCTTGCGCACCTTGGCTCCCTTCTGGGTTTCCGATTCCTTACCCGGGGTCGCCGCCACATTTGCCCAGCTTTTTTCCTGCTGCTGGCGCGCCTTCCGTTTCTCGAGGTAGTAGGAGTAATTGCCAGGCTGTACGAATATCTCGCCATCCTCAAACGCCACGATCTGGTCGCAGACCCGGTCGAGAAAATAACGGTCATGGCTCACCACCAGCACGCTGCCATCGAACCCCGCGATCCCTTCCTCCAGCATGCGCAGGCTTGCGAGATCGAGGTCGTTCGTCGGCTCGTCGAGCACGATCAAATTGCCGCCACGTCGCAGCACTTTCGCGAGCAGAAGCCGCGCGCGTTCGCCGCCGGATAGATTCTTCACCGGCTCCTTCACCCGCTCGTCGGTGAAGAGAAACCGCCGCAGATAAGCCCGCGCGCTCATCGCCGTCTCCCCGAAGAAAACGGTCTCGTTGTTGCCTGAGATTTCGTAGAGCACCGTCTTGTCGAGGTCGAGATGCATGCGCGACTGGTCGATGTAATTGAACTTCACGCGCTTGCCGATCGTCACCGTGCCCTCGTCCGGCTCGCGTTCGCCGAGGCAGAGGCGCAGCAGCGTTGTCTTGCCCACGCCGTTGCGGCCGACGACGCCCGTGCATTGTCCCGGCTTCAGCGAAAAGTTGAGATTGCGAAAGAGCCACCGTTCATTCGCGCCCTCGCCGACTTTTGCCCCGGCATTGACGAGATTCACGGCGATGTTTCCGAGCTCGGGAGCCGGCGGAATCAGCAGATCCATCTCGCGCTCCTCGGGCGGCGCCTCGAGGCCCTCCACCTGGTAAAACGATTCGATCCTATTCCGCGACTTCGAACGTTGCGCGCGTACGCCTGCACGCACCCACTCAAGTTCCTCGCGCAAAAATCGCTGGCGTCTCCGCTCCGATTGTTCGGCGATCTGGCGGCGGATTGCCTTCGACTCAAGGAACGCGGTGTAATTGCCGGGGTGCGAAAACGCGCGCCCCTCGGAAATCTCGATGATGCGTGTCGCAATGACATCGAGGAAATAGCGGTCGTGCGTCACGAAGATCACCGCGCCCGCAAATTTCTGGAGGAAATCCTCGAGCCAGCGGATCGATTCCGCGTCGAGGTGGTTCGTAGGTTCGTCGAGCAGCAGCAGATCGGGCTGGGCGACCAGGGCGCGGCAGAGAGCGACGCGGCGTTTTTCACCGCCGGAGAGCGATCCTACCAGCGCATCCAATGGCGGCGCGTCGAGCGCGGTCGTGCTGGACTTGATGCGGCTCTGGAGGTTCCAGCCATCGGCCATTTCGATGTCGTGGAGCATGTCGGCAAGCTCGAGTTCGGTGCCTTCGCCTTCCTCGTATTTGCGCAGCCACTCCATGAGATCCGCCGTGCCGGACTCGATGTTTTCCAGGACGGTTTTTGTGCCATCGAGCTCGAATTCCTGCGGGAGATATCCGATGCGCAGTCCGCGGCGGCGGGAGATTTCACCGGCATCGGCCTCGTTCGTGCCCGCGAGGATTTTCAGGAGGCTCGTCTTTCCGCAACCGTTGCGCCCGACCAGGCCGACCTTCTCGCGCGGGGCGACCGCGAGCGTCACGCCGTTGAGCAGATGCTGGTGTCCGTAAGCAAGGACGATTTCATTGGCGGAAAGGAGCGATGGTGAGGCTTGTAACATTGGTGTGGTTGTAACGGCGCGCGGCGTGTGCCGCAACTCTTCTCATTTTAAAGGGCAGGATGAACAGGATCGCGTAGTAATTTTGAGTGGGATAAAGTGGGATAAACCGGGATTGAGTGGGATAAGGGAGCGAACGTCCAACGCTCAACTTCCAACATCCAATTTTGAATAGAAGAGGTTTGAGTTCATGGTTTTGGAGTTTTTTTTACCCGGATTTGGTCGGATTCACCCGGATTGAGCCGGATAAAGTCGGAAATATTTAGGAAATAAGATTTAGGATTGCCGCCCTTGCCCCTCGACTTCTCCCTGAGTCGAATCTCCAAGAGTCGGGTTAGGAAGTAAAAGAGGGGAGGTCATCGTTTTTACGCCAGCGCGCCTTGAACGAGTTTTGGGAACCGGAGAGGGGCATGGAATACAGTTTCTTCATTTCCCATAAAATTAGCAAATTTGCCGAATTGCGTCAAGTAATTGTTAATTATTTGTAATTAACAATCGCAGAATATCTGTAAAATTACTGTTTGAGCTCCTCTATCTGCCGGAAAGAGAAATGACATTTCCTAGAAATGGCTCAGCACTGGACGGGTTCCGGGGATTTTTTGAAGGCGAATTGCAGCGTCCATTTGGTGGAATCATTGGGGTCAACATCCAGCCTGAAATCCCATGGCTCGTAACCGGGGCCGCTGAGCATCATCCCCCCGAAGTCTTTCATTGCCCACCCGTTTTCGGTTTCTTTTGCCTTGTCGCTGAACCGGCGCGAGATATCCGGCGTATAGACGGAAAAGTCGTCCTGCAACACGTCGCCGTTGGCGAAGTGATCCATATCCACGTTGTACAGCCAGTGATGGTTTGCGTATCCGAGTTCGGCCCCGGCCATGAGGTGATCCGTAAGTTCTCCCAAGCTGAACAGATTTCCGAGGAAGCTGAAATTTCCCTTGCGGCGGCGCTTGTCGATCATGACGCGGGCGGTGAATCTGGCCTGCCCGTTGTCGTCGGTCTCGAGCCGATACCCGGCGTCCGGACTCCGCCAATCCGGATCGGATCCGAAGACGACCCGCACAGGCACATGCGGGAGAGGGTGGTAATCAAGGTCGGTGAGCTTGAAGGTGACATCGAGGGTCGCGGGGTGTGATCCTGCGGGGAAAAACCAAAGCAGGGCGAGTAGGGGTATCAGAATTGCCGCGACCACGAGGAACAGCAACCGGGTGAAGAGAGGAGTGGGCTTCTTCATTGTAAATTGCGCCGATTTGGTGATGGAAGTCTTCTGCTCACAAGCCGGATACCTACTTCGACACCGGCATGTAGAAGCCTGTAAAACGGTATATTTTCAACAACTGCTCGCGCGTCAACCGGGACTCCCCGTGGCCTGGATCGCCGGTGATATAGAAGTCCCCCTCCCTAGCGAGGATGGGAATGAAATGTCCCACCGAACCGAGACCGACTCCTGCAATTGCCGGCAGGGAAATATCCGGTGAAAAGCCTTTTCGGATAATGAATTCTGCCTTCAGACCCCGTTTTCGCGCATAACGGGCCAGATACCAGGCCTCGGTACCTCCCTCGTAGCTGTAAGCGGCCCGCGCGATTTCCAGTTCCGTCACCTTGATTCCAAGGCGAGTCATGATTGTTGCGAGACTCGCCGGGCCACATGTCGAGGCGGTGCTTTGCAGGCATACCGGACCATTCCATCGGTCCTGGAAATCAGAATCCGGAATCGGTCCGAAGAGGGGCTTGGCAAACGGGATCAACGCCACAACCACCAGGCAAGCCAGTGGAATCGGGAGAAGAGTCCTGTGCAAAAATGTTGTGACAACCCCGGCAAGCCCGCCTGTGAATGCAACGAGAAGCTCCGTGCCGCGCCACGAGCGGAATTCATAGAATGCCTCCGTTTCGGGCAGCTTGTGAGAGTAATAAGCCACATACAAAATCGTTGGAATTGATAGAACGGCAAAAAGCAAAAGCCATTGAAACCGCAATGCCAAACGGGCGGTCTTGAGCTTGGAATAGGTGACCGTAAATAAAACGCACGCGAGTATGATTCCAATAATTCCGCTGAAGTCGGCGTATTTCAGGGCGTGCAACAGAGCGAAAATACTCAACATGATGGGTTGGCCGGGGGATGAATTGGAGGAGTCGAACGCAAAAAGGTTATCGCGCCACGGCGGGCGGCGTCAAACGGGAATCGGGTGTAATCCGCTACAAACCGGCATTATTGATTCAGTGCGTTGCCGCAGTTCCAACAGACTGCGAAATGGCCGGGGACCGTTTCTTTGCATTGTGTGCAGGTCCATTCGGGCGTCACTTCTTTTCCTGGGTCCTTGAAATCGCGGAGAAGATTCATGGCCGTGGAATAGTCTTCATCGTTCACCACGCACAGGGTTGGCCAGAATTCCGGTGATGGAAAAATTGCGGGTAGTAATCCTCCGATGAGCGATTGCTGCGTGTTGGTATTGTGCTATTTCAAGGGAGGATTGTGTCGCCCTTACAGGGCTGGAAGAATTTCAGGAACGTTATTCCTGGGGCTTCACCCCAGGCTATCACATTACACCCCGTTGGGGCTGAGAACACTCTCTAGGGAGCGTCGCGGTAGATTGCGCCCATCGGTGTCAGCGTGTTGCTCTCCATCTCGAAGAGGGAGCCGTGGGCGTATTCCTTGTCCACCTGGTCGGCGAACCATGCATAGCGTTCCACAAACGGGAGCCGGGCCATGAGGTTGACATAGCGTTTCAGGAAGAGCTGCGCTTTTTCGGCGGTGGGCTGGCCGATTTGCGGCAGATACCAGGCCTTCACGTCGGCGGTGCCGCATTCCGTGATCCAGATGGGGAGTTTGTATTTTTCGTGGACGCCCCTGAGCATGATCTCGAGATTCTCGATCGCCTGGGGATCTGTGAAATCGGGATAGCTGTGGAGGCAGATGAAGTCGATCCGGAGGTCGCGCTTATTTGCCTCGGCCATGAACCGTTCGAGCCACGGTGGGCTGGCCGGGGCGGGGCTTCCCAGCCGCTGCGGGAGTTCCATGAGCTGGGGCCAGAGGGCGATGCAATCATCGACCGTCATGTTTGACTGGCCGCCGAGGTCGGGCTCGTTGAAGCCGAGCAGGTTGTCTGCGCCGCTGTTGTACACGGCTGCGAGGTTTTTCGGGTTCACGTCGCCTCCCCACCAGAACATGGGGACAAACTCCAGGTCGAGCACGGAGGTTTTCTTGGGGAACGGGGTCCAGTTGTAATACCAGCGGAGATTCAACCGGCTGAGGTCAGTGGCGGAAATGGTTTTGCCAAATGAGCCGACGCCTTTTTTAACCGGATGGGTTGCTTGGAGCGGTGACACTGTATAACAGTGAAACGAATTGCCGCGAAACTGTCAATAAAGTAACGGCGATCCCAGGCATCCAGGAAGGCGCGGCTGACGATTGCTACGACCGGATTTTGTTTTCAACACGATCACTAAAATATGGAGCAGCGAAAAATCCTGATTGTGGATGATGAGGTGAATGCAGCGGCTCTGTTGAAGAAGCTTTTGGAGCGGACCGGCAGGTATGTAGTGTCGGTGGAAAACGATGGCACCAGGGCGCTGAAGACCACCATGGAATTGAAACCCGACCTGGTCCTGATGGATATCGTGATGCCGCATATCGACGGCACCACCATTGCGTCGAGCATCCGCTCGCACCCGCAATTGCACGGGACGCCGATCATTTTTGTGACGGGGATCGTGCCCAGGGAGAGGTCGATGGCCCACGAAAAGCTGGGCGAATTTCCGTTCATCGCCAAGCCTGTTGATGTGGATGAGGTGATCGATTGCATTGAGGCAAATCTCCAGCCTACAGGGTGATGGGGGCGGGAAAATCCGCGTAATTTTCCCTAAATTGCCGGAAGTAAGTTTTATCCTTTTCGGGATGGCATCGGAACTGCTTTATAGCACGCGTGAAAACGTTCCTTACGCTGCTATTTCTCCTCGTGCTCTGCGCGGGTGGGGTGTGCCGTGCGGATGGGCAGGCTGAGGCGGTGCTGCGGGAGGTGAACATGGCGCGCATGCACCCCCAGGAATACGCGCAGATCATTGCATCACAAGGAGGCGGGTCCTCTTACGGTGAGGCCATTAATTTTTTGAACCACACAAAGCCGCTGCCGCCGCTGACGTTTTCAAACGGGCTGGCGATGGGCGCTATGGCGCAGGTGCTCGGCCAGGGCGGGACAGGTGCGACGGGTCACTATGGGGATGATCACAGCTCTCCATGGGATCGCATGAAACGCTTTGGCAAATGGCTCGGGACGGCTGGCGAGAATATCTCCTACGGCATGGTAAGCCCGAGGCAGATCGTGGTGAGCCTGATCGTGGATGCAAACGTGAGAAACCGCGGGCATCGCCGGAATATCTTCTGCCGGGATTTCGGCGTGGCAGGCGTGGCTTGTGGCCCGCATGCCCGCTATGGCACCATGTGCGTAATGGATTTTGCAGGCGCATTCGTGGAAAACGAAGGCTCTTCCGCTTCCCGTGGGAAGCAACCGGCGACTGCGGATGGGCTGCAGGACAACCGGGGGTAGGGAAAGCTTCACCGTTCAAAAACGGCCGGGAATTTTCACTGCTTTACCCAAACCGGTGCAACGACTTCCCGCGCGAGTATTTCGCTGAACTCGCGGCTCCCTTCCATGTCGCCGTGGTGGCCGTCCATGAAATGGGTGTCGGGAACGCGGTCCCACAGATTCACATAGGAACAGCCGTATTTCTCCTGCAAATGCCGGAGGTAAGGAGGAAATTGAGCCTCGATTTGCGGGGGTTGCATTGCGCGGAAAGGGGCGGTGAGCGGGAGTTCCACGAGCACGACTTTGCAACCGTGTGCATGGAGCATGGCGACAGTGTGTTCCAGCGCGGCGGAGGTGGCGCCTTCGAGCTTATAATCACGCAAGGAGTGCGCGTAGATTTGTGCGGCGTTCTTTAGCGCCTCTTCCCACGCGGTATTCTTTGCGATCTCCGCAGGGGAGGGTGTCGAAGACGTTGCTGAAGGAGGCGCGATTTCCGCCGGAACGGTGACGATGCCCGGCGCAGTCACTGGTGCCGAAGTGAAATGGGACAGGAACCAGTCGAGCAGGATCGTGCGATGGCGGTAAAAAGGCGTGAGCACAGAGGAGGCAAGGCTGGAGACGTCTTTCGGGCCGGAATAAAAGATGTCGCGCAGGTAGCGCGGCAGGTCACCGGCAGTGAATTGACGCTTGATGGTGACGGAGAAAAACGGATTTTTGCGCGCCAGGAAATCGGGGCTGATTTCCACGATGGCGAGCTGAGGCACCCGGCCATCCGCAAGCAGTCTGGAAGTGATAAAGTCGGAGGTCACGGGATCGGCAGCGGGGACGGAGGCATTGAACGCGATGAGGGAGTGGTCGCCCGTGGCCTGTTGCGCATCGGCAGTGAACGCGCTGCTTTGCATGAAGGATTCCATGCGCGAACTGCCGAGGAACAGGATGCTCGACCGCGGGTCGGTTTTGTTCCACGCCTCCTGCAGCGCGGCGGCCTCGGGAAAACGGAAGCGAAGCGGGCAGTGGTCCACGAGCAAGGCGCCGGGGACCGGCGAAAGAAGCAACGCCGCTCCGAACCAGAGCATGGCTACCCTGGCGCGCCGGTGTGAGCGGTGGCGTGGCGGTTCAGAATTGGAAGTAAATGAACGGGCTGTCATATTCCGGGTTTAGCAACTGGATCAAAAGAAAAAGGCAGCAGAGGGCGAAGCCGATGATGGGTGCCGGCACGCGCGTCTCGATGCGCCGCCATAGGGTGAGCCCACCAACGATCTGCCCGAGGAAGACGCAGCCGAGGATGACGAGCGCCATGGCGATGACGCCCTGTGCCGGGCTCTGCCCCACTGCGGGGTGGAACATGCGGGTGAGCGTGGTGAGCGCGGCGGCCAGGGTTTTGGCGCGGAAAAACACCAGGCTGATCGACCAGAACAAAAAGGTCGCCACGATCCGCACGACGCGCACCGGGGCGAGGCGGGCCCATTCCCATTGTGGCAGCATGCGCTCGATGGCCATCGCGACGCCATGCATGAGGCCGAAGATGATGAAATTCCAGCCCGGCCCATGCCACAACCCGGCGATGCCCATGGTGAGGATGAGATTGCGATAGGTGCGCCAGGTTCCGCCGCGGCTTCCCCCGCTGGGGATGTACAAATAATCGCGCAGCCATGTGGATAGCGTGATGTGCCAGCGCCGCCAGAATTCACCGACGCTGTCGGCGAGGTACGGGCGGTTGAAATTCTGCGGGAGCTTGAAGCCGAAGGCGTGGGCCGCGCCGATCGCCATGTCGGTATAGCCGGAGAAGTCGCAATAGATTTGCCCGGCGTAGCCGATGGCTGCCAGCCACAGGGTCGCCGTGGAGAAATCGCCAGGGGCATGGAAGATGGGGTCCGCCATGGAGGCAAGCCGGTCGGAAAGCACGGTCTTTTTAAAAAGACCGCGCATGAAAAGTTGCGCGCCGAGCTGCAGCCGCAGCCAGTCGAAGTGTTTCGGGCGACGGATTTGCGGCAGGAATTGTTCCGGCCGGACGATGGGGCCCGCGATGAGGTGCGGGAAAAACATGATGTAGAGCGCGTAGTGGAGCACATTCCGCTCGGCCTTCAGCCGGCCGCGATAGACATCGACGACGTAACTGATTGTCTCGAACGTGTAGAAGGAAATGCCGAGCGGGAGGACCATGTGCCACATGGGAGGGGAGGCGTGGAGGCCGAATATCCCGAGGAGGCCGAAGGCGGACTCTACGAAAAACTGCGCGTATTTAAAAAAGCAAAGCAGCGACAGGCTCGCGACAAGGCTCAGGAGCAGCCATGCGCGTTTTGAGCGGTCATTTGCCGCCGACTCGATCCGCAGCGCGCAAATGTAATCGAGGCCGGCTGTGAAGATGATGAGCGTGATCAGCCATGGATTCCAAAGTGCGTAGAAAAGGATGCTCGCCGCGAGCAGCCAGCCCATGCGGTGATCGTGGGCGCGCAACTTCCAATAGACGGCAAATGCGATCCAGAAAAAAACGAAAAAACCGAACGATTGAAAAAGCATTTACTGATGTAACGATGTGGGAAAGCTGACGGTTGGCAAGGGTTGGCAACGGTTGATTAGCCCGGATTGTCTTGAAGAAGAGCGAGGCGTGTCAAGGCAAGGTGTGGCAGGGGAAAAATGCAGGTTGCAAGGCATTCGACGATGGCAAAGACTGCAACGGACAAGCGTTGAACTTATCTGACTGAATCCGACCAAAGCACCCGAGAAACTTTTCCTATTGTGACGACGACTCCAAAAACTTCCATTCTTTTGCTGGCAGGCGACGTTTCCGGCGACATCAATACCGCCCGGCTCGCGAAAACCTTGCGCGAGCGGCATCCGGATTGGACGCTTTATGCGGTCGGGGGAGAGCATCTTGGAGGTGAAGCTGAAAAATCGCCCGGCGGGAAGTGGATCGGAGATACGACCGATCTCAGCGGTGTGGGGATTTATTCGTCGATCCGTATGTATCCACGGGCCAGAAAACTCTGGTACTCGCTCAAGGCATTTGTGCGCGAAAACAAAATCGACGCGGCGGTTTTATGCGACTGGGGGGCGTTCAATTGTCCCGCGCTGGAATTCCTGAAAAATGCGGGTGTGCCGGGATTGTTCTATTTTCCGCCCGGTTCGTGGCGCCGCCGCGGTCGCGGAGGCTTGGGGATCGCACAGGTTGCGGCCCGCATTGCCACGCCGTTCGAGTGGTCAGCACAACGCCTGATCGCCGCCGGAAGCAACGCGGAATGGGTCGGCCACCCGATGCTGGAAATCCGTTACGATGAGGAAAAGCGCGAGGCGCTGCGGCGTGAGTTTGGAATCGGCGCGGGGGAGAAACTCGTCGCGCTCCTGCCCGGGTCGCGCATGGCGGAGATCACCTGTCTCAGCCCGCGCCTTGCGGAAACCGCGGAGATTTTGCGCAAAAACGGGGGCATGCACTTCATAGTCGCCGCCTCGCACAATCGCGTGGAAAACGTGAGGAGCTATTTTCCCGAGTGGGTGAAGATCGTAAGCGATCGTGCGGCGGATGTTCTCTTTGCCAGTGATGCGGCCATTGTAAAAAGCGGCACGGCGACCCTGGAGGCTGCGGTGATCGGAGCGCCGCAAGTGATGGTCTATGATTTTCCCTGGGTGGGAAGGATCGAGTGGCTGTTTTTATGGATGTGGAAAAAGAACATCCCCTTCATCGCCATGCCGAATGTGATCCTCCAGCGCATGGCGATCCGGGAATTGCTCGGGCCGCAATGCAAGCCTGCCGCTATCGCGGAGGAAGTGCGGACACTTCTCGGCGACGACGCAAAGCGCACGCGCCTGGCGGAAGATTACGCGGAGATCCGTGAAAAACTGGGTGCAAAACTGCCGCATACCGCAACCGCGCGCACCGCGGAGATCCTCGAGGAAATGCTGGCGGAACGGGCCAAAAAACCGTGATGCAGCCCACGAATGATTTTCAGACCTTGATGCAACGATGGACGACCCTCGGTCCATACAATGCGATCGATCTCATTCAATTGCCCGGCAGCGCGGATGCCGCCCGGTGGCGCGATGCCATTGTCCAGCCGATGATCGAGCTTGGGTTTCCGCCCCCGGACAGCATAGCAACGACGTATCCGGAACTCATCGCCGGGATCACCGCGGAATTGAACAAGCCGTTTGCGCCGGAAGATGTGCCGCTGCGTTTTTTTCTGATCGATGGGGAAAGCGGGAGTCATTATTTCGGCGTTACGTTCGATCATTGGATCGCCGACAGCCCGTCCTTCCGGTTCCTGACGCGCCGGGCTTTTGAAAATTACGAAGCGCCCGGGGTTGCTTCGAAATTGCCGCCGCTGAGCGTCTGCCAGAAGCCGTTTGATTCTCTTTTTGGAAGGGCGTCCTGGCCTGCGGCTGTGGTGGAGAGCGTCCAAACTTATCTGCGGCACAGTCACGCCTATCGGATTCCCATCCACGATCCGCTCAATCTCTCCTCGGGGTTTCAACACATGCGACTGGCGGATGGATTGATCGGCCACATTTATCAATTTGCGAAGACAATGGACGCCACGGTGAACGACGTTTTTCTCGCCGCGCTCCTGCAAACGATGGGGGACTACACCTCGGCGGCGCGATCATCAAAACCGAGCCGGCTTTTCCGCCCGGGGCGCGATGATGTGGCATTCACCACGGCCGTCGATCTCCGTCCGCTCGCCAATGAATCGCTGGAGGACCAGTTCGGATGTCTCATCAGTTATTTCAGCGTGGTGGTGAAGAGCCCGGAGAAAATTTCGATGCCGGACCTCACACGCCAGATCGCCGCCTGCACGAAGTCCATGAAAGCCGACCGGAAAGCGCTTCGCTTTTTCCAGGGATTCAAGACGAGCCTGATGTTTTGGGACCATCTGAAAAATCCGTGGCAAAAGGCGCTGATGATGCACCGTGCGGTGCCGTTCCTCGGTGGTATTTCAAACGTGAATCTCACGGACACATGGATCGGCCGGGACGGGCGCATCGTGGATTACATCCGGGTCTCGCCCACAGGGCCGCTGATTCCCGCCGTGTTCACGCTCAGCACCATTCGCGACCGGCTTTCGCTGTGTGTCACGCACCGCGATGCCGTTTTTACAAAAGAGCAGGCGGTGACGATCGCCTCGGATTTTGCGCGGCGTCTGGCGTCGCTGTGAAATCCAGAGCATCTGCGGAAAGAAATTTCCGAAAAGAGGGTTCGTGGAAAGCTGACGGCTGGGGTTAAGTGAAGAGTTTTTGGGACTGGGACATGACAGAGCATGTCCCTCCATGGG
>JBAVPB010000012.1:0-39001 GCA_049692655.1 Chthoniobacteraceae bacterium | reverse complement strand
CGCCTTCTGGACGGATGATGAAAGCTGCAAGGTGAACGTGAACACCGCTTCCGAGGGCACATTCTGGGATCGCCCATGGACGTCGAGCGGCTCCACCGGTTACGAAACCAGTCTTGCGGCTTACATGCCCGCGCAAAACGAGTTCCAACGCTATCCCGGCCATCCCGCAATGACTTCGCTAAGCGTCATATTCCCTCCGCAGGCCGGTGAAACCACCGGCAGCTACAATGCAAGGATTTACGGCATCATCCCCCGCATCGCAAATGGCGGCAGCCTGAGCGGGACCTCTGTGGTCAACTATCTTACTCCCCCTATCGTTCCGGATACCGACCGTCTCTTTTCCTCGGTGGACGAATTTTTATTCAGCGCCACCTCGATGGTGACGGGCACCAGGCAGGCAAACCCAAGCGGCCCAAGCGGCTCGTTCAGCCAGGGGGACATCGAAAGAACCCGCTTTTTTATCACGGCCTCAAGCCGTGCCCCCGATGTGAATATGTTCAACAAGCCCAGGATCACCCTCTGGCCCTTGCAAATCGATCCGGACCCCAGCCGTCCCGGTGTCAATACAAGGAATGCCAAGGACAAGCTGATTGCATTTTGCTCCACTATCGGTGGCACAGGAGCAAATTCCACGCCGTACTATTTCCAGCGTTACAATACCTTTGACTACACCCCGGGCGGCGGGAATGACCGGGGTTCCGGCAGCTATAATCCCCATCAAACGGGCACGATGCCCAGCAGCCAAAGTCCAATTATGGATTGGAATCTAATTCCAAGAAATCAAGCGCTCTTCACCTACCTCCAAACCCTCACTTCTACTCCCATTCCTGGACTGGGAGGATCACTCGGCGGCACCTCCGGCAAATATAACGCGGCTACACGGGATCAGATTCTTACTGAAATGTTCGACTTCATCCGCAGCGACCTCAATCTTACCAGCACGGGAATCCCCACAAGCGGAGGGGCCACGGGTTATTCCTACGCCCCGTTCAATCCGAATGGAGGCCTTTGGACGGGTCAGTTTCAGGTGGCGCCTTTGACATTGCCTGCCGATCCCGCAAACAACAGGCCATACGCGACAAAAGGGTTCGGCCAGTTCCCCACCATTACGCAAGGCTCGCTGATAATTTACAGAACCAACGTGCCGACGGTCAGCGGCACCATCCCCGCGAACGGCATTATGACGATTGATGGAGTGGCGGCGCCGGGCAGCCCTTTCACAAGCGGCACCGTGCTGAATAATTACGCCCTCTCGAGCACCGCCACCGGCACGCTGGTTATAACGGGTTCAAGCTTTACCGTTTCAGAAGGCACTCCCCAGGTAAGTGCTGTTCTGATCCTGCAACCCTTCACCCCCACACCGGGACCACCTCCATGGAGTGCCAATGTGCGGTTTAATGTGCTGGGTCTCGACGGGATCAGCGTGAGCGGTACGCCACTCAATTTTCCCAGCCCGGCAACTAATTTGGTGACGGCCCGCGATGCATACGGCAATTGCACCTCATTGACCGGCTTGGAGCTTTTTACCCAATATTATTCCGACAACATCAAGCAGCTGGGCACGACTACAGTCGGGTCTCCCACGGAGGAGCAGGTTTATCCATTATGCTCAGGCACTGTCACTTTGTCGGGTTCCACATTGGACCTCACCAGTTCCAAGACGATCCAGATTCAGATCTATCAGGGGTACGCGACATCGCTCCAGCCGACTGATCTCGTCCAGACAATCAACATGACTTTCCCGACTGCCACCAGCTTGCCTGCGCCACAGGTTTACTGGAGCCTCACCACTACAGGAGGTACCACGACGATTTCCCATGAAGGCCGGTACACCAATTTTGCGAATCGCTTCGGTGCATTGCAAACAGGCGGATACGGGATACAGCAAGCCTACAATCATAATCCGCTTCCGCTCTTTGCCACCTCGGATCTGGTTCGTAGCGTTGAAGCCCGCTATCAGGGGCCGGCGCTCGGCGACTACAGGATGATCGCCGGGCAGCAAACAGTCCCGGATACTTATTTCGAGGGACATGGCTTGAAGGACACGCCTGCGGATGGAAAGAAATACACCGACACTGTGACGACATCCAGGATCATGGATTCCCTCCGGATCGATGCGTTGAGCGGCCAGACGATGAGTGGTTTTTCGGAAGGTTATTACACTTCCTTCACGGCACACGGCAAACTCCTCTCGATGGCCACCTATTACGCGGCAAGGGGCAACAGCCCGGGATCATCTCCCCCATATAGTGAAAAAGCCACCAGGGAGCCTGTGGCTCCCCGTGGATTGGTCGGTGGGACAATGAGCAACGGGGCTTTGGGCGATTGGGACACCGGCCCTGCAACCCGCGTTGACGGGCCGTTCATCAACAAGGCTGATCTTGGTAACGTCGGTTCCAATACTACCACTCCCAACGGGAACTATGATGCCTCTGGTTTCGATATCTCTTCAAGCGATGCCGCCGTGATAGATAACGGGGCCTCCTTTTCACCCAACCGCCAGATTGCCTCCGCCGTGGCATTCGGTTCGCTTCCTTCTGGAATCGATCCCAGCAATCCAAGCGGTGTAAAACCGTGGCAGACTTTGCTGTTCTGCAAAAATCCGGCAGCTGGCGCAATTCATCCCGGCTTCGGTGTTCCTGCTAATTCGGCCAACGGGATAGCTCCTCCTTACACTACACCGCCTGATAATGCTTTCCTGGATTTCTTCACCATGCCGATCGTGGAACCCTATCCCATCAGCGAGCCATTCTCCACGGCTGGCAGGATCAACATGAATTACCAAATCGTTCCGTTTACCTATCTCACGCGCGACACAGGAGTGCGCGCCGTGCTGAAATCGACCCGGATGATGGCGATTCCTACCAATCAGGGCACAACATACAAATATGACCCAAATTCCGGGCAACAAGGTGGCGCATATCCTGTGGATTTCCGCTACACGATCAGCCCGGATGAGGCCAACGGCACACTGCAAGGTTTTGAACAACGGTTTGCAACGGGGGACATCTTTCGTTCTGCATCGGAAATCTGCGACATCTTTCTTGTGCCGCAGTATGTCGTAAATACGACTAACCCTCCTCTCGGCAGCCCCGTTTACAGCGGCATGGCCGCATGGTGGCTTGGAGCAAGTCAGGCCGCAGGAAACGGGTTCAAACTGACTGGCGACAATTTGCGCGAAGAACCCTACGGGCAGATCTATCCCCGCCTCACTACAAAATCGAACACGTTCACGGTGCATGTGCAGACGCAGTCCCTGAAAAAAGCCCCCAACACTCCTGCAAATCAATTCATCCCCGGCCAGGATCAGGTCACCGGCGAATTCCGCGGTTCGTTCATCATCCAGCGCTATCTCGATCCAAACTCCGATACGCTGGTGCATGCCGATGGCAAGACGCCGGCGAATGAAAATGATCCGGACGCCATGGTGGGCCCCTACAAATTCCGCATCATCAGCACCAAGCGTTTTGCGCCATGAGGTCGAACACACCATTCCATAAGACGCCACGCCACGCATTCACGCTGATCGAGTTGATAGTGGTCGTGGGGATCATGATCCTGGTCATGGCGTTTGTGGTCCCCTCCATGGGCCCGCTCATGCGCTCGTCAAACATGAACAAGGCCACGGCGATGATCACCGATGAGCTTAATTACGCCCGCCAGCAAGCACTCACCCAGAACAGGGACGTGGAAGTTCGTTTCTACCAACTGCCTTCCAAATCCAATTCCACCGACATTCAATACCGGGCTTTCCGCTCGTTCTCGATGATCGGCAGCGGCACCACCCAGGCGGCTTTGAGCCCCATTAAATATCTGCCGGAGCCCGTGGTCATCTCCACGGCATCGGACAGCTCGGGCAATACGCTCTCCACGCTCCTCAGCGGCACGAATGTCGGGTCCGGTCTGACACAGAACACCGTGGGGGAAACTCTCACCACTGGCGCACAAGCCCCGTACATCAGCTTTCTGTTCCGCGCGCCGGGTGGAACTTCGCTGGCGATCAGCAATAACTGGTACCTCACCATCTATCTCGAAAACGCGCCAAAAAATGCCACCACAGGCTTTCCTGCCAATTATTTCACCGCCCAAGTCGATGCCGTGACCGGCCGCGTCCGCTCCTACCGGCCATAAAATCCAGAGGAAAAGATTCACTTCTTCTCTGTAAAACACCACATATTAAAAATAAACTAACATTTTTATTGCATTAAAACACCGTTTTTGCTATTTTTAAAGAATCAAGAGGTATCATATACCGAATCACCTTCCCACGGTCGAGCCGGTTTCTTTTTCCTAATCTCAGGAAAAGGAACGTCTGGCCGCCCATGCCAATCCACCAGTCATTTATCCGACTCAATCCGGGTTAATCCGACTAAATCCGAGTAAAAATTTCCATGAAAGTCACCAATCACAGACAAACCCTGAACCCGGAACTGACGCCATTACCCTTACTTGTCCCGGCATAACCCCTTGAGCGACGCCGGATCCCACTTTATCCCGGATTATCCCACTTTATCCCACTCCGGAAAACTATGAACGCCCCCTGTTTCATTTCAATAACCCACCGTCAGCCAACAGCGTTGCCCTTATCGCGCATGCGCTTTCGAGATCCTCTTTTTTCCGCCCTCATCCCTCCGCCCTCCGCCCTTGCTTCTCTGTCAAGCCCAGTCAAGGCGCACCAGAGTAAAAATGCACGAATTCCGACATATTCGGACTCCGCCCCCGGCTCCTGAATGGGAGAAATTGAAAAAGTTCCATGATCATCACCTGTAAAAAAGAGATTCCCCTTCGCTGGGTCGCCTTCGCGATCATGCCGTGGGCGTCGTTCACGTTCAGCGGCCAGGTGATGGCTGTCGCGTTCTTCTTTTCCCTTAAAAAGTTCGTCGAAAATCCCGCCGCGCTCACTTTCATCCTCAGCCTCCCCGGTTTCATATCAATGATCCTCCAGCCGGTCGTCGCCTTCCTCTCCGACCGCATCTGGACGCGCTTCGGGCGTCGCAAGCCTTTCATCATCACCTCGCAGGCGGGAAGCCTCGCCTGTATGTTCCTCATGCCGCTGATGCCCAATTTCTGGACACTGCTCGCCGTTTTCATGCTCATGGGCATATTCAGCGATCTGAATGCGCCCATGGAACCGTTCAAGCAGGAGATCATCCCCCCGCCCGAGCGCGGCCGGGCCACCGGGGCGATGACATGGTGCAGCAATCTCGCGACCATGACATTTTACTTTATCGCCCTGGGCCGGTTCGACGATGTCCGCTACATGGGCGGCCTGACACTCTTCGGGGAAACCGCGATTTACTGGTCGGCGGGATTGCTGGTCAGCGCGATGCTGTTGCTCATCACGCTCGGCATCCGCGAAATCGACCAAAAAAGCGCCATTCGCGGCCAGCGCCTCACGTTCAAAACATTTTTCGGGGGCTTGATGGATCGCGAGTTGTGGCCGGTCTATATCCTCGTGGTGGGCGCAGCCTGTCTCAACTTCTACGCCGGCCTCGGCCCACTCAGCAATCTCCTCTACACCGAGCAATGGGGTTATACCAAGCAGGAGATGGGCATCAACGTGGCGGTTGGCGGCATTATCAATTTGTTTGCCATCGGGCTGCTCACCGTTTTCGCGGATAAACTGAACCGCATGCGCGCTTACCAGACCTTGATCTGCCTCTCGCTCTTCGGGAACATCGCCTATTACTGTTACATCAATTTCGTCCTCCCCGACCGCCGCCCGTCGCTGGTGGAGATCATCGCTTTCGGCGAGACGCTTTCCATCATCGGCATACTGACCGGGTTGGTTTATGTCCCGCTGGTCTATGATTACATCCGGCGCAACAAAATGGGCACTTACCATGCGGGCGCCAGCCTGGTCAACCGGTTGACGGTCACCATCACATTAAACGGCGTGGGTCTTTTTGTCTGGGGTTACGCCGCCCTCTTCCAGCCGCCAGCCGGAGAGATGACCCGTGTCGTGCTGCGCGGTGGCGATCAAAACCGGAAGACTGATGTGCGTAATATCCTTCACGCCTCGAGCTGGACTTATCCACAGGATGGCGCTCCTGCCGCCGCCTCCAGCGTGGATGCAAACGCGTGGCAGGCAACCGGCGCGGTATCCGACAAGGGGCGCTGCTGGGAAATCCGGCTTCGCGACAAGGACAGCGAAAAACTGGCCGGTGAAATGGAGAGCCTGAACAAGCAGAACTCTCCCATGCTGGCGGAGGAAAAAACACTGCGCGACGACGTCACCATCCAGAAGCTGAAGGGCAACGGACAGACGGCTGTACAGGAGGAGGAAAAAGCCCGTGTAAAACAAATCAGCATCGACAAAATCACCGCCCAGATTGACGGGCTCAATGCAATTCTCAAAACACGCGCGGAGACATTCCACGCACAAGTCGTCAAGACGCTGGGAGATCGCCTCATTGCGGAAGGAGACCAGGTGCTCGGCGCCACGGCGAGGCAGGCGCTGATCCTCGATCTCGTTACCACGCGGCGTCCGGATTCCCGCCACCTGGAAAATATGCTTCGCGATTTGCGGCGCGAGCATCCCGGCATTATCGATCTGCGGCCTCTCAAGCGTGATGGCGATGAATATGGAATCTCCATCAGCGCCATCCTTGAACCCGGCGCCGATGAAGCAACCCTTGCAGCAGTCTTGCAATCTTCGGTGGAACGCGCGGCTTCAAAATACGGGCATGATCTTTTCACCCCGGGCGCGGCGCCTCTCCAGCGCGTTCGTCAACCCGCCGTCACTCTCGATCTCATGGTCGTCGAGGAACCCCTCGACAGCTACGTTTCCCCCATCAACCGCATGGTGAATCTCGTTTTGTCGCTCTTCGATCAGGTGCCGGGGACCGACCGGCGCATCATAGCGATGTCGCGCAATCTGCGCGTGCCGTCGGAGACCAATCACGTAAGAGTCGGGCCCGGCCCCGGGCCAAAAACGATCTCCGTCACCGCCGTTCTCCCGGAAACCGCAACCAGGGCGGCATCTGCCGGTGATCCTGTGGGCATTCGGCTCCAGGAAATGCTGGGGCAAAGTAAGGATAGCGGTCTTCTCTTGCAGACCCGGTCATTTTACGACCGCGTGGAACTTGCCGCAGCGGCGCAACACCTCACCATCGCCCATCCTTCACTCACCTCGGGTTACGAAAAAATGAAATACGATTATATGAGCGGCTATCTCTGGATGTTCGTCATGAGCTTCATCGGCATCATTATTACTCTTGTCTTTGTCCGGCTTGAATCCACCGGCTTCATCCAAAAACGCGGCGTTGAGGAGGCGCAGGCATCGTGAACACCACCGGTCCCATTCCCTCCGCTTCCACTTCGCCGGGCACTTACACTCCCGGACGCGCCTGGCGGAAATTATTGATGGTGCCCGTGGGAATCCTGCTGGTCGCAATTGGAATAACGCAACTCTGGCAGCCCCTCCGCCTCATGGCATTCGGAAAAAAGACAAGGGCCGAAGCCGTTTCAGTGATCAAAACCAAACCGGGACTTCCCGACCAGGTTCTTGCCGACGACGTTCAAATCACCGCCGGACTCGAGCCTCACGATCGCAGTTATATTTTTTGGAACGAATTCACCTTCCACACTGCGGACGAAAAAACGGAAACCGTCCGGGCGCCCGTTGGCAGCCAGCTCAAGCCCCTTTATACGCTGCTCGATGCCGACGGACTGCCGACCACGGATTTGATCTACTACGATTCCGCCCATCCCGCCACCGTTGTCTTCCCAATGATCATCAGCACATGGTTTGCTCCCGGCGTCCTCGTGATCATCGGCCTCATTTACATCATCATTGGTTCTGTTCTTTTCTACTGGGCAAATAAGCCAATCGAACTTCCACACATTACGCCTTCCTGAAGCGGGCTGGATCAATTCCATCAATCACCGGTTGGAACGGTCTTGATACACAGTATGGGGATCACTTTAATGGCCGGCCACCCGCATGCTGTCCCGATATCACTGGATTTTTTTCGCACTGCTCTTTCCCGGAATTTCCAGGATGCGGGCGGAGGATTGGCCGTGGACAATGCTGACGCCCGCCAACGAATCGCGGGACGCCGGGATGTGCAGATTTGACGAGATTGACGTGCGCCACACGCTCCGGGTTCTTGATCACTCGGATAAATTCATACACAGCCATTTCGTATTCTCGAAAATCCCGATCACAAAACTGCTTGCCGCACCGACACCATTTGGCGATCTCCATTTTGACTCGATAAACCCGATGGAATTCACACCCGGTGAAAAGTCAATTTTGAAGGAATGGCTGAAACGGGGAGGATTTCTCATCGCCTTTGAGGATACCTATCCCTATGAGCAGGATGTATTTCACAAGAAACACGACCTGCCGGTATTTGATTTTTTCACGAGGGAATTACCCGCGGAGGACCCTGACTTCACCGTGAAAAAAGCGGGACCAGACCACCCATTCTTCAGGCAACCTTTTCCAACAAAACCCGCCGCGCCGATCCAGGTAGAAATGCAGGAAAATCCAAATTTTCGTGGATATACCATGCTCCTCTACAAGGGGCGGACCGTGGTGTTTTTCATGGGCCGGTATAGCTACATGGATAACGGACGATGGGTTCCCATGCGGAGACCGTTCCCGGAAGCGCATGATTTGGCTCTGGAAAGTTATGCGTTAATGATCAACGTCTATTTTTATGCGATCACCCACTGAACAAGGTTCCAAATCGAAACGCCGCCCCAGGGCAACGAAGAGATCCACAGATCAGGTGGCTTGGGGTTTTGCAACCGGTGCAGCCGGCTGGGTCTGCCCGGTCATCGCGTAAAGATAGATGTTCACGCCCATCTGAAAGGCTTGCATCTGCTTGCCGCGTCCAAACCATTTCTCGCCGTTGGTCCATCCGCAGTGAATGTCTGAAGGGGAAAGCACACTCACCAGACGGCCATTCAGATTGACTCCATGCAACCCGTGCGGGATGCCCTGCATGTGGGGAAGGCCATTGTCGAAGTGGTAGAAGCAATGGAATATGGGATGGTCGAATGGCAGAAGTTCGATCTTCGCGTCCGGGAGCATTTTTGGCAATTCCACCTCCAGCATTCGCCGGAAAAATTCATCGCCGCTGTGGTCGCTGCGGTTTTTGCCCTTCACACAATCGTCGCCAAAAAGGAAGCCTCCGCGCAGCAGGTATTCCCGCAAGTTCGCGCGCGAGGTATCGTCGATGTCCGGCGCCATTTCGCTGGTCATGAAGAGAAAGGGGAATTGCGTCATCGTGTCGAGTTTGGCGATCTCAGCCACGTTCCAGTGCTTTTCCACATTGGCCGAAGTCTCGTCGCTTATCGCATCGATGAGATTAAGATCGCCGTTTGGATGAACATTCCAGTCGTCGTTGTCATTGTCGCGGCAGGTAAATTTCAACCTCGCCCATGGTGAAACAGGACCGCGTGATCCCTGGGCGGAAACAATCGATGGGGCAACGCCAAAGAACGAGGCGCCTCCGGCGGCGAGCAGCTTCATGAATTGCTGCCTGGTGATTGCACTCATGGCTCCGAGGCTATCGCAGCCACGGAATTGTGGCAAGCAATCCTGATCCGGACCGGGGGAGAAGGACCAACGAAAATTAGAGCCGCAACTTTCATAAAAGACGAAAGCAACGCCGCGTGATCAGTTCAGCACCATAAAGGCCGAGCAGGATCCCGATGAGCCAGCCATTATTCCACAAGGGCTGTGCATATTTGATTTCCGACGACTGATCCTGGGGCAACTGGCTGTGAAAAACGGGCGCTCCATCTTCGATGAGCGCACCGCCGGTGGCTTCCGCGATGCGCCGCATCCCCTCCACGTCGGGCGGCAGATTCACCGACTCGGTGGTGCGGACCTGCGCCGAGACATTGAGCGTGATGCGGGCGTTGTTTCCGGCCGTGTCGGTGGCCCGCACTTCCCAGCGGCCTTCCGTGTCCGGGGTGAAATTAGCCTGCAGTGTGCCCGTCTTGCCGCCGCCGGACTCCTGCGTGGGATACACCGGTTTTTGGACGCCCGTGGGGGACGTTGCCACGATTTTTGGCAGTTCTTCCGATGCTCCTTCCACTTGAAGCGCCACCGCATGGTTCACCGAAGGCAAATCCGTTTTTTTCATCAAACGCAATCCCTCGCCAGTGGATGCCGGCGCGAGGGAAAGCATGAATTGCTGCCAGAAAGTTTCCACGACATGGCTGTCACTGGGGAGCGACATCTTCCAGCGCCAGAGGAGATCGGTGGTCATCGCCGCGCTCCGCCCGTCCCCGAACCGTTGACGCGCCACCAGCACACGCGGGACTTTGCCGTCGGGTGTCTTGTCATTGGGATGCACCGCGAGCACCTCCGCGCCGGGCTTCACATTGCTCACTTGGGCATAGGTGCTGAACATGGGGGCGTTTGACCCCGATTGAAACAGCTTGGAGCTTTTTGCGCCCGTGGGCGATGCGAAAGGAACCAAATCCTGCGCATCACGGGATGACCGCATGGCCTCACCCGCAAATATTGTCTCTTGCCCGGAATTTGACCCGCCGATGGATTTCATGTGCTGCTGGAAAGTTTCCTCCGCCTGATTTTCAGCCGATTGCTGCGACGGCCGCTCAAACACGATCGGCAGCATTTTCTCCAGCAGCGTCCCTGCGAACTGCTCGCTCGCCAATGTGTCGGGCGTGATGAACAGCACCGAGCCTCCGCCCTTGGCGTAATCCACGAGCGCCTGCTGTTGTTTCACGGAAAGCTGGTCGGCTAAAACATGGGCGAGAACCACGACCTGAAAATGTTTCAGCGCTGCGGCATCCTCCGGCAGATCGGTGAGGACGTGCTCCCCGTCCGAGGCCGTCGTCATTTGCAAATGCAACGCGGGATTCAGGATGCTCTCCAGTTTGAAGCTGGGGTCGCTTTGCAGCGCGGAAAGCAGGAACCGGTAGCCCCATTGCAAGGCCCCCTGGTAATAAAGGATATCCACGGTGGTTTTTTCGATCACCTGGGTGGTGCTTCCGGCTATCTCGCAGTTGCCCCCCTCACCCACGCGGAATTCCAACGGCATCGGGCCGGCCTCCCCGGAAGAAATTTCCGTGGTCCACGGGAGCACGTTCCAACCCGCCCTCACATTGAGTTTCGCGGAGGCGATTTTCTTATCCCCGCTCCAAAGTTCCACAGGCAATTCGCGGTCTTTGCCAGAGGCGATTTCGATCGCGGCTCCCGCCGTGAACTGCGAATGGCGCAGCACCCGCGAGGGAACCCGGATTTCGCGGATGCTCAGGAGTTCCGTGGGGCGCGTGCGGTTCCTGCCGGCCACAAAATAGAGCGGTACCCCCTGGCGCTGGGCGTGGTCAACGAGGGTGGTAACATCGCCATCCGTGGTATCAAGTCCGTCCGTGAGACAAACGATGCCCTCGAGAGAATCGTCGAGCACATGGTTAAGCGAGTCATAGAGCCGCGTTTCCGGCCCCGGATCGTTCGCTTGCACCGCTTCATCGAGGCCAGCCGCCTTGTCGAGCTTTGTGCTGAATCGGTAATAATCGATGAGATCGAAATTTTGAAGAGCCTCGTCCGGATGCTGTTTCCAGATATGCAGCGCATTGCCGAGCCGCGTTTCGGAGCGGTTGTCCAACGCGTTCATGCTGGCCGAACGGTCGATTACCACGGCCAGTTTGCGACGCACATCGCGCTTGCGCTCCGTATGGTTCACCAGCGCGGGATTTGCAAGGCAGGCGAGCACGGCGAGCAGCATCGCGATACGCAGGGTGGTGAGCACCCGCCGTTTGAAAGGAGTGATCTCGCGCAAAGTATGCCGGTAGAGAAATACGATGAGCGCGAATCCCGCAACGCCGATCAGGCCGATCAGCCCCCACGCGACAGGCTCGGGGAGAGTTTGCAATCCGCCGCCAAACTGGCATTCCCACTGCGAACTCATTGGGCATCGTCCTTTTTGAGATCAGGAGGAGTGCCGGCGGGGGATGCCTTGTAGTCACGCGAGAGTTGCTCGAAATAATCCGCCACGGCTTCACGATAGGCGGGAAGCGCTTTTTCGGCACTTTGATCGATCAACTCATGCTGGCGCAGACTCTTCTGCAATTCGGCTTTCAGCAATGAGATCACGTTGTCCAGCGGAGGCTGGATTTCCTCGAATGCGGCGACACATTGTGAAAAATTGCCACCTGTGCCGGAGCTCTGCCCGCTGAGGACTTGCCTCATCTCTTCGACCCCGTTGCCCGGGGGAACGACCGCTGCGGACTCCCATATTTCCTGCCGGATATCTTCGAGCACTTCGCCGGCAAAGCTCTCGCGCTTGGCCGTGTCGTCGCCATGAGTCGCAGCCCCGCCGCCTGTCGTCGATGCGTTCTCGCTCGGCTGGGAACCCGGGGAACCTTGGTTTTGATCCGGCTTTTTTCCGGAAGCGGATTGTTCTCCCGGTTGGGCGGTTTCGCCTGCGACCTGCCCTTGTCCTTCGCCCTTGCCTTCATCATTTTTGCTCTTACCCTGTCCGTTCTGATCCTCTTTGGTTTGTCCCGGTTGCTTTCCTTCTTCGCCATTCTGTCCTTGTCCCTCTCCCTGTTCTTTACCGGAACTGTCTTTCCCCTGGCCACCCTGATCCTGCCTGGCTTGTCCCGGCTGCTGACCTTCGCCCTTTTGTCCCTGTTGTTCTTTTCCCGGGCCGTCTTTGCCCTGCTCCTTCGCTTCCTGGCTGCCCGGTTTCGTGCCGGGTTGATCTGTTTGCTTCCCGTTTTGGCCCGGAGTATTGCTGGCGTCTTTGCCTGCGGTGGATTTTTCCAATGCCGCAAGCCGCCCCATATTGGCACGGGTTCTTTCGATGCGCTCGATCAATGCCGCAATTTCACCCGGGGTTTTCTTATCGCCCGCCTGCTGCCCGCCGATCCTGTCCGCGAGCCGGGAGAGCGCTTCAGAAACGGCCTGCGCCTGCGCCGCATCTCGGGGTTGGTTGAAGAGCTTCTGCAAATCATTTCGCAATCCGGGGCTGTTCAATTCGCCGGCAGCCTGCGCCAGTCGTTGGGCTTCTTTTTCAGAACCGGTTTCCTGCTGTTTTTTTGCTGCATCCGCGAGATTGGCCCGCGCTTGCTCCACTTTGTCCGCCACTCCCTTGGCGGCATCCTGCGCCGCCTGATCGGATTTTTCCTTTGGCGCGCCGGCTGCCTGGCTGGCCGCTTTGTTCATGGCTCGCAAGGCATCGGCGAGGTCATCTTTCGCCTTATCATCGCCCGCCCGGTCCATGGCTTCCTTTGCCAGCCTCAATTCCCGCGCTGCGGAAGCAGCGGGCTCGCGTGCCTTGGGAATGTCGTCGGCATCGAGCTGACGCAATGATTCCCGCGCCTGGCTGCGCCCGTTCTCGAGGTGTTCGTTCACCTCGGGCACAAATTGCTGGCCCGTAAGCAGAGCGCCCACCCGCTGGCTGATTTGTGTCTGTCGCTCGGAAAGAGTCCCGTCGATGCGGTTCTTGTCCTCCTTTCCCGGGGTCGCACCGGGCGAAGCGGCTGGCTGCGGTTTCTCCTGGTCCGCCGATTTTCCCTGATCGTTCGATTTCTGTTGGTCCGCAGGTTTCTGCTCCTTGTTCAAATCCTCTGCGAGACGCTGCTGCTCCCGCACGAGTAATTCCAATTCGCCAGCCAGCGTCTGATACCGCTGCTTCAGCTCGAGTTCCTGCTGTTTTTGAAACGGGTCCTTGACGGTCGGGCCGCTTTTGCCGCTTCCGTCCTTCGCAATTACTTTGCTGAAATATTTTTCGATTTCCGTAATCAATCCCAAAGACTTTCCCTGGGCTGGGATCGCAGACTCGTTTTGCTTTGCGTCGATTTTTTTTGCAGCATCGCTCATCAATGTCCGGGCCTGGTTGAGCAGGTCCACGATTTCAACCGGAATGCCCCCGGCCGTCAATTTTTCCACCACCTCGCCCGACTTCTTTTCCAGCACAGCCTGCTCGCTGCCAACACGGACATTCTCCTTCACCCAGGCCGGGTTTAGATTGCTGATCTCCGCATGAGCGAGAACGAAATTCTCTTTCACCAGGCGCAACTGGGCGACCTTCAGCGCCGTGATCAGCGGAAACAGCGATTTTCCGCTGCCACCGGGAAGCTCACGCACATCGTCCCGGAACGGTTTCACCTCTACAAACTGCACGGCTGAGACCGCCTCCGGCAATTTTTCCGTGGAAACACGTTTCACATGGAGATAATAGGAAACCACGTCATACGGCTCAACGGAAAGCTGATCCAGATACATGGAGGTCTGGACGGGATGTTTGCCGGGCTTTCCCAGCAAATCCACGGGGACAGGCACAGTCATCGTTGATTCGCCATTGATCGCGATTTCAAGCGTTAGATCCTTCAACCCTGTGACGGAATCGGCGAGTGCCTGCAGCGGCACTTCTTCAATCGGGGCGGCCTTGATTTCCGCAATGGGCGATTTCCATGTGATCGAGGCCATCGGAACCACGGGAGGTGGCTGGTTTTTTTTCACCGGCACCGGTGTGACGGCATGGACCCACGGGCGTGACCACAGACCCAGCGTGGTAAGATGTGCAAGGAGCGCCACACCGAGCGCAATCGCGAGCACGCGCGTGAGGCCCGAGCGGGACGGCACCGGCGCGCCGCTGAGAAACCTCGCGGTCTCCTCGCGTTGCGCGCGAGCGAGCGCATCGTTCGCATCATGGAGCGTGGCCGCGGTTTCCAGGCGGTTCATCGCCACCAGACGGGCATCGAGTGAGCGGGCGGCATGTTCCGCCGACCGGCGGCGAAGCGCCCACAGGGCGACGGCGAACAATGCGGGGACCGCAATACCAACAACCCACCACCAAGGCAAATGCCCCCATTTTTCAATGCGTTGCTCCGAGGGATGAAACCTCCAGAGCAGAAAGAGCGTCAGGAAAAGTCCCGCATTAATGATCACAAGCGGCAGGCCCAGACGCATCCAGCGGCCATGGTGGCCAAGCACATCTTCCGCGGAAGGCGCGCGATTCGGGGATGTTGAAGGGTTTTGCATATTCGGGTGAAGTTATATGGCAGTCCTATTTGCGAGAGCCAGCTCGGCCAGCATCCCCGCGCAGCAGGCAGCAAGCAGCCACCACCAGATGCGTTGCTGCGACTCGGTGATTTCGTCGCTCACGGTCACCTTCACGCGCGCCGGCGCTTCCCCAGGTTGCGATGTCTCCTTCGATTCCAGCGCGGCAAGCTGGTCGCGATTTGGCCATGACGAAAGATCGGATTCCTCGGGCGGAACGTTGACCGCGTAAAGTTGGCGGTTTTTGCCATCGGAAAATTCATACAATCCCGGCACGTCCGGCCGGATGCTGCCCGCGACTTTTCTTTCCGGCGCGGGCCTTGGGGAATCCACGACACGCCAAGTCCCCACTGGGGCCGGAAGCGGGATCGTGTCTCCCACATGCCAGTTGCTCCGGGCATTCGCGGAGGCGGCCAGCCAGAGCGCCGCCTGGTGTACAAACGGGACAAAAGAAGGCTGCACGAACCAGTTGGTGGCGCTCCTGTCGAGCGGAAAACCGCAGAGGAACATGCGACGTCCGCCGAAACTCCATTCCGCGATGGCAGCTTTCCCGTCGGGCCAGTTGGCGACGGGGACGATATTATCCCCCGCGAGGTTGGACCCGCTGTAAAACTCGATGTCCATCAAGGGCAGGAGGCTATCATTGGCATAAGCGACGAGGATGGGATGCTCGGAATCCCAGTCGCGCAAATGCCAAGGCGTGTCTTCGCCGGTATGCCCAGTCGTTTCCACGCCGTGGTTCTTGAGCCAGCGGGCCTGCGAGGGCGAACCATCCACAAAAATCCAAAGCACGCCGCCTCCCGCTGCGAAACGGTCGAGTTGCGCAACCTGCGGCGCATCGAAGCAGGCTCCGGTGACGATTGCCACCGAGGCGGAAGTCCAGTCGCCGGCGGGATAAGGTTCCACATGAAGTCCACCCTCGGTGAGCTTCTGCGTGGAGACAAGGGCGTGCGTCATGTAATCCACGCTGTCGCCGGGGGGTGTGAAAAGGATGGGAGACGCGACGCGCAATCCCCCGGCAACCCACAGGGTATCATCCGCCGGCAGGTCGTCGGGATCCATGGAGATGCGGATGCTATCCACCTGCGAATCCGGGGGGATTTTCAACGGGATCTCTATTTTGTTCGCGGTATCGCGCAGGAGTTCCACATCCTGTTCCGCGAGAGTCTTTCCACCGCTTTCCACAATGATGTGCCGGGTTTGCTTATCCGGCGAAAACAGCCGTATGTCGGCTTCGATGGCCGTCACTCCAGGGCCGGAAACCCAATGAGCGGAAGTGATTGCCGCCTGGCTTTTTGGTCCTGGAAAAGTGTCACCGTACCGTATTTGCACCCCGGCCGGAAGCTTCCGGTCAAATGGCGTCCCAAGCCAGCCAAGACGCTGTTCATCGGCCATCCAGACCAGTATTTTCGTGTGGGCCGGATGCGACGCGAGCGTCCCACCCGCCATCTCCAGCGCATTCGCGTAACGCGTGGTTTCAAAACCCGGTTGTGCATTCTGGAGGATTGCCCGGACTTGCGGGAGATCATCGCTGATCGCGGCCAGCCATGTCGGGGTGGGATTCATCAGCAACAAACCCGCCTGGTCCCCCGGTTTCAGTTCGTCAAGCTGTGCCAGTGCCCATTTGCGGGACTGCTCCCAGCGACCGGCGGCCTGCATGCTCATTGAGTTGTCCACGGCGACAAGCATCACAGTGTGCCCGGACAACTGTGCGTTTTTCCAGAATGGGCGCGCAAATGCCGCGGCAAGCAGCGCAATGATCAACGTCCGCAAAGCCAGGGTGAGCCAGCGCCGCAGGCGGTGCTTCCGAGTGTCGCGAATCGCGCTCTCCCCGAGGAACCGCAGCGACGGGAAACGGATGAGCGTCTTGGGCTTGCTCCGTAAAAAATGAAGCACGACCGGCAGCCCGATCATGAACCCGCCCGCAAGGAAACCTGGAAAAAGCCAGTTCATAGCCGGGAGTCCCGATGCGCGAGGTACATCGTCATCGCCTCGACGGGAGTGGTGTCGGTACGCAATCTCGCCGACTCGCCTCCCACTTCGTAAAACAACTGGTCGAGTTCCCCGCAGAACGCGCCAAAGCGCTTCAGGTAATTTTTGCGGACTGCCGGAGCGTCGAGCCTCAACCGGCTGCCGATTTCCGCATCCACAAAGATACCGCTGTCATCCAGGTCAAAATCGATCTCCTGCGGGTCGAGCACGTGAAGACCAATCAGGTCATGATGATCATACCGGAGCCGCCGGAGCGCCGGCTCCAGGGTTTCGAGGTCGTCGTAAAAATCGCTGGCAATGATCACCATCGAGCGAGCGGGGATCAGTTCGGCCAGCGACTCCAGCGTTTTGGCAAGGGAGGTGCGTCCCCCAGGCCTTATGGTTTCCAGTTTGCCGACGAATGTCCTCCAGTGCGCGACGGAGGCCTTGGGGCGGAGGAAATCCGTCAGTTCCGGTCCGGCCAGCGCCAATCCAAACGCGTCGCGCTGCCGCTGCGCGACGAGCCCCAGTGCCGCAAGCGCCAGGCGCGCAAATTCGATCTTGCTCATCACCGTGGGCCGTGAGCGGAAATCCATCGACGCGCTGGTGTCCAGCACCAGGAAGATGCGAAGCTGCGTCTCCTCCTCGAATTGCTTGACGTGCAGGCGGTCGGTGCGCCCGTAGAGACGCCAGTCCACGCGGCGCAGATCATCACCAAACTGGTAATTGCGGTACTCCGCGAATTCCACGGACGATCCCTTTTGCGGGCTGCGGTGCTGGCCCCAGAGGAAACCTTCCGCCATGTACCTCGCCTGGAGCGCGAGGTTCGGCAGGTCCGCCAGCAGCCCCATGTCCAGAGGGGGCAGAACCGGCACACCCTGCTTCCACGGGGTTGGAGGCGGGACGCGACGGGTGGGAAGTGGGGGCGGGGTTGAGGCCATGCGGCGTGAATGCTAAAGAGGCCAGCGGCTCATTTCACGGTCTGCAAAAGCTTGTCGATGATCGTGTCCGTGGTTTCATGATCAGCCTCGGCGCGATAATTGGTGATGAGACGATGGCGGAGCACCAGCTTGGCACTGCGTTGGATGTCCTCCACCGCCACGTTGAAGCGACCGTCGAGCACGGCGAAAACCTTGCCGGCGAGCGCGAGATACTGGGAGGCACGCGGGCCCGCGCCCCATTGCAAATAGCGTTTCACAAAATCGGGCGACGTCGCGCCGTTTGGCCGTGTGGCCTGCACCAGCGAGACCGCGTACTCCGCCACAGATTGCGGCACGGGGATCTGCCGCACCGCTTTTTGCAGCGCAAGCATTTCCTCCCCCGTCCAGACTTTTTCCAGCGGCAACTCCGCATCCATGGTGGTTTGCAGCAGGATTTTCACCTCGTCGGCATGCGATGGGTAATCCACCCGCAGGTTGAACATGAAACGGTCAAGTTGGGCTTCCGGCAACGGATACGTCCCCTCCTGCTCGATCGGATTCTGGGTGGCGAGCACAAAAAAGGGCGATGGAAGCTCGTAAGTGCTTCCCGCGACAGTCACACGCCTCTCCTGCATCGCCTCGAGCAGTGCAGCCTGGGTCTTCGGCGGCGTGCGGTTTATTTCATCCGCCAGCAACAGGTTCGCGAAGATCGGTCCAGGCACGAACCGGAACTGCCTCCGGTTATCTTGCGTCTCCTCGATGATTTCCGTGCCGGTGATGTCGCTGGGCATCAGGTCCGGCGTGAACTGGATGCGCTGGAATCTCAGGTCGAGAATCTCAGCGAGGCACCGCACCAGCATGGTCTTCGCAAGGCCCGGCACGCCAATCATCAGCACATGACCCTGCACCGCCAGCGCGACAAAGAGGTCTCGGATGACCTCCTCCTGACCGATGATGCGCTTGCCTAGCTCGCTGGCGAGAAGCCTATAGCGTTCCGGGGTATTATGCAGGACTTCCACGTCGAAATCGGTGGATGCCTGTGTGGGGCTTTGGGCGAGTATGGTCATAATGGTGTGGTGTGATGGAAATATTCGCAAAGCGAAGCGTGGTGTTTCACGTTGCGAAAAGGAAGTCGGCGCATATTTATCTCGAGACTGCGACGGCGCTCCATTTCCGCAGCGCGCTGCGCAGGCCCGCGTAATCCGCAGCTGGAACGATGGGCGTTTTCAAGTCCACGCGTGTCACGCGTTCCACGGTTTTATCGTCCACGCGGCGCCAGACGATGCCCAGCGTGGTTCCCCCCGCTTGAAGTTGCAACGGCTCAGGCAGCGCGGCCGGCGCCTGTCCGGTATAATGAAGGCGGACCGTTTGCGTGCCGCCAAAAGGCTGGCCATCATTCAACCACAGAGGGCGGTCCCGGGTCGGAGCAGCGAATTCTTCCAGCCACGGAAATCCCGGCAACGGAAGCGTGGCATCCTGTGAGACTACCCGGGCTTGAAGTTCCAGGGGCTGGCCGAGGACACTCGTATCATTGACAGTGGCCGTGGAAAAATTTCCGGCAGGCCAGAGTGCGTTTCCCGTTTCGTAGATTAACATACTGCGTTGCGCGGGGCTCGCGCTGCTGAAGGCCATGCGCAGGCCGTATTCGATGAGCCCGGTGGCATTGCGGCGAAACGTGCCGCTCCATCCCCCGTCCGGCGTCTGTTCCAGATCCCACATGTCGCCGAGTGAACTCAACTCGCTGGCCGACGACGCGATGGTCTTGAACTCCGCTTTGTCGCTTTCAAATACCAGCCCCTGGCGGCCAGCATCTCCCGGCGGGACGAAGCCGAAGGGGGTCACGCTGTCCGTCGAGTCGAGCCACATTTCCGCGCCATCCGCCGTATCCGACGACTTTGGCACGTAGCAGATCGCGTGGTTGAACTGCCAGCTTGGAAAATTGACGTCGGTGATCCCGCCCCGGTTGAGCAGCACGAAACTGGCGTTTATCTTCTGGCTGCGAAGCATCGCGATTAGCAGGTTCGCCTTGTCCTTGCAGTCGCCGTAGCGGTTTGTGAGCACCTGCGCGGGTGTGCGCGGGCGGAACCCCTGCACTCCGATCTCGATCGCCACATAGCGCAGCGCGGAGACGAATTCGAACATCCTCTTGATCTTCTCCGTGCGGGTGGCCGCACCCTCCGTGAGGTCGCCGGCGGTCTTGCGCACGGTATCATCGACGGCGTCGGAATCCCTCGCGATCCGGCGATACCACGCCGCGAAACTATCCCACGATGCGAGCGAACTGACAGCCAGCCATGTCGTCCAGAGCTGGCGGGGCGGGTCCCCGACCAGGGATTCGATGGCGGGAAGTTCCGCGAGCTGCCAGTGGTAGATGATGCGGCCATCCTCCTTGGTGGTGACAGGAGGAGCAGGGTTGTTCCTTAGATCCACATGGAATGTCTGCTTCTCCGGAACGCGCACTTCGATCTCCGTGGAGAGCGCGGGCGCTTCCTGCTGCACATCCAGGGACTCCGTGACCTCCGGCATCGACGCGTTGAGCAACTGGCGGATGCGGTAGCCGATTTCGACCACGCAACCGGCATGCGTATTGGGAAGAAAAACCATGGACATTGGGCTGCACGATTCCGCAGGAGAATCGCATGCCTCCAGGAGCTTGGCGGGATTGAAGACGGTCGATGAACCGTCCGGCTGGATCACACGGGCCACCTCCAGTTTGCTGGTCACGATCGGTGCGGATTCCGGGAGAAAATAATTGGCCCAACGGGACACGGCATCCTCCTTCGCAATGAAAACGCGGATATACATCACCCGGTCCGTGGTGCGGTCGTCCTCGACGGTGAGCCCGATGCGCTGGTCCAGGATGATCGCGGAATAACCATCGGGATTGGGGACGGCGCGGGCTTTCGCCATTACCCGCTTCGTTTCCTCCGTCGGGGCTTGGTGTTCCCAGATAACATTCGGGTCCGCGATCTTGACCTTGATATCCGAGGCTGTGAGCAACGCCGTGGGGCCGGCAGGAGCTAACCGGGTCTCGGCGGGCGCATTCAGGTCAACCCCGAAAGGCGGTTCAAGGATCGTACCAGTCACCGGGTCGGCAAGCCTGGCATGCTCGATCTGCGCAAGGCTCGAATTTTTGTAGTAATCGTTCACCAGCACCGAGGTGCGCGCGGCGATCCATGCAAACGCCGCCTTCGGATTTTCCGCGAATGCCTCTACCCATTTGTCGGGGAAACGGGGCTGGTCGCCCTCCCCCTCGGCCTTCGTTGCCGAAACCACGGCACGCCTTGGATTCTGCAATATCGGAAGGTATGCGCCGCTGTCATTGGTGCCTATGAAAACGAACTGGCGCGCGGGAATGGCGTCGAGCGCCTGTTTCAAATCATCCGCGGTCAACCGCGGGCCGCTGACCTGAAATGCCGGCACATCACCCTGGGAGCGGCCGGAGTGGCCGTAAAGCACGAGCCAGAATTCGTCGTCCACGGATTGCATTACCTTGAGTTTGGAAAGGATGGCTTCGCGGGTGACCTTGTCGCCCATGATCTCCACATTTTCCACGGAAAGGCCGCGTTCAACGAGCAGTCGTTTGGTTTCCAGCGACAATTTCCGGAAGTCCTCGGCGTTTTCCGTGGAGCCTGTCAGGCCGGTGACAATCAACGCATGAGGGGAGGCCAGCAGGGAGCTCCCGCAAAACATCCAGCCAGCCACAGCCATACATCTACCAGCATTGCCTAGGGAAAACATGCGCCGTCACTTCTAGGGGAACGCCATATGCCTTGCAAGAGATTACGGGTAGTGGTTTTACACGCCGCCTACCCGGGAATGTACATGAGCCATTCGAAGCGGACGACCGTTTATAATTTCAAAAAATAAAAGAATTTATTTGCGTCCGGTTTATTTACACCGGGTGGTTTTTCTTACTCTCATGCTCAACGCGATCTATCACCAAAGCACATGAATACTCTAACGCGTACCTTTATCACGGCTCAAACGGGTATGGCCGGCCGGGCCACTCCAGCACGAAACCTTGGTGCGACAATTCCAACTGGAACTCTCCCAAACGGCTTTTGTCCATATAGACCGATTCTGGAATGGTTTTATTATTTAACCAATACGCAGCGAGAACCCCCACGGCCTCGCCGATATTCCATTCGATGGGATGAAGCCTGTAACAGCCATTTGTAATGCGGGTGACCCCCAGGTTCTTTCCCCCGGCAAGCAGATTGCGCACGCGGACAGGAATTAGAGAACCGAGCGGAATCTGAAATGGGCAAGCTTCCACATCAATGTAATTATCGCCGCCTGTGGAAGGATGAAGATCAATATTGTAATGACCGATACCTACAGTATCCGGAAAAAACTCAGATCCGTTTTTTCCCCGAATGGCGAGCGAGATGGGTTGCTCACATACGGTAAATTTTGCCTTGATGCGGCGGGACTCCCGAATGTAAGCGTGAAGAGCCAGACCATCGGGACCGTAACCAGTCACGTCAGGTCGAAGCCTCAATCCCGGGTATCCTACTCCCGACGATCCATCGTGCCGCGGTGCCTCGGTCTGCATCCAGTAGAGCATGGATAACGCGAGTTGGCGGGAGCCTTTGAGGTGCTTCTCCTTTTCTTCCTGCGAAACGTCTATAATCGAGCCCAACAGATAATCGATCTGAGGCCAGTTCACGAGCACAATGTCGCTCTGGTAGAAGTCCTGTTTAAATTGAGACCGATCGATGATCCGGCGAAATGTCCAAAGGTTGCGATCGCCTTTGAGTCGCGTCTCGTTTTGGAAAAACTCCCTTTCTTCGGAAACCATCGTACGAGGGTGGGTCGCAGACCAGGAAAGAAAGGGACTGCCCCACGCAGGTTTCAGGTCAGGCACACAAGAGCGCCAGAAGTCATAATCGCCCGGCTTGTCGATGACATGCTCCTCGTCGGCGATATGATCGATGGCGAAACACCAACTAACCGCCTGCATATTATCGGGCTCGTAGTTATCCCGTGCGGAAGGTTCTCCGGTCATCGCGCGTGATTCAAATCCTGTAACGTATTCGACCCCGGCGAGAGGAAGAATATCGCCTGTCTCCGTCGCATCGATTACGAATGCTGCCGATACGCATTGATCACGACCGGTTGGAATATGCCGGACTGTCACCGATTCGATGGAGTCGCCCGCTACATTAGCATGGATCGGCTCATATTCATATGCGATAACCAACAAGCCGGATGCGATGTAAGGTGATAACATGGCCTCCAAAACAGCCACGCTGACACGAAATTCATGGCAAAGCCGGCCTACCGTTCCGTTTCCAGGGTTGATATCCCATTTTTGCATGGCAGCTGGCGTGAGCGGATAGTGCCGCCTCCCTGCTCGATCCATCGATTTTCATCAGGGGGTACGGCCTGCTGGGTTAATTGTCCGCCAATCCAAACAGTGGGTTCAGTCATGACAACTTTGCGTCCCATTTCACAAGCGGCTAACGCGGCCGCGACGCCTCCAGTGCCGGCGCCGACGATTAAAATATCACACTTTGATGGAAGAACAATATATCTCCGGGAGGCTCAACCCAGACGTTAAGCCCGATCTCACCGTTCCCCAGCGGAACGGAATGCAATGACTTACCACTTGGCGTGTCCCAAACAAGGGGTGGAACAGCAACGGGCGGGGCAATGTTTGTTTCAGGCATGATCAGAAATAAAATCGGGCTGACTAGGGGGGCATTCAGACGCCTGTGCTCAAGGTGATTTTCACCGCTTAACTTCAAACCAAAATAACGGTTGCCTGCAATCATATATTTAATATAAATTCAGGAATGCGCACGATTCTCCCCTACCGCCACCTCCGTGTTTTAATCTCGGCGGCACTGCCTGCCCTCCTCGCAATTTCCCCAATAAAACTCCCCGCTGAGGAGGCTCCCCGCGCCCCTTTTGAACTCGACAACGCCAGCCCGGGCGAAGTGCGCGGGCCGGGGACAAACCTGATCCGTAACGGCAGTTTTGAAGGGAGTGCGAAGTATGCCACACAAGGAGGTGAATGGAAACCGCGCGGCGGCAAAATCTCCGTGGATCACACCACGGCCGGAGTTGGCAAATCGTCACTCGTCCAGAACACCGTAAACGGCTCTGCGGGCATCGAATTCGCGCCGTATCTCTGCAAGCCGGACAAACTCTACTGCGTTTCCTTTTACGCCAAGGGCGAAGGCCAGGGCACCGGAGCCAACTGGATAATCTACTCCTCCACACGCGGCATGCAGATCGCCGATAACGAAAAGCAGACCACCTATCCCCGCCTGCAAGCAAATACGCTCCTTACCCGGGAATGGAAACGCTATTCCTATTTCATGCCGGCAAACAGGGTGAAAGCTGGCAAAGGCGTGGCGGATAGCTATTACACCACCATCGGGGCCAAAGGCGTGACCCGTTACTGGGTGGATGGCCTCATGGTCGAGGAAGTCACCGGCTTTGATGAAGCCCAGGTTGCGGCCATGACCCCAGCCACGACACCTCCCAGTGTCCCCGGCTTCCCCACTGAATTCAAACTCTACGCCCCGGTGGAAATCTGCGCGGAAGCAATCCACCTCCCATCGCTGAACCTATACACCGGCACGAATAACATTGCTAAAGTGCAGGCTGCGGTCGCAAACGGGACCAAACCGCTTAACCTCACACTTGTATGGAAAGTCCTGGATGACCATGGCCAGCTCATCGCCGAGGCGGGCAAAAAAAGCCGGGCTGTTGCCGCCAATGAAACCTTCACGGACTCGCAGGACGTGAAGCTCGACCGCAAAGGCGCCATGGTCGTGCGTGTGGAGGCCCTCGACGACAAAGGGACGCTGCTGAATTTCTCCGATGAACCAGTGACTGTGCTGCCTTTCGACAATACAGCGGACAGCAACAGCTATGATGAACGTTTCGGGGTGAACATCGGCTGGGCCACCGACCTGGTGCCCCCCGCGGATAACCTCGCGCTCCAGCTCATGCGCCGCCTCGGGTTCCGCTGGGTAAGAAACACCAAGGCCGGATGGAACAACGTGGAGGAGACGAAAGGGAAGTTTGATTGGAGCAAGGCCGATTTCACCGTCAACTTCGCCAGGGATAATGGCTTCCACCAGTTCATCACCTTAGGCGGCATCCCTAAATGGGATGGCACAGGCGCGATGCCCAACTATCTTCCTAATGACATGAACTGGGCGGCTACCGATCCCCGCTGGGATGACCTGAGCCTCACCACGAGCCTTGATAACTACCTCAAGGAGCTTGTCACCCGCTATAAGGGCAAAGTCGATGCCTACCAGATAGGCAATGAAACCAGTAACTCCCACCCCGGCACCAGGAAAGTCGATCCGCAGCTCGCATACAAGCTATGCCACCGCATGGCGCTGGATATCCGCGCGATTGATCCCAACGTGAAAATCATCGGCGCCAGCCTCATCTGGACAAAGCTGGACTGGTGGGCAGACGTCATCAAGATGGGCGGCCTTAACGACATGGATTATCTCGGCTGGGATTTCGATTGCTATGTCGTAGCCGGCACCCAGAAAGCCCCGCTGGCTGCGATCAATGCAGCCATGCTCAAGCTGGGCGGGAAAACGATACCGATGTTTAACTACGAAACCGGCTGGGGTTCCGGCTGGATGCAGGATTACCCCGCCGATCCGATCGGCGGCCCGAGGATCGACTACGGCAAGATCCCCGACTGGATGATGCGTACTTTCGCCACCGCATTTGGCAATGGCACGTCGCACTTCATCCTTCACCACGCCGCATACCAGGAGAATTTCATGGGAGCATTCACCGCCTGCACCCGCTGGCCCGTGCAGTTATACGATGAACAGGAACGCCCGCGCGTCACCCTGGCCCCCTATGCCGTGGGGATTCATTTCCTGGGCCTCTCGAAATTCGTGCGCGAAATATCCAGGCCCGATCTCGGCATGGAAGGATATCTCTTCATCAACCAGCGCGATAACATGCCGGTCGCCATCTATTGGAGCTCCAGGGAAATTCCCGCCGACATGGATCTCCCCGTCTCCCTCGACTGGAAAAAATACGAGTTCTACGATGTCATGGGCAATGTGCTGCCACTCACAAAAGCAGTGCTCAAGTCAAAGAACCAGGTCCTTATTCTTTCAGGCAAACCCGGCTCCAGCGCGGAGGAAATCCTAAAAGCCTTCGGCCTGGGCGGACAGTGATTAGCGGAGGAAATATCGCCCGCTATTTCTTCACTGCCGTCAAGTCCACCAGCGGATGGAGCGACGCAGGGATGAATTCGTGGAGGATTTCGTAATAGCGCGGCTCCAGCCCGGCAAACTTGTCCTTCATCTGCTGGAGCAATGCTTTCGCGATATCGTGTTCCCTGGTGATCACCCAGTTTGCGGGAATCGGGCAGAGAAATTCCACGTTCTGGTTTTTGTGCAGCACGAGATTGAGCTGCGAGGGCACCTTCACCTGCATCTCCAGCGCTGCGAGCACCACGCCCCTGGAGACATTCTCGGGATACACCAGCAGCCCGTCGGGCTTTTCCTTGAGCGACCATAGTTTGTGGAATTCCCGGTAGCCGTACATCTCCTGCTCCCTCTGGGAGACCTCTGGGAATCTCACCCATGATTTCTGGGTTTTCAGTCCCGCTTCCTCCACGCATTTGAGGAAGATGTCCACAAAATCGTCCACCGGGACTTTGCCCTTGCCCTTTTTCTCCGCGGCAGTCGGCCGGTGGTCCGGGGTGATGCAGGCCACTGTCTTGCAGCCCTGCTTCTTCAAGGCGCCGAGCGCCAGTTGAGACATCTGCCGGATATCCACATGGATCATGCTGAGGCCGGAGGAGAAGAACGACGTCGGCACCGGGGTGTTCCTCAGCCACTTCCTCTCGGGACCTGTGACCAGCGGCACGATGAGACCCTGGATCGCATGGTCGCGCAGCGCCTCGGAAAGCTCCACCAGCGGCTCCCGTTTGCGCCCGAGCGGCCGGCAATCGATATAGACCCTGCTCGAGATGCCTTCCTGCTGGAGCAGGCCGAGCAGTTGCATATGCAGCGACCTGTAAAATATGCGTTCGTGTTTGATCAGGATTTCGTCGCCGTAGTAAATGCCGACCGTCCGCAATTCATCGCTCCGTTTGCGGACAAATGTGCCCAGGCGCGGCTTGCGCTCCAGCAGCCCCTCGTGCAGCAGCGTGGTCAGCGCCGTATGCACTGTGAAGTAATTGGTCTTCCACACATGCGCGAGATCATGCATGCGCGGCAGCTTGGATGCGGGCTCCAGGCTTCCGCTATAGATCAGCGCGCGGATATGATTTGCGATCTGCCTGTGCAGCGCCTCCCCCGGCTGGACCTTGAGATCGGAAATCGACGAATGCATTCTCACTTCGCCAAAGCTTATGGTAGCACTTTGGCAGGTTGCAATGCCATTCGTCTGGGTGATTCCCGATTTCTCATCCACGGTTTCGGGTTTTGGCGCTCTTTTCACTCCCGGCTTGCGCACCGCACCGGGTATTTGACTTTGGGATAACAATTCGAACATTAGAATGGTTGGGGGTGAGGGATCGTTGAAAATGTCACGCGCAGCGGGTCATTCCCGGTGCCCCATTCCAGCCGGGTCTTCCCGTCCATGGGGCTCTCCTGCGCTTTGCCGGGAGCGGGATTTTGCGCTCCGTCGTTGAGTAACTCGAGGCCGGCGGCAAGGTATGCGCGCTCGAGTTCGAGGAACGGGATCGTCCGCTTCTCGCCATGGTGGCAGATCGCATCCAGCACCACTCCCCCCTCCGTTTTTCCCAGTTTCCACTCCACTTTCGTCGTGCCAAATACTCCCGCAAGCGGCTGGATGAGCGCCCTCACCGGGCCTGCCCGCAGTTCATATCTGCCGTCACTGCATTCCACGCCTTCAGCCCCCTCCCCCAGCAGTTCGTAACGCAGTCGCAGATCAGTCGCTTCAAACTCGGCATCCTTGGGTTTGTAAAAGATCGGGTGGGTATCGCCCCCGTTGTTCAGGAAGGAGATTGCGGTAAGCACCCGCGACTTGTGCTGGTGGTTCGTGGACCAGGCCGAGACAAAGTCCTGCCCGTCGTGCAGGAAGCGCAATCGCAATTGCGCCGGGGCGTTTCCTTTGTCCGCCCAGTACGCAAGCAGCGGCCGCGCCTGCGTCCACAGGAAACCCTGGTTCACCGATCCCATGCACGCCTGGCTGGAAAACCAGGTGGTGCCATACACGGAGTCCGCATCGTTCTCACGCCGCCAGTAGCGGGATTTCAGTTCGATATTCTCAGCCGGCAGTTTTTTGAATCTCTCGGCAAGATCCGCCGGGCAGTGGTTTCGCCGGATCAGGCTCGGCTCGGGGTTCTGTTTATCCTTTGCGTAACATGGAAAATCAAATTCCAGCCGGCTCACGATTTCATACACCTCGTTCGGACGGAGCCACGACCCGTAGGAACGGCTTTGCGGGCCCGCCCATTGCGAAGTGGCGGGATGAAAATAATCGGCGATCGATTTCCAGGTGAAGCGCCGCAATTTCTCCGCGGCTTCGAGCGAGGCGGCGTCCGTGGTGGTTTCCAGGATCGCGTCGCAGAGCTGGAGCAGCAGCGTGGTGTAGTTCGGGCTGTTGTACTCGTTGAAATTCCCGTGGTATTCCACCGACTCCACTATTTTCCCCAGCAGCGTCCTGCCATATTCCACGTAGGCAGGTTCATTGAGGATGTCCCCTGCGCCCAGCGTCACATGCGCGCTCATGAAAGCGATATTGGTGTAATGTGGCCCCATGTTCCGCCGGATGATGGAACGCGTCGCATGCCCCAGCGCGACCTTCAGCGAATCAACGAGATCCGCCGGCAGGTCGTTCCCAAATTTCATCAAGGCAAGGATGATCCGCAATCCGCAGAAAGCGGCCCAGTTCCAGTCCGGCGGGTTCATCCGCTCCAGCGGCTCATCCACGAACCACGGCCATATCCCGTAGGTCTTGCTCTCATCCACGACATCCTGGAGAGCGAGGAGCTGCCGCAAAATGGTGATCGCGCGGTCCCGGTTGCCCGGCCCATCCACCGCAAGCAGGACAAGGGCGTAGTCAAAATTTTGCGTCACCGGATGTGCGAAATCATTATCGGTAAGCCGGGTGTGGTATCCGATACCCTGCACGCGGCGTTTCAACATCTGGCGCTCCCCGCTCACCTCCGGCTCGCATCGCGCAAGGTAGTCGCGCATTTCCTCCATCGTCATTCCAAATGTTTTCGGGATTTCTGTGGTGTTAATCAGGGTCATAAAAAGTAATATCCCGGCTCATGTCCGGAAAATTGAAAGGTGCATACGGTTGCCATTTTACGCGGTGGGCAGCGGAGGGACTGCCTCACCCCGGAGGTCACACAATGATTTGTATTTTTTATAGGTAAATACGTTCGTTGGCAAGCAAGTGATGGATGGAAAGGCCGCTTCGTTAACGGGGAGCCGATGAGGATTCATCCTGTGTCTTCGCGGCGGGAACGGCGCTTTGGTAGGCTGCCGCGAAAACTCCGGTGAGCTGAATACTCACTACTTTTTGATTATACGTGTACTTCTTCAGCACGGCATCGTCTTCCACCGCAATAGGAAGCAGGGTTTTGACATCGATCCATGCCCTCACTCCTTTGGTCTTTACGGTGTTCAAGGCATCTCCTCCCGAGATCGGCTGGCCCTCCTTGTCCTCGTACTGGTAACAGCGCCGTCCCTCATACATCACGGTTCCCACGAATACTTCGGGGCGGATCCACTCCAGATCTGGAAAATCAGGGCCCAAGCCCCCTTTCACCGGCGAGTCGCGATAATTTACCGGAAGAGCCAGCGCTTTGTTCTCCGGCCAGTCAAGCGGGCGATATACCACCCAACCCTTGTAGATGTACATCACCCCTTTTTTCCCGTTCTCATACAAGGTCTCTTCGTATCGATCCCCATCAGCTTTTTCTGACGTGACACGCACAATGCGGGGATAAATATCCAGCGCGCGTTTGTAGGCATTCAACCACTTGGGATCTGAAGGCGGTGCCGGGCGCGGCCTTTTTTGCTGCACATCGATCACCCATCCACCGGGATCAGGCGCCGCTGCCACGTAAGGCGGAGCCGGCGGCTGTTCGGCACACAGCCGCAATTGGAGCAGGCAGGCTGTGAGGAGTGCAGGAAAGCGGAAATACCCGCTGTTCTTTGTGGTTTCAAACTTTGTTCCCATTTTTTACAGTTCCCCTCTTATTGTTCCGGCGGAGAGGATTCCACGCGTTTTGTTGCTTGGTTATAGGCAGTCGCAAAAATTCCCTTAAGTTCAATGGAAACAGGCGCTCCTTTCAAAAAATGAAATTTCTTGAGCATGGCATTGTCTTCGACGGCAACTGGCAATCGGGTTGAGGCATCGATCCACGCCTTGACCCCTTTGGCGTTGGTAGCCGCAGGATCCAAATTACCTCCACCCGCCAGGGGCGCTGCCTCATTGTCCTGATAGTAATGGCAGCGTTGTCCGTGATAGGTCACGGTTTTCACAAACACCTCCGGTCGAATCCAGCTCAAATCCGAAAAATCGGTATCCCCGCCACCCTTCACAGGCGAATCGCGATAACCTGCGGGAAGAGCGAGCGCCTTGTCCGAAGGCCAGTCCACGGATCTATAGACTGCGTACCCCTTGTAAATGTACATGGTCGCGGTTTTTCCGTTCTCATAAGACGTTTCCTTCAACCGGTCCTTCCCGGATTTTTCGTTCGTGACACGCAGGATGCGCGGATTAATTTCCAGTGCGCGTTTATAGGCCTCAACCCACTTGGGATCGGACGGCGGGGGTGGAAGCGGTTTTTTTTGCTTCACATCAATCGTCCATGTGGATCCATCCGGCGCTGGCGCAACCAGGGGTGGATCTGGCGGGGGTTCGGCGCAAAGCCGGAACCCCGGCGCAAAAATCATCGCAACAGCCACGCAAGCCGGAAACGCAATTTTATAGTTATTCATTCACAAGCTCCCATTGTTCATCGATTATTTCCCCGGTGTAACGGTCAAGCGCCACATGCAGCCAGTAATGCTTCTCTCCCTGGACTAGAAACTGGCTCAGGTTCCCGGCGTTTGACGGATAATTGCCCGTCTGCGCCACGACATCGATCAGCAGATTCCATGTCCGCGTCGTTCCCACATCCGCAAGCGCGCGCACGAAGGCTTCCCGTCTTGCCTTGTTTGTATTGGTGGGGTCAGTGGTCGGGGTGGCACTCCCATGAATGCCGGCAATCACAGTCGTGATAGCGGGATCACCAAGCAAACCCCTCACCAGGTCCGCGCGGGAGACAAGCGGCCCCGCGATATAGGAGGGCACTCCGGAGGTGCCTGACGTGTGAGCCACGATCGCCGTGGCCAGGTTACTGGCATCACTGGAGGTTAATGTGTCAATGGTGGCGGTGCCGAGGGGTTCCATGCGATAGGCGCCCTGCAGGATGGCTTGCAATACCGGGGCCTGGCGCGTGTTTAGGTTGATTTTGCCTGCGGCTACAGGCGCTTGGTCGATTGAAAAGAAATCCAGCAGCCCTGCGTCGCCGCTTTCCTGGCTGAAAAAATTAATGTTCTTCCATGCCCCGTACCCGCGATCCGCATATCCCATCTCACCCACGCTGCGAAACGGCCGTTCCAAAAGAATTGGACGGGCGCTCCCGGAGCCGGCAGGGAGCGGATTGTCACCATACACGCCGTCTCCCGGGCGTATGACGCCGTCCAGATCGGCTATATACGTATTCCGAATACTGCCGTAAGTCGAAACGTAAATGGAATTAGTCCCGTTCTCATTTAACATGCCGGGGTATGATCCGTAGGGGGTGTTGGAATCGGTATTGGGATTATAGGGCATGGAATAACTTTGATAATAGGCGAGGAAATAGCGACCAGTACTCGTTCCGCACCCCATTGTGCCGGTGGTAAGAAAAGGCCGTGCGCTGTAACCGTAAGTTGAGAACCCTGAAAAAAATCCGCTGCCGTTCTGGGTACGGGGATCAGACAACTGCATCGACTTGGAACATATATAGTTAAATGTGCTGAAGCCGATGTCATTGGTAACAGGTGTATTATTCGGGGGAAAAGGGCTGTTTGCATTCACCGCTGATTTGATTTCGCCTTGTCCCACCTGCAAACTCATGAAGTTGGTATTGGTTGTGACATTGTTTCCTTGATATGGATGCCAGTTGCCGCTCGCATCCTGGAAAGAAAGCAAAATGGGAGGACGAGATCCGCCGCTTGACCATCCCGCCCCGTTCCATTCAATTGGATAATTTGGCGCAAAGGGATCGCCCATTGCCACGGCCAGATTGTGATCAGGCATGGAACTGCCTGACCCCAATAAAAAACCTGAACGTGTCCCGGTTATAGTAGGCGTGCCCGCTTGCGTAACCGAGCCTGTTTGGACGACCGTAAACCAATCCGCTCCTGTTGCATTATCATTGTCACCCGGCGTCCCCAATACAGTCGGTTCTTGAAAAGTCGTGGAGTTGCTGAAAGTGGCGCTGTCCGAGCCGGTAAGCAAAGAAACCAGATTTACAGCCGCAGCGGCCGATCCCACCGCATGGCCGGGGCTTGCAATTACATAAGTCCCCGTGACTGCCACATACGTGCTTGCCCCCCCGGTCCCGATGGTAACCATCAGTTTCTGTGGAGTGGAGGAAACATCGGAGGCATTTTGATGGGGATTCCACAATTCAATCAGTCCGTAACCGTTCAAAGTATATCCGGTTGTATCGCTCGTGGGGCGGTAAGGCCAGAAAAGCACCTCGCTCAGATAAGGAAGATTCTTGATGCCTGCAAAAGTCTGGCTGTTGAAACTGATCACGGTGGGATAGGCGCTTGCATTGTATTGGTCGATGAGGTTCACCCCCATCTGCATGATGATGTCCGGCGTAAAATTGACTTGAAGTGGATTGGGACTTCCCACGTAACCGGTGTAACAGGCGATGCTGCCTTGGAGCACCGCCGCCTGGAGTATCTCGAAAAAATTCGGAGGCCGGGTGGTTCCGGAGGTAGGAGCCAGCGCCCCAACTTGCGCCAGGGTGTTGAGCGTGTTCGCACTCGTCGCTGCCAGGGTAGGATTATAATTCCACGTATAGCTGTCTTTGACAGTTCCTTTGGTTTGGGTAAGGCCGAAATAAGTCTGGATCGCCGCTGCATTCGCCGTCGGATTTGCGAACAGTGCAAGGCGGCTCAGGGGAAACCGCTGTGATACAACAGGCTGCCCGCAATTCGTGGCGGCTGTGTTGGTATAAAGGACATTTTGCACGATCGGGTTCGTTCCGGATGTCGCCCCGGAGTACGTAAGTTGCGCGGGAGTCAGCGTGGCCGCAATAGGAGGATTTGTGAGCGGGGTGAAATTGGGGGCGTTCAGATCGCGCGTAAACGTGCCGAAATACTGCAGCGAGCTTGTGCTGAATCCGTTTGCATTCCAGAACTTGATCAGCGCCTGCCTGTTTGGAAACACCTGGTCTGTGCGCGCCGGTGAGCCGGTGAAAGCCATCGTTCCCGATGTAAACAATCCCGCCGTTCCGCTCGCGGCATAGGTATTATGGTTGGTCGTGAGGAAGCCCGATGTGCCGCCAAGGATATAGTTATAATAATTTATTCCAGATGCCGCATTGAAGTTATAACTACCGGAAAGTGATCCGCTTGGCTGCGTGGTGGCATAGTTGCGCCATCCTACGAGGTTATCGATCTGTGGCGCCGTAAGTCCCGCTGCTGTCAGGTCGGCGAAAGCGGCAAACCCCCTGGCGCCGGAGAGAGTGCCTGTGCTGGTGACCCCGCTCGGACAGCCAGCCACATTAGCATCCAGCAACCCCCCTTCGTCGTAAATGGCATACGCATAGCGGCCGATCACTGGATTTGTGCCGGAAGAGGTTATGCTTGAACTCCAGGCCGTGGGATTTGATCCACTCCTGGTCACAAGCACCCAGTCAGGGGCGGTAAAGTTTACCGGCGTGCTGTCTGTATTAGCCCCGGTAGGCATCAGGTAATGGAGGTTCCAGCGCCCAAGGCTTACCGATCTTCCGTTTTGCGAGGCATCCGAGCTGGAATTGATGGGGGCGGCGCGATTAGGAGGAGGCGCCACATAGTAGGTGGGATACTGTACATAAGTCGGATCGCCAGTGGGGCGCACACTGCGCCGGATAAGGTTTGGAATCGGCCACGCAGATCCCGAGGCGACCGGCAGGGGCGCTCCGGAAACCCAGGGCACCACGGAGTTTGTAATCACCGGTGGCGTGCCTGTCGCCGCCATGGGCGTATAGATATTCGTCACACCCGCGGCCCCGGTAAATGTGTAAAGGCTGGAACCAGCCACGATCTCCTGCTTAAGATCCCCTACTATGATTTCAGTGGCGCTCCGCGCGAAAAGTTCCGCGCTGGTTTGATTCACGCTGCTGTTGGAAACCTGCCGCTCCGTGGCTGCACGGGAAAAGAAAGCCACGGTCAGGACTGTCAACAGGACGAGGAATGCGAGGACAATGACAAGGGCGGACCCATTCCTTGAATTTTCGTCTGGTTGCAAGCGACTCTCGTGGTTTTCCATTGGGCTCTCTTTATTGCGGGGGTTGAAGATAAAAATAGCGCTCGTAAATGCGCACCGAGGAAGCGGCCTCCTGCGGAATACCTGCGCTTTTTGCAAAAGTTCCGGAGGTGACGATCGGGATCCATGTGGAAGCGATGTCAGCCCCCTCCGCAGCGTCCGGGAGGGCGTTTGCAAGCGACGTATTCCCATTGGCAAGTATGACATTACTAGTCGAGTCCAGCACCGCTATGCAGACGACAATCGCCGCAACGTCTTGAAACCCATTGATACAGGTGTGCGGGATCGTAGGTGACATTTTGTTGGTGTTTGCGTCCCAGTACGGGGTGTTCGACAACCTGGAGGAATAGGAAACAGCCGGATTGGTGAGGTTCGGCTTTAGCAAATACGTATATTCAAACCGGAAAACCTGGTCCCCCACCGTATCCCAATAGGAAGTCGTGGTGAAAGGATTGGAAAACTGGTTGCTGATCATCGCGGGGAGATACGCAATATTTGGAAAACCATTCACCGGTTCCCAACCAAGCCCCAGGCTCATCCGCTGAAGCGCGGACCTGTTTAAATACGGATCGGCTGCCATGTTATAGCCAACCAGCGTCATCGCCGCCTTGGTGGATAACGGCGGAGGCGTGGTGCCCGAATAAAAACCGGCCCCTTTGGCATAAAATGCAAGCTGGTCATTCACAGGCGCGGACCCGCCGGCCTGAAGGTTGGCGCCGATTGCCGTGCTGCCGTAGTTCGGGGGCAACGTTCCAGACGGTTGTTTAAACAATGAATAATCCAGGTCCGGCCGCTGGATCATGTTGGAAAAATCAATGGCCATCCGGTTGAAGACCAGCCGGGCCTGGGTGTCTGCATCAATATGCTTGCGGCTGCCGGTGACCGTTTTTGTGGCAGCGCCCGTCAATTGCGAAACAAGCACCACGATGATTACCAGGACGGTAATGGAGACAAGCATCTCCACCAAAGTGAAGCCGCGCGAAAATGCGATGCCCGGCTTTGGATTGGGAACGGATTGGTGACTCATCAGCCGCGAACGCATTTTAGTTTCTATCCAGCGCTACGAACGAAATAATTGATCCTGCGGCATTTGCCGTCGCAGCAGCAGCCGGCCATGTAATTTGAATGACAGCCACGGTGGCAGTCCGGACCGGGGGCGTTGACGGCACCGCTGTCGCGGGAGTGATGGTGATATTCACCTGGTAGTTGGAACTCGCATTCAGGGATGAATTGGCAAGCGAAACCGGAGTGTTGGTTCCCGAAGTGGCTGGCGTCGTTGCACCACTGTCACTCAAATAACCCTTTGCGCTGGCCTGCGTGATGTCGATGCCATATCTCGGGGAAACAGCTTTTAAAATTGTATTTCCCGCTGCAGTTGCCGAGGCGATTTGATTTGCTGTCGGTGTCTGCCGGAGATCCGACACAATTCCGACCATGATATTGCCCGCCGCCGTCTGGCGGATGGACGTCTGGGTATTATTCAATCCTGCCGGAAGCAGCCCGAATACCGCAATCAGCCCAAAAGCCGCCACGCCAAGAGCGAGAGTGACTTCGACAAGCGAGAATGCAGCCGGCCTGGCAAAATGAGCTCTCATTGTAATCTGAAAATTTCCACGCGCCCCGAGATGCCTTCTATGAGGACCGCGCCGGGGACTTTCAGGGTTCCCGCATATTTGGGATCAATCACGTTCCCGTGCGTTGGTTGTATGGCTGCTTCCAGCCAGCTCTGCGGCCCGTTGCTCACTCCATCCACAATCTTGCTGGGTTCTCCCTGTGGGTTGAATTCGATGATATTTGTAAATGTATATTGAGCTTGTGCAGCATTGGCTGCGGTCGTCAGCGGGAAAGTGAAGGTGGTCGGATTGCTCACCGACTGTTGGGCAAAAGTGTTATGGGTCGCGAAACTGGGATCCCCCACTTGGTAGGCATTTGGGACTGCAGGACGCGGTGGAGTATTCCCGCTACTCTGCCCATTATTGGCTGCGACTACATGGATGTTGCTGATTTTGATGGGTTTGCCTACTGAAAGCAATGTAACTTGATTCGATTGGTCCCCCGCCCCAAACGGCTTTGGGTAAGCTCCATCAATCAGCAAGCTGCTGTAGCTGGTTCCATCCTTGGAGGCCACAATGGATATTACCACCCGCCCGGTCCCGGCTGTCGCCGGGTTTGTTGAAGATTGCGAGCCGTCCTCTTCAAAGAAACCAACCCATGTGTAGGTATTGTTTGCCATTGCGTAAGTGCGGGCCTGGTCCAGGGCGCCGGAAATGTCGTAAACAGCCTTTGTGACGTCGCTGCTCCCCTTGATGGCAGTAAACGCGGGGACCGCCAGCGCCGCGAGGGCAACCATGATCGCTATCACTACCATCAATTCCACCAGTGTAAATGCCTTGGTGGCAGGCAATTCCCGCAAGCCCGCGCTATTCTTCACAGCACGGCATGGACAACCAAGTGGGGTGATATTGGTTTGTGGGGACATCATCTTTCACACTGCCTCTATAGGAAAAAACATATATACAATATAAATACAATTTTTCAAACGCTATTTTTCGAAATCATTCGCCAAAATAGGCACCCGGGATTTACACCCCGGAAGAACCGAGCCGGGAAAATTGCCAGGGATAATCAACCTTTGCCAACCCTTGCCAACCGTCAGCTATCCTGCATCCCTGCAATTATGACGCGCTGCGTTTGCGAAATCTCTGAAAGCCAATCAGCATTCCAAATCCACCAAGGATCATCCCCCACGTACCCGGCTCCGGAATCGCCGTCAGCACGATGTCATTGCCGTTGATTGTCGAGTTCGACCCAAGGCTTCCTGTATAGCTCAACGCAAATTCCTGGTTCGTCCCGTTTACAATCACATACACATCGCCGATCGTGTTATCCACCCCATCCGCCGCAAACCGGTCGTTCGTTCCCGCGTAGTAGATCAGCCCTGAGGTGGTCGTTCCATTCACATCCAGTGCAAGTGTCTCAAACCTGCCCGCTGTCAGTCCCGTCCCAAGGTTGAACACAAAGTAATTGTCCAGCGTGCTGTTGGAGGACTTCGCGTTGTAACTGCTCGACGCATTCGCCACCAGCGTATTGTAATCCGTCGTCGACAGCGTCAACTGCAACGTCACCCCGGAATTGCTCGACCCGATGTTCCCGCTTGTCTGGATCTGGCCCGCTGTCTGGCTTTGCAGCGATACCCCGGTCCCGATCCCCAGGTTCACCGTGTTCGATCCTCCCAGCACTATCATCTGCGAGTAATACAATCCGTTCACGTTTGAAGTATTTCCAAATGATTTCGGGCTTCCGTTCGCGGGGTTTGTGCCGGACACGTTAAAGTTTGCCGTCGAGTTCGCATCATACCCAAGATCTGTCCTCAGCACCCCGGGCGTACTTCCCGATCCCGGACTCGTCACGCCCCCTGCGCTCACTGTCACAGCAGCCGTGATCGTGCCTGTGCCGGATAAAGTAGCGCCACTGCCGGTCGTCACTGTTCCCCCGCTCAATGTCCCGTTCACTGCAAGGCCGCTTCCCGCACTCAGATTCGTTCCCCCCGTCGCATCCACCGTGCCGCTACTGATCGTGTTGCCCAGTCCGGCCACGCCAAGGCTACCCACCGTCAATGTTCCCACGCTGCTGAGGTTGCTTGTGCCGGTAAGTGCCACGCTCCCTCCGATATTGCCCGTTCCAGAGAGAGTTGCCACGTCCACCGTCACCGCACTGCTTCCTGACAAGGATCCATCTACTTCCAATGTCCCGGATCCCACCACCGTGGCTCCTGTATAAGTTTCCGATGCCGACAGGATCAAGGTCCCCGTCCCCGACTTCGTCAACCCAAAGGTATGCCCTCCGTCGGACACTGTTCCGCTCACTGTCAGCGGGCTTCCATTCACTGTCCACATCTGGCTCGATCCCAATGCCACATTGCTGCTGATCGTATGCGCCGCAGATCCCGCATCCACCACGATGCCGCTGCCCGCTGTGTTCCCGTTGGTCCCGCCCGCCATGACTGTTAATGTGTTCGTCCCGCCGATGGTAACCGAGGTCGTTGCCGCCGTGCTGCCCGTTCCCGTGAACTCAAGACTGTTGATCGTGAAATCCTGCCCAAGCACCGTATTCAGGTTGGTCGCGCTGTTCGCTGTGAACTTCACATTCGTAGTGGCTCCGGGAATCGTGCCGGTGTTCGTAGTTCCCGCAGCGTCGCTCGTGAAGTTGGAGGATCCACTGGCCAGCGTGTTCCAGGTTCCGCTGAGCGCCCCTGTCCAATACGCAATCGCAGGGGTCACAACACTGCTGCTTCCAGTAAATGTGATCGTGATAGCGCTCGTGCCTCCACCCAGGGACACTGTCGAGAATGTCTCCCCCGTTGTTCCCGCAGGCGCGGTTCCAGTACCGAGTATCCACGTCGCAAGATTTGCCGAACCAGTCAGCGAGCCAGTGTAGATAAACAAGTCATAGGCTGTCCCTGTCACTAATGTTCCTGCTGGCGCAAAATTCAAGATCGCCGATCCGCTCAAGGTCAGGTTCCCCATCACTGCCACGAGATCTCCTGTCGATCCCAAACCATAATTCAGCGTCACCCCATTCCCAATCGTCAGCCCGCTGGCAAATGTCA
>JBAVPB010000011.1:0-2258 GCA_049692655.1 Chthoniobacteraceae bacterium | reverse complement strand
TCCATGTCGAGCTCGAGCCCGGCGAAGTCGTCCTCCTGCACAATTACCTCCTCCACGCCAGCGACGTAAACCGCAGCGCCCAGTCCCGCCGCGCCTTCAGCGTCTGCTACATGGAGGCCGCCACGCTCCTGAACGGCGAGCCCGGCAAATTCCCCGCCGTGTTTGGAGGGAAGGGGAGCTTCGCTGCAGTGTCATCCTGAATTGACCCGGCACGCTTTTGCGTGGCTGCCCTCTTGAAATTCGGATAGGCTGCTGGGATGGTGAAACCTCTCCGCCTCCTCCCTCTCCTCGCCGCCCTCGCATTATGTGGATGCCAGTCCGTGCAATCCACCAAGCCCGTCGGCGACAAAGTCGCGGATCTGAAACCCGCGATATGGAACGCCAAATGGCAGGACGGCACCGGAGGGATACTCAGGAGCGAAATCAAGGACTCCCGGCTCGGGATCGTGGAACTCACCCCCATCGCGCCCAAGCCAAAGCCGGATGAACCCAAGAATTACGAGCTATTGGTCCGCACGCTCGGCGACTATACGATCATAGATACCAACTTCGGGAACCCGAAAGGCCCCTACGACTTCGTTCGCGTCGCCATTGTTAGCGATCGCATCGTAGTCTTCGCTCCCAACACCTCCACATTTGTCACCCTTATCAAGCAGCACAGGATCGCTGGCAGGCTCGACAGGGACAAACACGGCAAGCCTACCGGCTGTTTGCTGAAAAGCTTTTCCGAGCGCGATTTCCTGCGCCTCAAAAAAGAAGGATTCGAAACACGGACATTATTCGACGAGGATCCTTATGCGGTTCACGTCCGCTACTCATGGAAGCAGTTTTGGGGGCTCTAGCGCTTCTCGCGATTCAGGCACCCGCCCATTCGGATTTCCCTTCCGCCACAAACCCGATTTAACACATGTTTAACGCCATTCCTACCCCGGAAAAATCTGCGTAAATCTGCGGATAACTACTTCCCCATGCGTGCTTGTTAGATGCATCAACCAGCAATCAATTCGGCGAACTGATGTATGGCGACCAGAATGCAGCCGGAGCCACATCCGATAATGCATTGAAAGCGCTGGTCGGGACACCGGAGATGGAATCCACCGTGAACGGCCCATAGGTATCACCAAAGATATCACTGCCCGTGTTATAGAGGGTCGTGCCAGTCTTCAGGTAGTTCTTCAAATCACCCAGCGCAGGGCTCATGCCCGTGATTTTGTTGGTTTCGATTGCATACTGGTCGGAAGCGGAATCCAGCAGGCGGAGATCTTCCAGGATACGCGTCGCCTGTGAGCGTTTACGGGCACGGAGGAAATTTGGCACTGCAATCGCCGCGAGAAGCGCGATGATTGCCACGACGATCATAATTTCCACGAGGGTAAAGCCCCCGCGGTTCTTGGTTATTTTCTGGAACATAGGTTTATAGTTTTTGCGTTTTGTAGTTTTATTGTGGAATCCCATCGGGTGGATCCTAGCAGCTTAGCAAAAGCAAATCAGATGCCATGTAGCGTATTACACTACATATTGACTGTGATATACACGACAATATTGCAGTTTTTCTCAAATATAGTAATTTATAAATCAAAAATGATACGATTTAATATCAATTATGATAATTATAGCGATCGGCTGGAATATCCCCCTCTTTGAAAAGAAGCACGCCATTCCCGCTTTCAGCGTTCGGTTGCCATCGGCCCGGGTCTTTGATACACCAGTCCCAACGCACGCCTTCACCTTCCTGATGGCAAAACCGAGGCTTTGCGAGATACTCGACTATTGGAGAGACCGAGGGGCGAGGGCGGCAACATTTGCCATGGGCGGAGGTGGGCGGTATAACCAGTCTTTGATCACAGCCACGCCTCCCATTCGTTCAACTCTGTTTCTTGCATTTCTTCATGAAGACCCGTGCTGTAAATTCGTAATCCGCAGCGCCAAGACGTCTCTTTTCTTAATCTGTGAGATCTGTGTCAATCTGTGGACAAAAAATGATTTTCAGACTCTTTTCAGAAGAATCATTGCTGATTCTCCTCAAAATTCCCATTTGACAAAACCCCTTGTTGAGACCGAGTCTCAACCCATATGCAACGTGTTGAAAGCGCAAACCCTTTGGAATCCCCGACCCCCGGGCCGGCCGCTCCTCCCCGCTCAAAGTTCGCCCGCTCCGCATTCGTAGCCACCATCCTCATCATGGCCCTCTGCGTCCTCTGCGCCATGGTCTGGCAGGGCGTCGCTGCACAAGGCTCGCCCGATCCCACCAAGGCCAA
>JBAVPB010000010.1:0-21202 GCA_049692655.1 Chthoniobacteraceae bacterium | reverse complement strand
ACTTTGGATTCCGCAACCATTTTTCGCTCCGACTCGAATAACATCTGAGGGTCAAGAATCCAGTTTTCTCCACCTGCAAAACCTGCAACTGACTGGTGTATCCGATTTCTAAAACCTACTTCCAGGGCTTGCAAACAGGGGTAAAGGGCTTCCGACAAGGCTGTATTCCATTTCGATCTTGCTAAAGCGTGCGCATCCGATTCCCCATGAAAACGGCATGCCTCAAAACGCTCCACAGAGAGGACAACCTTGATTTTATTGATTTCTTCTTGTGTCGGCACTTGGTTTGCTTATTATTTAATCACTGTCCGGGGGCGATTGCTCTCCCAGTTTGGGTAAAACCGCTGGTGATCAACCCCCGGTTTTTTTTGTAATTTTGCAACGGGACAAACATCTGGCTGACCGGCGGTGTGTTTTCCATAAAAAAAGGTGGCTGAGCTAAGTCTCGACAGTACTAAAGCGGTTTTCTATAACCCTTGCGAGTTTTACCGATTGTTGCCAGACATAATCAACCTTTGCCAACCGTTACCAACCATCCGCCATTATGAGCTACGACCCTGCAAAACCGCTGAAAAACCAAAAAGCGCTCGTCACCGGCGCAAACTCCGGCATCGGTGAAGGCACCGCCCGGGCCATGGCCGCGGCAGGAGCCGCAGTCGTCGTCAACTACGTCGTGAACCCCGACTCCGCCAACCAGATCGTCTCCGACATCAAGGCAGCCGGCGGCGAGGCGATGGCCATCCAGGCCGACGTCAGCAACGAGGAGCAGGTTCAGGCGATGTTTAAACAAATGATCGCCGCCTACGGCACCATCGACATCCTCGTGAACAACGCCGGCCTCCAGCGCGACTCCGCATTCCAGGACATGACGCTCCAGCAGTGGAACACCGTCATCGGCATCAACCTCACCGGCCAGTTCCTCTGCGCCCGCGAAGCCGTGCGCGAATTCCTCCGCCGCGGCATGAAGCCCGACATCTCCAGCGCCCTCGGCAAGATCATCTGTATGAGCAGCGTCCACGAGGTCATCCCATGGGGCGGCCACGCAAACTACGCCTCCTCCAAGGGCGGCGTCATGATGCTCATGAAGAGCATGGCCCAGGAGCTCGCCCCGAAAAAAATCCGCATCAACAGCGTCGGCCCCGGCGCCATCAAGACCCCCATCAACCGCTCCGCCTGGGACACCCCCGAGGCCCTTGCCGAACTCATCAAGCTCATCCCCGACGGTCGCGCCGGCATCCCCGAGGACATCGCCCGCGCCGTCATCTGGCTAGCCTCCGACGATTCCGACTACGTCACCGGCACCACCATGTTCGTCGATGGCGGCATGACCCTCTACCCCGGCTTCGCCACCGGCGGGTAGAAAAACCGCCGTCAGGCGCGCCATTTCATGATGCCCTCCGGAGAGACGCCAACCGAACAATTGCGCCGGGAATTGTGGGAAGCGTCCCAATCCACCTTGTTTCGCACTGGAAAAACTACATCTGTCCTTGAGAAGATTGCTCATCACAAGCATGCAGGTCTGATTAAAGACATCATTCCTTTTCTTTGGGCGAAGGAAGGAAGTGTGGTTTCCAAAACTGCAACGGTTCTTTCAGAATTACTCCAGCGGGTAACTGTTGAGCATCTTTCTGATTTTGACTCTGAAATAAGGAGCGGTTGGTCTTGCTGGCAGGGAACCAATAGTCTTGACGCCACACAGATAGAGCGATTGAAGAGTTGCCCCTCTTGGTGGTGGGCTTTCGCAATTTTAGCCTCTCATCCGAACGGCTTCGTAAGACAGGCCGCACTTAAAGAACTCGCCAACGAAGAGACGGGCGAATCATTGCCATTTATCCTGCTTAGAACAACCGATTGGGTTGAGCCGGTAAGAGTCGCCGCCCGGAAAATTGTTAATCACAAACTTGGAACTGTGGGAGGCGATCAATTTGGGCGATGCCTTCCATTAGTGTTTCGAATGAGAAATGCCTTGAGGCATCAACCTGTCGGGCTGTTTGACGAAGTGGAAAAACTGGCGGCCGCGGGTGGAAACGACATTTTCCTCTCCGCCGGGCCTTATGACTCAGGTGCATTTCTCTGCTACTTGATTCAACTAAGCAAGCGATACGGCAATTTCCCGTTGGACCAGTTGATTTGCAAAGCCTCTATGCACTCAAACGTCGGGTTGAGACTGCTTGCTTGCGACTGGCTGGCCGAAGATGCTGTGACACAGGAAACCCGGGACAAATACGACGGCATCTTGCTCGAAGATAAGTCGCCACTTGTCCGGGTAAGGGCTTTCTGGCGCATTGCCAATGCTGATCCGGAAAAATACCTGCTCCAGATTGAACGCGCTCTCATGGATACAAGCGCAGCGGTACAGGACACTGCACGCGGCGCATGGAGAATGCTTCTTCATAAAGATGCGCTTTCGTTTTATAGAAAACAAATCGCGGAAGCCAAACGTTCATCAGCCATTATTGCCGCTATTCGCGGCCTACGGGCAGAAAGCAATATTCAAGACGATATCCTTGCCCGGCCGTTTCTTGACCACAATTCCGCACGAGTCAGGGCAGAAGCTTTGCGGACCTTGGCTGGCTGGGATGCCAACGACCTGCCCCATCTTTTGCACGAGGCATTGCGAAGCTCATCACCTTCCTATTCAAAAGCCGCCGGTGCCTTATTGATTACACGCCAAAAACTGCTCTCTGCATCAATAGTAAAAGAACTGCTGATCAATCCCCGTCATTCCAGTTCGCAAAAAATAGCGCTGTGGCTTTTTGGGAGGATGCCCAAGTGGTCGAGCCTGCCTCTCATCCTGCTTGCGTACTCAATTTCAGACTGTCACGATCAGGCTCTTGTTGTATTCAAAAACTGGAACAGGGACTATAATCGCACCCAATCCTCACCTTCCAAATCCGAAGCAATGGAGGCAGTCGATGCATTCCAAAAGATCAGCGGATCTCCGCTATCACAAAACCGCGATTTACTCGCTATAATCTCGTATCTCAAAAGTTTAAAATGACTTTGGAACACTGGCTCAGCCACCATTTTTCTCCGGCATTGATTTATGCCGGTCACGAACCTCATATCTGTCAATGCGAAGCCGGAATTCGTAGCTCTCTTTTGATGGCAAAGCCATCACAGCCACAGCAACCGGGGGTCGAGCGAGGAACGAGCGACCACCCCCGGAAACATTAAAAAAGAAGAGCCGATCCTGAAGGGATCGCAGCAAGCGCCGCATTAATTGGTGGTTTTATGTGTCACCATTGAATCCAACAAGACCACAAAATCGCAGATTTTACACTGATAACAAAATAAATTTACATAAAACTCACATTCTTCTTGCATTAATCGGCTAATTTTGTAAATATGAGGCAATGAAAGATCGTGATTTCATTCAGCCCTCGGCGCTCTTTGAATCTCCGCGCGCTAACATTCCCGGAATCGAGTCTCCATTTTGGTCCCTCGGTCGCTGCCACCCTTCCTCTTTTTAGCCTTTATACTTCTCCCCCCTCCCACTCCCTCCCGGATGATCCCACCTAATCCCACTCAGAAAAACGCGCAAACCATGAACGAATCCGACGTTATTTTAATAAACGATCATGACCGCAGGTCTCTTTTTCCGCCCTCCGCCCTCATCCCTCCGCCTTTAATTTTCTCCGACTCTATCCGGCATTATCCGGGTAAATCCGACTCAGAAAAACTACGAATTGCCAAAAAAATGAGATCGAACACCGCTTTTAAAATCAAACTTGCGATTTTCCGCCGCTGGATTTACGGTGCTTCCAATGTTCACGCATTTGACCAGCCGACTTACGACGCTCCGGGCCACTCCTGGAGCACTCATCGTTTTGTCATAGTCGGCTGCGCTGCTCCCGGTGGAAGCGGTTCAACGCCGCATCAATTAATACCGTTTTTTCCACCAAGAGGATTTCTAGTATGATTTCAAACCCAAGCAGCAAATATCGTCCATTCCCGCCAGTGCATTTGCCCGACAGGCAATGGCCCGACCACGTCCTGACCAAGGCCCCGATCTGGTGCAGCGTCGATCTCCGCGACGGAAACCAGGCGCTCGCCGTGCCGATGAACGTCTCGCAAAAACTCGAGTTGTTCGACGCGCTGGTGAAGTGCGGATTCAAGGAAATCGAGGTCGGCTTTCCCGCCGCCTCGAACACCGAATACGAGTTCATGCGCCGCCTCATCGAGGGCAACCGCATTCCCGACGACGTCACCATCCAGGTGCTCGTGCAGGCGCGGGAGGACTTGATCGAGCGCACCGTCCAGTCGCTGGCCGGGGCAAAGCGCGCGATCATCCACATGTACAATTCCACGTCGCCCGCCCAGCGGCGCATCGTGTTCGGCCTGGAAAAGCCCGACATCCTGAACATCGCCACGCGTGGCACCCAGTGGGTGAAGGACCGCCTGCCGCGTCTCGCCGGCACCGAGGTCGTTTATCAATATTCACCGGAAAGCTTCTCGGCCACCGAGATCGATTTCTCACTCGAAATCTGCCAGGCCGTGATGGATGTCTGGCAGCCGACGCCGCAGAACAAAATGATCCTGAACCTCCCCGACACCGTCGAGGTGGCGATGCCCAATGTCTATGCCGACCAGATCGAATGGTTCTGCCGCAACTTGAAAAACCGCGACTCCGTGATCATCAGCCTCCACGCGCATAACGACCGCGGCACAGGCGTCGCGGCCACCGAGCTTGGCTTGCTGGCGGGAGCCGACCGCGTCGAAGGCACGCTCTTCGGCAACGGCGAGCGAACCGGCAATCTCGACATCGTCATCGTGGCGTTGAATCTCTACATGAACGGCATCAACCCCGGCCTCGATTTCGCGGACATGAATTACTACGTGGAAATTTACGAGCGTTGCACCGGCATGACCGTCCCCGCGCGTCAACCCTACGCGGGCGAACTCGTTTTCACCGCCTTCAGCGGCTCGCACCAGGACGCCATCAAGAAAGGATTCGCCGCCTGGAAATCCGCTAAGGACAAAGGCCAGGAACCAATCTGGGATATCCCCTATCTCACTATCGATCCGAACGACCTGGGCCGTCAGTACCGCGAAGTGATCCGCGTCAACAGCCAGTCCGGCAAAGGCGGCGTCGCTTATCTTCTCGAGAGCGAATTCGGCATCGAACTGCCGAAGGACATGCAGCGCGAATTCGGCCCACTCGCGAACGACGAGGTGGACCGCCTCGGCCGCGAAGTCACCGCAGCCGAGTTGCGCGACATCTTCACCCGCGAGTATCTCGACCGTAAAACACCGTTGTCCCTGATCCACTTCCACGCGGACGGCGTGGACGGCGCATTCAAGTGCCGCGCCTCCATGCATCGCAACGGCGGTGAAGTCCGCTTCGAAGGCGAAGGAAACGGCCCGATCGCAGCCCTCGTCCATGGCCTGCATCAAATCGGCATGCCCGGCTTCGAGATCGCGAATTTCAAGCAGCACGCTCTCAGTTCCGGCACCGAAGCGAGCGCGATCGCCTACATCCAGATCAAGCTCGACGACGGCCGCACCAAATGGGGCGCAGCCATCGACACCAATATCGAGTTGGCGCCGATCAAAGCGGTCCTCAGCGCATTGAACCGGGCTGACAAGTAAGCCGCATTAATATGAAAATCATGGTGCTCTTCGCGGTCCTAACCCTCGGAGTCACTATTGTGAAGGCGGATGATAAACCGTCTCTCGCACAGGCGCGCAAACAATTCGATGCCGCGGATAAGGTCCTGAATACGGCCTACAAAGGGACCTGCGCCGAACTGGACAAAGTGAAGATAGGGGAGTTACGGCAGAAACAACGCGATTGGTTGGAATACCGGGATTTCATGGCGGAGGCATTTCCGCAGTTTAACGGTGTGCAGACGGACACACCAAAACAAACGCCTGATTATTGGCAAATGATGACAGACCTCAGCAAAGAGCGCACAGAATTTTTGCATGCTTATTCCGGGGAAAATGTTCCTTCGGGAATTTCGGGGGAATACAGCGATTCACACCAAGGAGATCTTGAATTGGAAGAAACAAAAGCCGGCATCGTGCTCTCGTTGTTTGTCGTTCGGGGAGCTCATGCACATACAGGCGATGTTTCAGGGAACGCACACCTCAAGGGCGACCAGGCGTTTTTCAAAGATCATCCTGATCCGGTGGAAAATCGTGTTCCCTGCGAACTCACGTTCACTTTCATCGATGGACATATCGTGAAGATAGAGGGCAAGAACACGGATTACTATCATGGCATGGGTGTCTCTTTTGACGGGATGTATTACAAAACAGGCAAGCTTAAGAAATCAATCAAGCTGGAATGAATGGTGATTATCATGAATATGAAACGCATCTCTCTCTCACTGGTTTCGCTCGCGATACTGTTGCTCATCGCGTGGGGTTGTACGACCTCACGCGAGCCGGCGGCGAATTACACCGCCGAGACGTTAAGCCAGGGAGCGGCTCCTGCGGAAGTAAACCTGAGGCAGTTACTGGTACCCGCAGGCCGGTACGGGAGACACATCGAGTTTCCGCTGAATGCGACCTACATCACAATCCACAGCACGGATAATCGCAACGCCACAGCCCTGCAGCACGCGCGGGGAATGGCTGTCGGCGCATTCCGTGCGCGCACAAAATGGAACCGCACTGGTTACCTCACATGGCATTTCACCGTGGACGATATCCAGGCGATCCAGTCCCTGCCGCTGAACATTCAGGGCGAGCACGCCGACCACGACGGCCCGGGAAACACCACCAGCATCGGCATCGAGATTTGCGAGTTCCGCGACCCCGTGCGCCAGGCAGCGGCCATCGACCGCGCGGCGCGCCTTACTGCGTGGGTCATGCATGAAAAGGGCATCCCGCTCGACCATGTGGTGCCTCACTGGCACTGGCCGCAATGGCATTTCCACGGCTACCAGAAAAATTGCCCCCGCATCCTGCTGGAAAACGGCAGACCCGGCCCCAGGTGGGACGCCTTCCTGCAAAAAATCAAAGGCTATTATTAGCCGTTTTGCCAACGGCTCCAGCCCATCGTTCTTTGACAATCTAACTACCGCTTCACCGGTACCATGCGCATTCCGTATTTGGAGCGCAGCGTTAGCTGCGGCTGCATCTCGACGCGATGACCGGGAGCAAGCTTGAGCTGCCACTTCTGCGCGATCACGGAGAGCGCGATCACGCCTTCCATCCACGCAAAGGGTTCTCCCAGGCATTGCCGCGAGCCCGATGAAAACGGAAAATAAGAATACTTCGGCCGCGAAAGCTCGGCCTCCTGCGTCCAACGCTGCGGATCGAATTTTTCCGGTTCCTCAAAGAATCGCGCATCATGCTGCGTGATGTATTGGGAAAGCAGCATGATCGATCCTGCCGGAATACGGTTTCCGCCGATCTCGCAATCGTTAATGGCACGACGCCCCACCACCCACACCGGGGGATAAAGCCGCATCCCCTCGGCAAAGATCATCTCCACGTATTTCAGGCGTGAAATATCCTCCAGCTTCGGCGCATTTCCCTGCAGCACGGAATCTACCACCCTGTGCAATTGCTTCTCGATCTCGGGATGTTTTGAAATCAGATACCACGTCCACGTCAGCGCGTTTGCCGTGGTCTCGTGCCCTGCCAGAAAGATCGTCATCGCCTCGTCGCGCAACTCGATGTCGCTCATCCCGGCACCATCCTCATCGCGCGCGGCGAGCAGCATGGAAAGCAAATCCCCCGAGTCGCCACCCTTGGCGCGTCGTTCCTGGATGATCCTTAACACCGCATCATCCAGCCGGATCCGGGCCTGGTCGAAATCGGCCACTTCATTTGGAGGAATCACTGATTTCTCGAGCATGTGGAGTACTTCGCTCAAGGCGTTTTGGATATCGACCGCCTCCGATTCCACATCCGCTCCGAAAAGCGTGTCAGCCACGATCACCATCGCCAGCCAGTTCATCTCGGCCGCCAGGTCGATGGCTTTCCCATTCTCCCAGCGGTCGCGCACCCGCTGCGCGACCTTCACCATTGTGTCGGCATAGGCGGCGATGCGTGTCCGGTGAAATGCCGGCTGCGAAAGCTTGCGCTGGCGCGCATGGTAGGCTCCTTCGCTCACAAAAAGCCCCTGCCCCAGCACTTCCTTCAGGCGCTCCACCGCAAACCATTTCGTGAAATTCCGGTCCTTGCCGACCAGCACTTCCTTGATCATGTCCGGGTGGTTCACCAGGTAGAAATTCTGCTCGCCGATATTGAAATGGCAGATGTCTCCATATTCGCGTGTCAGCTTTGTGAAAAACCCGATCGGATCACGCCGCATCGCATAGAGATTTGCAACGGCGGAATCTTTCGGCCCCGGTGGGCGCTGGATCGTCTGCGGTCTGGATAAAAGTGACATGTGGCCTGCGGTATTGAGTGCGCAAACTTCTGTTTAAACAAAGGGGGATGTCAAGGTAATCAAAGCCACTTCCGGGTAACAATTCAAGCGGAACGCAGGGGGCAGTGTGCCGACCCCTGAGGTCACATACACCCCGCACCGCGGCCCCTGGACCATTCCGTAGCGATATTTCTGCCCGTAATCGGAGCAAAGCCCGACGATCGGCGCCCCGATGAAAGGCAGCACGACCTGCCCCCCGTGGGTATGACCGCTCAGCGTGAATCCCACCCGCGCGTCCTCGATTTTTTGCTCTGCCACGTCGGGGTTGTGGGAGACCAGGATGACCGCGTCCTTGTCGGTGGCGTCTCCCAGGGCGAGTTTCACGTCGGGTTTTTGGGTGCGCAAATCCTCCACGCCGCAGATTCGCATCCTCTGCCCGTCGAGCGTGAGCCACACCCCGGTGTTGTTGATATTCCGGATGCCGGTGCCTGCGATTGCAGCGTAGATTTTTTCGATGCCCACATGCATGTCGTGGTTTCCCGTCACAGCGAAGCAGCCGAGCTTCGAGGTCAGCTTTTTCAGCATGTCGAAACATGACTCGATATAAGTCGCGCCATGGAGCCAGCCGTATTTGGGACCCGATGTCACGTAGTCGCCCCCGAGGATCACGATGTCCGGCGAGAGCGAGTTTGTCAGGTTGACCACATGCTCGATGTAGGAACGCGGGACGACGATGCTGTGGTGGATGTCCGAGAGGAACGCCACGGTTTTGCCGTGGAATGCCCGGGGCAGATTCGGCAGCGCCACGGCAAAGCGCGTCACCTGGATCTCCTTTGCCTCCACGGCGCTGTAGATGCCGCCGGCCAGCATCGAGCCGGCGACAGCACGGGTAGTTACGCGAATGAACTTTCTGCGATTCACCGGACTACCATTCTGCCAGAACGGGGACTTATCAATCACGATTTTGCATAGGCCTATATGGCAGGGATGCGGGATAGCTGACGGTTGGCAAGGGTTGGCAACGGTTGATTAGCCCTGCCAGAAGAGGAGGATAAAGGATGAATGCTAAAGAATAAAACCGGGGAGAAAATCAGCGTAAATCAAGGTAGAAACGCGGAAGAGTACAAGGAAATAACTTTCTTGAAGGGCATTTTGGCATGCACACCACTACACCACTTGCCAGAAATGCCGGGAACGCATAGATTTTGCGCCATGCCAATCTACGTTTATGAAACCATGGGGAAGCCGAAGCGGCGCTTCGAGGTGAAGCAGAGCATGAAGGACGCGGCGTTGAAACACGACCCGGAAACCGGCGAACCTGTCCAGCGCGTGATCACCGGCGGCTACGGTTTCATCGAGAAAGGCAACGGAAAACCCGGCAGTTCCTCCTCTTCAAGTGGTTCGTGTGGAAGCGGTTGCGGATGCCACTAAAATTATCGCAAAATTCATGAAAAATCGGCGTCCACAGCTCGGCATCATCTTTCTCACCGTCTTCATCGACCTTATTGGCTTCGGCATCGTGCTGCCGATCCTGCCGCTCTACAGCAAAAACTTCGGCGCGAGCGGGCTGATGATCGGATGCATCATGGGCATCTATTCGCTCATGCAGTTTCTCTTTTCGCCGGTCTGGGGGCAATGGTCGGACCGTATCGGGCGCAGGCCGCTATTGCTGTTCAGCACCTTCGGGGCTGCGCTCTCGTATATTGTATTCGCGTTCGGTTCCGGCGCAGCCGGCAGCACTGCGCTGCTCATCATTCTTGGGGCGCGCGCGCTGGCGGGTTTCTGCGGGGCAAACATCACCGTGGCGCAGGCTTATATCGCCGACATCACGCCGCCCGAGAAACGCTCGAAAAGCATGGCGATCATCGGCGTGGCATTCGGGCTTGGGTTTATTTTCGGCCCGATGATTGGCGGCTGGAGCGCCGCCCGTTTCGGATTTTCGGGGCCGGGCTGGGTTGCGGCAGCGCTTTGCGCGGCCAATTTCATCGGCACGTATTTCCTGCTGCCTGAGAGCCTCAAGCCGACCTCCGAGCACGTGAAACCCCGCCCGCGCCTGACCCAGTGGATGCACACGCTCGGGCATCCGCGCATCGGCCTGCTCATCGGCGTGTTTTTTCTTTCCACATTCTGCTTCAGCACGTTTGAAGTCACCCTCGGCCTGCTCGTCGGGAAAAACTTCGGGATCGACTTCAGGCAGGGGCCCGGCATGAAAACGATCACCTACCTCTTTGCCTATTGCGGAATCATCGGCGTGCTCGTGCAGGGAGGCATGGGCTCCCTGGTGAAACGGTTCGGCGAGGCGAAGCTCATCGCATTCAGCATGGTGCTGGTGGCGGCATCGCTCGGCTGGGTCGCATTTATTCACCATTGGCCGGCTCTCTTGATTGCACTCGCGTTGCTCTCCACGGGATCGGGCCTGGTGCGCGCCCCGGTGTTCGGATTAATCTCGATCCTCGCCCCGTCAAACGAGCAGGGGACCACGATCGGCGTCGCGCAAAGCGCCGGGAGCCTGGCGCGGATCACCAGCCCGGTATTTGCCGCCACGCTGTTTGAATTCCACCCCGCCTGGCCCTACATGGTCTCCGGCACGCTGGCGTTTGTGGTGGCGCTATTGGTCTGGCAGTGGATTGTGCCCGCGCATGCGGTGTCCATGCCGGGGACAGAGTTCGAATCGTCCACAGATTGACACAGATTACACAGATTTTTTGATTTTAAGAGTTCAGGGTTCAGAGAAGAGTCCGCGGATTGACGCAGATTTTTTCCGGAAGGATTTGAACAGGAAATAACAGAGTTCACAGAGGGAATTCGTCCACAGATTAAAGCAGATTACAGGGTTCAGCAATTTCGGACGGGATGAACAGGATTTATATGTATTGAGGATTTCAAAGAACTTCCGGGCCGAGTTTCTGGCCGGGCGTCACTGGCTCACAGTGACGCGGTTCGGGCGGAATTCGCCCTTTTATAGAAAACTACCACAAATATGCGTTTTAATGCAAGAAAAATTTTCGGACATAATTAGCTTTGTGAAAATTACTCTGGAAAATTCTTCAGAAAAATCTAAATACGCGCCAGATGAATGGGGGATTTTGAACCGCTTTTTATCGAAATTGTAGTCCGACCACCATTCGTACGGGAACAGAGTAAGTTTTATGAAAAGTGTCAATAGTCAAGGGCTGACCCCGCCAGCTGACTGAGTGGTGGTGGCTGCATCAGGTTGCTCAGGAATTCATCGCAACGTGTGAACAGCGATGGCGTGGAGATTCGTCCGGGCAGCTTACCTTGGAGCAGGAAGGATGGTTAAAATGGGCGAGAGAAACAGTCGCCACACTTTCTCCGTTTGAAGTGGGTTATCCAGAACCGGGAAAGGATGGATTTTTTGATCAAGGGACGGTACCGCTTGGTGGTTCGTATCCGGCGCCGCGAGATTTCCCGCAACCTCCCACGATGCCGGTGATTCCGGCTCCGGTCGTGGTTCAGCAGGGCTTTGGAGCGGAAACTCATAAACCAGCCCCCCAGCCGTATCCGTTCTGGTTGAAATATCCGCGCTGGTAGCGACGGTTCATCCCGGCCGGCGGTGAAAAGTTGGGTTTCGTATTAGATCCCCTTGGAGTGCTCCGCCTGCGCTTCACGCATTAACTGGCACCTCCAACCAGCTCGCAAACGAGGAAAATCGACGACTGCGGCTTCAAATCCCTACTGGGGATTGCTCATGCAGGATCAGGAAAAAGCCCCCTGCCGGGTCTGGTGAATCATCGCCCAGATAATGTCGCGTTCGCCCTGCTCGATGAGCGTCCATGGCCTTTTACCTCCAAAGCCTGAATTCGGAGTATGCAGCCAAGCGGCGAGTTCATTGGCGGGAATGAGGTCAAGCAATGCTTCCACCAGGCGGACGCCTTCATTCAGTTTTGGCTGTACGGTTTTCGGCAATTGCGCCCGTTTTTCGTAGGAGGCGAGCGACCGTTCGGAGAAATTCGCGAGCCGTGCGAAGGTCGGGCGGTTCAACCCCACGGAACGTCGCCACGTGTAAAGCGCCTCGCCGCTGCTCCTTGGATATTTCCGCTTTGTGACCTTTTGTTTCGTTACTGTTCCCATTCCAATAAAAACCTATTTCGTTCCGGGGCGCTTTGCAAGTAAAACCTGCAAATTTGCAGGATTATTTTCCGGGCCATTTTACTTCATCTTTCACCTCAAAAAGACTTCCCGGTTGCAGATTTTGCGGAAATACCAGCAAATTTGTGCCACCGTCATCCGCGGCGCTTGGTACGATCACCGCCTCGAATCCGGCGGCGGAAAAAGCATGGCCCCATGCCTGTGTTACCGCTTCCCTGCCATTCTGGTTTTCCGCCCTCCAGTCGAGCGTTCTGATTGTCTTCTCCGAAAGTCTGAGCATGTTGCGCACTTTCCCGTCGCGCAAGTCGAGCACGCAACTTGCCTTCAATCGCACCGCGACAATTACCCTCGGCATCGCTTTGGCCTCGGGAAGATGGTAGTAGCGAACGCTTGAAAGAGCTTCGGCGAGAGCCGTCATCGGAGCAGTCGCGGTGTAACTTACCCGGATCGGTCCCGCCAGGTTCCATCTCCCGGACGCGTGCTGCGCTCCCATTCCGTTCACGATGTCGGCATTCGTCGAATACGCCGGGTTGACGAAGCGGAACAGTTCTCCATCGAAGGTTACGTCTTTGTTCCTGCCCAAAGCACCCAGACGGGTGGAAAATTTCGCGCGTTCAGGGTGAGGAGTGATGATCATTCTTCAAAATTGCAATACAATTGGCCGTCACCCCGGAAAATGTCGCAGTAGCTCCAGAGTTTCCGGACGAGGGCATTTGGGTTGTTTGACATAAAAATTCGATCACCGCCGCCGCTTGGCGCGTTTTTGTGATTTAACAATTTTAGCGACAAACATTTGAGATGAATAAGGGAAAAACTCCGGGAAAACTGCGGCTACCCTACCTTTATGGAGGAAGTAATGAGCCACGCCTGGAAAAAGCTGCGGCGGTATCGGCTGCTTGGCATTCGGGTTGTGGAAGAGAGCAACACCTTGAGTCCAGTTTTCGGCATAAGTTTTCGGAGTGATTTCAAAGTAAAACTTTTTCGGTTCGGTCGCATTGTGATTATCGTGGTTATGGTAAACCCCTCCACGAAACATCTTGACGTCTTTACGCCCGAAACCAGCAAGTTCGCCCATCCGATTAAATTTCGATAAGGTGCCACAGTTGGTAAACAGGATTGCGCTCAAATTTTCGGCACCAGGCTGCTCAAAAAAATTTGAGGGAATTACCTTATGCTTCCATCGGTGCTCACGAACTGTTATGTTTCTGACATGTAGCTTTCCGTCAGCATCTTTGCGCCATGTGAGACGCTTACCGTATAGGTATGTAGTCAAAGCCGAACTCGACCATGTCATGGAACTTTCTTGATGAAAATCGGCCAACGCAAGAATGAAGGCTTTGTCTTTCACGTGCGGCAGCCGTTTATATTCGGCGTTAAGTTTTTTCAACTTCGAGAACAATGGGCTCCCAAACTTAATTGGCATGTAGTCTTTTAGAAGCCTCATCATTTCCTCAGGCGTTTGCGGTGGCGGTTCGGAAAATTCACGGCTCGGATTGACCGTAGCTGCTTCCACGCAGAGCGTGAAACCGAATTTGTCTCCCACAAAATCAGGTCTGTTGTGCGTTCGATCTAAAAGAAACTTCTGTTCATGTAAAAATGCATATATAAAGAGTTCCCATAACCGGGCATTGAATGCCGTAGTCTGAAATTGTTCTGCAAAATTCCCGTCTACGTCCGCAAGAGCGAAACCGATCTCGCGAATGATCCCTCTGGCTGCTTGGTGATGATCGTCGAGTAGGATTTTAAAATGGCTACAAAGCTTATCCGCTGGCACAACCGGCTCGAACAGCAAGTTCTTCTTTCTGGTTACATCGTATTGCGGGAACATTGAGGCTCCAGTGGCAGCATGTTTTCGCATGCTCCCACGGAGTTCTATTCGCGCTTTTGCCGATGATGGACATGACACATTCAAGTCTATAGCTCGGTACATTCCGGCCTCATCGCGACCGAGCACTACCCACGACCAGTCATTATCCACCAGATCTAGAACTACTGCCCCCAAGATGTTCTCGCAGGAATCCGAATACCATTCAACCTCGCGTCCGGTTAGTTCTGCATATGGGTGCTTTGCGTAGGTTAGCGCTTCAAAACGGGGTTTTCCTAGCTTCTGCAAAACAATACGCGCACTCATAGTTCGCCTTTGAATGCTTTGTTGAGGATGGACTGGCGAAGAGGGGTGGCGCGCTGGAGATTGGCGGAGACGACGACCTCCAATTCCTCAAGCGAGCAGGCCTCGGGATCACGCTTGTCGCGAAAGTAAGTTTCGACACCAGTGGATTTGTAAAGAAACGGGAGCGGGCCGGAAAGCTGTTCATGCAAAAAGTCCGGCAGGTTTTCCCCGTAATGGCCGGATTGGTCGGCGACAGTTGAGAGGAGCGTGCCTTCTTTTTTCGCCTCGATGATGCCGAGCGGTTTGCGATCTACGAGCAGGAGGTAATCGCAGCGGCCCGATTTGAGAGGCACCTCGCGGAGGGCGATGCCGCTGGCTGCCGAGGGATGGTATTCCTTGTAATTCTGCACAGCCCAGCCACAGGCAAAGAGTTGCCTGTCGATTTCGACGCGCGCTTTTTTCTCGGGAATCATTGAGGGGTGAAAGCCGGTGATTAAACAGAAATATCCGGGGTTGTTCAACAACTCTCGGGGGCGCGAGGGCCGCGTCCCGCTGCGCGGCGGAAGCTGTATGCAGTCTGTTTCTTTTGGCGTATGGCTGGCTTTCGATAGATTGCGGGTCTTCCCTTGCGGCTCCCCCCTTGATTTTCATTCCACTCCCCCAAAATAATGCCATTCACCACAACTCTTTTCTTCCGAAAAAGCTTCGTCGCGTTTGCGATGTTCTTCTTCATCCTCTTCAGCACACACCTCGTTTCGAGGGCTGCGGATATGCCGTCGCAAACCACCCCGGGTGGGTTCCGGATCGCGGTGCCGCTTGCCTTTCCCGCCGCCGGGCTGGCGAGCGTGGGGGTTTATAATGACCAGGGGGAGATGATCCGCGCGCTCTCGTATGCCAGGCCGGTGACCGCTGGCGCGCAGACGCTGGATTGGGATGGCACGACCGACCTGGGTCTGCCCGCCGCGCCGGGGAAGTATCATGTCCACGGCGTCTGGTTTGCGGCGCCCCCGAAGATCAACTACGTGATGAAAGTGGGGCTGAGCGGAAACCCACCCTACCTGACCGATACCGATCGCGGGGGCTGGGGTGGAAACCTGAGCACGCCGATGGATATCTGCACGAATGGCAAGGAATTGCTGGCGATTTTCGGGTGCGTGGAGAGCCCGAAGGAAACGGGAATCCAGCTCATGGATTTCAACGGGAACATCACGCACCGGTTCACGAGTTTCTTCGGGTGGGACGTCCGGTTTGCCTGCACGATGGATGACACGAACGCCTACATCGTGATGGCCCAGGTCGGTGACAAAAAACATCTCTTCATCGGGAAATACGATCTTGCCACGCCGCCGCGCGGGAAGATTCTTTGTGACATTCCGGCGGGGGATCATGTCGAGCCGGAGGGCTTGTGGAAAGGGCGGTGGACGGTGGATGTGAAGGGCGTGGCCTTGAGCAACAAGCGGCTCTACGTGCCGGTGGTGATGGACGACAAGCTGTTCGTGGTCGATGCCGGCAGCGGGCAGATTTTGCAGACGGTGAGCGTGCCATCGCCGCGCGGCGTGACGGCTTTCAACGGGAATGTTTTCCTGCTCAGCGGGAAAACGCTGGTGCCGCTCGATGCGGATGGCAAGCCGGGCGCGCCACTCGTTTCAGGGCTGGACGACCCGAGCGGAGTGGCGGTGGATGCGAAGGGAAATTTCTACATATCGGACGGCGGCGCATCGCAACAGGTGAAGGTATTCACGCCGCAGGGGAAGCCACTGCGCGAGATCGGCGTGAAGGGGGGACGCCCCCGGGTCGGCCCCTACAACCCGGCGGGCTTGCTCGATCCGCGCGGGCTGTGCGTGGCTCCGGATGGAAAAGTGTGGGTGGCATCGAGCGCGCACGATTTCGAGGAACTCACGGTCTGGAATCCGGACGGCACGCGCGCCAAGGCGTTCTACGATAGCGAGCTTTCTTCCGGCCAGGGGCGGCTTTCCCCGGACCGCAGCGAGATGCTGCTCGGCGGCCACGCCTACAGCGTCGCCCCGGGGCTGACCGCCTACAAGCTGGACTTGGAGCACGGGTCGTGGGCGCCGTCGTGGCATCTCGACCTTGCGGGGGATGAATTGCACCACGACGACACGCTCCTGGGTTTCAACATTGGTCCCGGCAATGGCAGACCCTTCTATGCCTTCGATGGGCACGCGCCCTATCTCGGCATCGAGGGCGGCATGGTGCAGGGGACAAACGGGAAGAGCTACCTCGTCGGCGGGGATTTCTCGATCTGGCTCTTCGACCCGGCGACGAAAACGGCGAAGCTGGCGTCGCTGGTTTACACGCATCGCGTGGAGAAGATGCCCGATGGCCATTACCACGGCATCTACGACCAGGGGCCGAATAGCTGGCTGACCTGGTCCGACACGAACGGCGATGGAAAAATGAGCCCGGACGAGGCGACATTCACGGAAAAGCCGCCGCTGCTGGAAGGCTCGAGCCGCCTTTTCGGCTGGGAGTTGCAGCCCGACTTGAGCATCCTGATGCTCGCGCCATCCAAACCCAGCGGACCCCCCACGGACAGCGCCTCCTGGCTGAAGTGGATGGTATTCCGCCTCCCGCCGAAACAAATCCTGCCAAGCGGAGTGCCGGTCTATGACTGGAGCAACCTGGAAAAAGTGACGGAGTTGCAGTTGCCCGATTACCGGGGCGGGGACGGCGGCGTGAAGGATCCCTTCCGCTACAACCTCGACCAGTTCCGTACATTCAACGGCGCGATTTATGCCAGTATTTCGGCAGGGACCAAGGCCAAGATCCACATGACGGGCGTGGATGGCGATGGCTGGTGGGCCAGCCGGAACTGGCGGATGTCGCCGATCAAATTTGACGCGAAGACCGGCCAGCCTGCGTGGCTGAAGCTGGGGCATCGCGCGGCGGGCGTGGCGAAGCCGGGTGAAATGTATTACCCCGGCTGGGGCATGGCGGCCTCGATCGACGGCATCGATTATTGCGCCGACGCGATGAGCCAGGTCTGGGCGTGGACAGACGACGGGCTTTTCCTGGGACGGCTTTACAACGACAACCCGAGCGGCGCGACTTACGATGCAAACGGGATCTATGTCGAGCTGGTCGGCTCCTATGCCTACAAGATCGGCGGCAAGACCTATGTGATGACCGGCGACCACGGCATCTCCGTTCACCAGATCGATGTGCCGGCGCTCACCCCGGTGAATGGCGGCGCGGTGACGTTGACCGCGGAGCAGTCCGCGCAGGCCAGGCCGTGGGACCCGGATGGCCCGCCGCCGGGCAAAAAGCCGATCTACGTGGCGCGGAGCATCTTCGACTTTGACCGTGCCGCGCAGAAAAATACGCGCACCATCACCATCGACGGCAAGCTCGATCCTGCGGAGTGGGAAGGCGTGCCCAGGATGGACCTCAACCTCGACGGCAAAAAGGTCGGCACCGTGCAGGTGACCTTCGACAAGACGAACCTCTACCTCGCCTACGACATCGCCGACCGGAACGGCCTCAAGAACGACGGACACGAGTTGCCCTACGCTCCCTACGTAAGCGGATCGTATGTCGATTTCGTTCTCGGAAAAATCTGGGCCGCCCCGGATCGGCCCGCCCCGGCGGAAGGCGATGTACGCGTGATCCTGGCGCGGATCACAGGCGGCAAGGCGGGCGATTACCAGATGGGATTCTGGCCGGTGAAGCAGGACTTGAATCCTTTCACTCCCAAGCCGAAACAGCTCAATCCCCAGGAAATTGTTTCGCCGGCGCAGAAGCGTCATTTTGATGATATCTCGCCGGTCGTGGGACTGACGTTCGCCTATCAGGTCACAGCCACGGGCTACACGCTGGAAGTTTCCGCGCCCTTTGCTTCGCTGGGGATCAATCCCGCGCGGCAGCCGGTGGTGGGTTTCGATGCATCAGTGGCCTTTGCGGACGCCGCGGGCCAGGTGCGCCAGCGGGCGACGCACTGGGCGGGCGAGAGTGAAGCGACCGTGGTGGACAGGCCCGGCTCCGCGGAACTCAAGCCGCAGACCTGGGGCACGCTGCAGTTTGATCGCAGCCCGCTCCCACCGGTGACGGGGCCTTAGCCATATCCATGCGGTTGAATGCGGAATTGATCACCAAAACAACCCCGCCCGCCGTTTAACCTTTTAACCGTTAAACTTTATTTAACCTCCCACACCGCCGCTATTCTCAACAAATCATCCCCACACGATTCTTCGCCGCCCACTCCTGCGTATCAGGCCCGACCCACCGGTCGTCGATCTCCTCATTGGCGAGCTGGTAGCGCGTGTCGGTCGAGAGCCGGATGCTGGTGCTCTGGTTATCGAGCGAGGCATGCACCGTCTTCATGCCAAATGTCAGCAGGTCGCCGGCCTTGAATTCCGTGGTGAGCCAGCGGCCCCCGAGCTTTTCGCGCAGGGAGACGGGATCTTTCGCGAGCCATCCCGCTTTGTGCGTATTCACGGAGCGGTTGGTGCAATAGGTATCCACATCCTTCGCGAGGTAATTTGCGAGACGCTCGCTCTGCTTGTGCGAACCCTCGAGCATCATCAGCCCGCCGAGTTCCAGCGACGTGTCGCCGTAGGGAATCCACGCGGTGCAGACGTGATGCGTGCCGCGCCCCATGTAAACGAGATCGCAATGCGGCGGCGTCCCCATGCCGGGAGCCACGGCGCGGATCCAGGTGTGATCGTAATGCCGCGGCACTCCGCCGAGGAACCGCCCGTAAAAATCCATGATCTGCGGGCCAAAAAGAAAATTCTCCAGCGTGGGATGCCTGCGGTCGATCGGAAAACTCTGCCCGCCGGCGGGATAAGCGGGCGTCTTGTCCGGCGGGCACGGCACGGCGTCGATCGCGGGAAAATCGGGATCGAGCTTTCCCGCGCGCTCAAGTTGGGAGCAGAGTTCGCGGCGGACTTCCAGCACATCATCCCGCTTGAAGAACCCGGGGACGTAGAGATACCCATCCTCCTCCAACCGCCCGCGCAGGGCCGTCACGTCCGTTAGTGCATCATCGGAATGTCGGAGTTCGCCGAAGGAACCGCTGCTCATATCGAGCGCAACACCTCGGGAGGTCAGGGCAAGACTTGTGTTCATGGGGTGATACTAGCGCCATATCAGCCCTCATGGAATGGAGCTTTTGGAAAATTACTTGTGTTTTTTGGCATGAGGTTGGTGTATCTGTAACCCCATGGCCAAATCGCAGACAGCCCCTGGTTCGCGCACGCCGGAAGGGTGGCGCTTCAACAGCGCGGTCTCCTCCCCCCTCGGTGGCATTACCTCGGCCGGCTTCGTGCCGGATTCCACCTATGGCGCCGGGCCGGCCCGCATCTACGGGCAATACGCCCTCGTTTACGTGCTGAAGGGGGACGCCTTTTACAGCGATGCACGTGGCGTGCGGCAGGATATCGGCCCCGGCGACATGATCCTCGTTTTCCCCGATCTCGCGCATGCCTACGGGCCGAAAGGTTCCGGCGTCTGGACCACGCTGTGGCTCAGCTTTTCCGGCAAACTCTTCGACCTCTGGCGCAAGCAGGGCCTGCTTGACGATCGCAAGCCCGTGTATCACCTCGAGCCCGTCGATGTCTGGTTCCGCAGGCTCGACGCCATCCTCGGCATCGCACGGCAGGCGGGATACGCCGCCCCACCCGCCGATTACGCCCCGCCGCTCCTCGAGATATGCAGGCTGCAATTGCTCCTCGCGGAAATCGTCAGCGGCGCCGGCCGGCAGACCGCCTATCAGGACGATCTGCGCTGGGCCTCGCGCGCCTGCGCCCTGCTCGACTCCACGCTCGCCGCCGAGACCGGCTTGAAAAAAATCGCGCAGCAACTCGGCGCCACCCCCGAGACATTCCGCAAGCGCTTCACGCGCCTCGTCGGCCACCCGCCCGCCCGCTACCGCATGCGGCGCCTCGTGGACCGCGCCTGCGAGCTCATGCAGGAACGCCGCCTCACCGACAAACAGATCGCCGACGCCCTCGGCTTTTGCGACGAGTTCTACTTCTCCCGACGCTTCAAGCAGATCACAGGTACGTCGCCCAGGGCGTTCCGCAGGCTGCTGACAGTGGGAAAAGGAAATGAAGCGTGATCAGTGAAAGCAAATGAAGTTGCCCGTCGCTAGGTAGTAAGGTAGCATCCCTTTATGCAAGAGATCACTTTCAATGTGGAGCGAGACGAGGAATCCTCCCAGCTCGTCGCATCATGGGATGATCCTCGCGGGGGTGGCATTACCACGCAAGGCTCTGACTTGCGGGAATTGCAGGAAATGATCCAGGACGCTGCGACTGGTTATTTTCGCGCCGCAGGTGTGCCATTACCCAGCCGGGTAAAATTGCATTTTGTCACTGATCCCGAGCTTGAGCTTGCGTGAAAATTCCCTCGGATGTTCACGGAACAGATGCAGTGAAAGCGTTGCGGCGTCTCGGCTTTACGTCAGATCATCAAACAGGTTCTCATCATATCATGCGCGGAAGTGACGGGCGTATCGTTGTTGTACCGATGCATCGGCCTATCAAACGCGGCACATTACGCGGTCTGTTGAGACAGGCCAATCTCAACATCGAAGATTTCGTGGCTGAACTTTGATCAATTTTCGTCCAGACAAGCGACGTCCTTGAATCTGGCTTTCCCGCGCTCGTAAGTGCGGATTGCTTTCATCGCCC
>JBAVPB010000009.1:0-2523 GCA_049692655.1 Chthoniobacteraceae bacterium | reverse complement strand
GGATTAACAGAATTAAGCCGCCCACCTCTGCCCACGGGTTGCAGCCCTGCGCCCCTCTGCCTCTCCCAGAGTCGAGTTGTCTTCGGCTTACAGGATTTTATCGAAGCGATGAACCGGCGTGATCAGTGAGTGAAGGCTGCAATCCATTTAAAAATAAGCAGGGGAGGTTGTCGTCCACAGATTGACACTGATTTTCACAGATTTTTCCGGAGTGGTTCTTTCTTCCTATGTGGATTCCCGGCCGATGAAATAGTTGCGTCTCGTCCTACTATTTTTCGGCGGGTCCCGGGTGTTTTGGTGCGGGTTGATTTTTGCTGTTTCTCCTCGCGGACGTTGCGGACGGTGGGGCCGTCGCTCCATGTGGCGGGGATGAGGGTGAGCTTGGCGTGCTCGGGGACGCCGCGTTCGTTGCGGTGGAGCTGGCCGATGATCATATCGATCGCGCTGGCGCCGATGACGCGCGAATTTTGATTGGCGCCGGCCATGTCGCGGATGCCGCCGAGGCTGAGATTTGCGAAGCCTGTATCGCCGGGGACATCGAACCCGGCGTTTTTGAGCCAGGTGATGATGCGGATATCGGAGCCGACGATGGCGTCGGGACGATTTGCACGAAACCAGTCCACGACATTTTTCTCCGTGAGGCTGGGGGGAGTGAAGGGATCTAGCCTCGAGATGTATGGGAAATCGAGGTGAAACGCGAGATGGCCGGCGACCCAGCGGTGGGTCACGCGCTTATCGGAGAAAGCCTCCATGATGAAACCGATCTTGCGATAGCCGAACCATTTCAGCTTGCGCAATGTGAGCAGCACGGTCTGGAACTGGTCGTTGGTCACGCGCGATACATTTGGGCGCGCCAGGGTGTAACCGAGCGCGACGGATGCGAAGCGCGACCAGTCGAGAGAAAGATGGCCCATGGTGCCGGGGAGCGGGGCGATGAGCACGGCGGGGACGTTGCGGTTATAAAGGATCTTGCTGAGACGGGGACCGTTCATGCCGCGCTCCTTGAGCCAGAAGTGCTCGAGCTCGTAGCCTTGCGATGCGGCCCGCTCCTGCGCGCCATCAAAGTAATCGGCGAAATCAGCGACATTCCGCCAGGCAAGGATCGAAGGATAGGCGGAGATGAATGCGATGGTGGTGCTCGTGCGCGAGCGGCGCTGGTTCTTTAAATTCGCCATCAAAGTCGAGACGAGCGAGTTGGGTCGGTAGTTGAGTTGCGCCACCGCCTGCCGCACGCGGATGCGGACGGCTTCCTTCACATTTGGGTGGTTTTGAAGCACGCGTGAAACGGTCGGCTGCGAGACGTCCGCGAGGCGCGCGACGTCCTTCATGGTTGCCGGGAGGGAGGATTTTCCTTGCATCGATATTCAATTTCTCCGCTAAAAAACTATTATCGGCAAGGGAAAAAGATCGATATGGTGCGCTTCGATTCAGAAACCCAAGTTTTATCCCCCATGAAAAACCCATCGTCTCCTCAATGTATATCGAGCGACATGCGCCTGATCCTCTGCTCTGCTCTCTCGGCGCTCGTGATCCTGCTGCCAGGAGCCACTGCAAATGCGGCGAGCGCCACATGGAATGCATCGCCCACGGACGGGAACTGGGTGACTGACGGATCCGAAAACAACTGGGGAACAGGTGTTGGCACTTCCCCCGGGGCGACATCGGGCACGACTAATACGGATACGGCCACTTTTAACAACGCGAGCGCGACTACTGCGATCACGATCAACAGCCCCACGTTGAACGTGGACAACATTACTTTCGACACGGCGACGGGGTCTTACACGCTGAGTGGCGGCGGACTGTTGCTCACCGCGGGGGGGACGATCCAGCTCTCCGGTACAGTCACCTCCACAGGCAAGACGGAGACGATCGGCACGCCGATCACGCTCGAGGGGAACTATACATTTGCCAATAACAGCACGACGAGCGATGTGCTCAATTTCGGCACGGCAGGCACGATTACCAGTGGCGGAACCACCGGGGCCACCACGTTGACGCTTGCTGGCGCCAATACCGGCAGCAATATCATCAACAGCGTCATCAGCAATGGCAGCGGCAGCAATCTCGTCGGGGTAACTAAAAGTGGAGCGGGCACATGGATACTCGCGGGTGCAAATACTTTTGGCGGGCCACTTACGATCAGCACGGGCGTTCTGCAACTGGCCAATGCATCGGCGTCGGGAACGGGGACGGTAACAGTCAATGCCAATAACGGCCTCGCATTCGGACAGGGGATCGGGACATTCACCCTGGGTGCGCTAGCTGGAACCGGAAGTCTTGTCCTCGCAGATACCGGCGGCAATGCCGTAACTCTCCAGGTAGGCGGTAACAATGCGAGCACCACTTACTCAGGAGTTATCAGCGGGCCCGGCGGACTGACAATGAATGGCCTGGGGACATTGATCCTGAGCAACACTGCGGATAACATCTTCGGCGGACTTACGATCAATAGCGGCACCGTGGAGGCATCAGGCGCGGGCCAGTCCTACGGCCCCTTGTTTGTGGCCGCAGGCGCGACGT
>JBAVPB010000008.1:0-19689 GCA_049692655.1 Chthoniobacteraceae bacterium | reverse complement strand
GCAACCGGAAATATTGAGCAGGGCCGTTGCCGTAATGGCGCTCATCCGCAAACATCGGCGTGTGGCTGGCGAGCATCTGCTTCGCCTCGCCGGCTGGCAGGAAATTCGACTCATCGAGCATCTCGGTGAGGCTCACCGGCATGAGCTCGATGAAGCGCAGGATGAGCCCCTTCCTCGCCGCAAACTCCGCCAGCGGCCAGATTTCATGCTCATTCACACCGCGCATGAGCACCGCATTCAACTTGATGATTGGAATGCGCGCCTCAAGCGCCGCATCGATCCCATCCATGACATCCCCCAACCTCCCTCCCGTGATCCGCGAGTAAATCGCCGGGGTCAGCGCATCGAGACTGATATTCACGCTGCGCAATCCCGCTTCCGCCAGGTGCCGCGCAATCGGCGCGAGGCGCGTCCCATTCGTGGAAAGCCCGACCTGCTCCACACCGGGCATCGCAATCAAATCCGCAATAAAATGCTCCGCATCCTTCCGCACCAGAGGCTCGCCCCCAGTCACGCGGAACTTCCGGAAGCCAAGCCCGACAGCCGTCTCAGCCGCAGCCAGGATTTCCTCATACGTAAGAATCTCCTCCCGCTGCTTCCAGTCGGTGAACCCCTCGGGCATGCAATAAAGGCACCGTTCATTACAGCGGTCCGTGATCGAGATCCGCAAATAATCGACGATACGCCCAAGTTGATCAGCAAGATTCATTATAAAGTATATTTGCCAGGGTTAATCAACCGTTGCCAACCCTTACCAACCGTCAGCTTATGCTGATCCCTGCCGTGTTCATGTTTTGAAACAGTCTCATCTCGTCCTCATTAATTTCCACCGGAACCACCAGTCCCCTCCCCACACATCCAGCCACATACCCCTGCATGGAATAATCGTCCCCCTCCAATAACCCGGCCGCAATCTCCCGCGACGCCCTGGGATAAACCGCCGCAAGCCCTTCATAAAAACCATCCCTCACCGGCACCATACCATACCCCTCTTCAAAAGCCCGCGCAACCAGCCCGCGCAGGTAACCACCCATCATCGCCGGCATATCCACCGCCAGCATCAGCACCATGGGATGTGCCGCCACTCCCAGCAAAGCATGCACCCCGGAAAGCGGCCCGTTCCCCTTGATCTCATCCCCAATAATGGGAAAGCCACTCCCAGCGTAACAAGCATCGTCCCTTCCCGAGATAAGAATCTCATCCGCACCGGTCTGCCGCAGGATTTCGACCTGGTGTTGCCAGAGCGGAATCCCACCGAATTCCACGCCAGCCTTGTCACGCCCCATGCGGGACGATTTTCCGCCGGCAAGGAGGCATGCAGTGAAGGATTGCGCGCTCATGGGGAATCCGGGTCATCCACGTTCAGCACCCCGGTGGTAAGGATGCGCGCCCGGAGTCCGCCGTGGCCTTGCATGGAATCCTCCGCACCGGGAGCAAAGGCTGTGTTCATCCAGTAGCACGGTTTGCATTCCGCGACACCCTCGAATTGCACGCCCTGGATCTCGAATTTTTTGCCAACGAGTGTGTTCAGATCCACACCGCATGTGATCGCATTTCTGCGGAGGACCGACGGGGGCGCATCCGTGCCAAGCTCGCGGCAAAGCCTGTCGTAAACCTCCAATTCGAAAAAAGTAATCTGCCCCTTGTAGTCCTCCTTGAAATTAAAAAAACGGTCGCCCTCGATGCCGCTCCCCGCCACGCAATGGACCTCTTTCACCTCCAGAGTCGGACTATCCCCGGGCGGTTTTTCGTGGTGCCCGAAAAAGTTATGTGCAGGAGAAATGTAGAGATGAACAATTCTGATCCTTTTCCCGTTCATACACTATTCGATACGCCCGGGAGCCCTTTCCTGCAAGCTTTGCCACTGGCTGATGGTTGGTAAGGGTTGGCAACGGTTGATTATCCCTGGCAGAGGAGGGACTTTTTCCCTGAAAAATCAACTGATACGGCGTTTGCGCAATCTTTGGATGCCGATGAGCATTCCAAATCCGCACAAAATCATTCCCCAGGTGCCGGGTTCAGGGATGGCGGTCAGGACTATGTCGTTTCCGCCGGTGGTGGAGTTTGATGCGAAACTTCCGGTGTAGCTGAGCGCGTATTCCTGCCCGTTTACGAAGACGTCGCCCACTGTGTTGCCCACGCCATCCGCTGCGAAGCGGTCGTTTGCCCCGGCGTAGTAGATCGTGCCGGTCGAATCGACGCCGTTTACATCTAGGTCGAGCGTGGAGAACCGGCCGGTCGCGAGTCCAGACCCGAGGTTGAATACGAAGTAGTTGTCGAGCAGCGTGTTTCCATTGAGTGCGTTGTAGCTGGAGGTCTTGCTTACCAGCAATGTCGTGTAGTCGGCGGTCGAGAGGGTCAGTTTCAAGGTCACTCCGGTGCCGATGCCGAGGTTCACCGCGCCTGGGGTGCCAGTCACGATCATCTGCGAATAGTAGAGCCCCGAGAGATGCGCGGCGGGCGTCGCGCTGCTGCCGCTGGATACGTTAAAATTTGCCGTCGCTCCCGAGTTGTAAGCGAGGTCCGAGGTCAGTACGCCGGGCGCGCTACCGGCGCCGGGGCTCGTCTCGCCGCCGGCGCTCACCGTCACAGTACCGTTCACTGTGCCGGTGCCGGTGAGGGATGCCGCCGTTCCCACGCTCACCGCGCTTCCGGCCGCCAGGGAGCCGTTCACTTGCAAGGTGCCGGTGTTGATGGTTGTCGTGCCCGTGTAAGTTTCCGCGCCGTTCAAGATCAATGTCCCCTGCCCCTCAAATCCGCCGGTGAAAGTGAGGCCCTTGGTTCCGGTAATGACACTGCCGATTGTCATGGTGTGCGCGACGTTCACATTCTGGGCGCTCGTGTTGTTGCTGACATAAATCTGTCCCTCGGCGCCCAGGGCGAGCGTGCCGCTGGTGATCGAGACATTGCCCCGGGCGAGGATCACGCCGCTGTTCACCGTGAGCGTGAAGCCTCCCGTGTCCAGGCTTCCATCCATGCGGAGCGAGTTTACGCTCCCCGATGCTGTTCCCGCGAAATTGGAAGTGGTAACAGTAGCAATCGGGTTGCCGTTATTCGCCAATGCGCCGGATGTGCCGTAACTCGTATTCCCGCCAGAGGCCACGCCGTTGGTCGCATTGTAAGTCGCAATGGTCGTCGCATCCAGCGTGGCCGAGGCCTGAGAGATAAAGACACCGGCCAGTACGGTGTTGGTGAGCGTGGGATTGCTCGTGAAGAGGAGATCCTGGCTCGTGATGGTGCCCGGAGTGCTTGTTCCCACGGTATTTGGCGAGGCGACCAGCAAGGTGGAACCAGCGATGCGCAGGAGGGAGGCGGCGGTCAATCCCGTGTAGCGGCTGGTGGCGCCGTTCAATTCCTCGATATTCAGCCCGGCGGCGAGGGTCAGCGTACCGGAGAGACTTACCGCGGTGGCGGAATTCGCACTGGTGATGCCCGAGCCGTTGCCGGGTGTGACGATGAACGTCCCGCCGTTCATGGTCACATTTTTAGCGATCACGACGGGCGTCGGCATGGAACCAGTGGTGGCGTTGCCGAAATCGGCAGCGGTGCCAAACTGGAATGCCGCGCCGCTGTTTATCGTCACGTTGGAATTTGCGAGCGTGCCCTGCGCAGCGCCGCCTGAGGTGAAGCCCGCCAGGGTCAGGTTGCCGCCATTGACTGTGGTCGCGCCGGAATACGTGTTGGTGCCGGAGAGTTTCAATGTGCCGGAGCCCTGCTGCACGAGGCTGCCCGTGCCCGAGATCACACCTGACAAAGTCTGTGCCGCTGTGCTGTTGTAAATGAAGACCGAGCTATTGGAAATATTGCCTGCGTAACTGCCACTGCCGAGATCGCCCGAGGCGCCGACGGTGAGCGTTCCTGCGTTGATTGTCGTCGCGCCTGTGTAAGTATTTGAACCGGAAAAGAGGAGCGTCCCGGAGCCGGACTTGATGATAGAGCCCCCGCCGCTGATCACGCCGCTGACCTGCGTATCCACCGCCTGCCCGGTTTTGGCGATATTGTAAGTCAACGCGGCTGAGGAATTATTCAACGAGACTCCGCCGGTCATCGACAGGGTGTTGCTTCCGCTTTGCTGGATGATGCCGCCCACCGCATTGGCACTATTCAGATTAATGGCGTTGGAGACTGTCGCCGGGGCGGCCAGATCGAAGAGCAACGTGGAGGCGAGAGACTGGGTGCCGTTCAATTGGAATGAGACCGTGCCAGCCCCGAGTGAGCCGGTGGTTCCGCCATTGCCGATCTGCAGGATGCCTCCGCCAGAGGCTCCCGTGCCGCCTGTAATCGTCGTGCCACCGGTGTAGCCGTTGCTCGCGGTGAGAATGATCGTGCCGGTGCCAGCCGTTGACAATGTGGAACCTCCCGCGCTCGCAATCTGCGCATTAATGATGAGAGCGTTTACGGAGTTATTCGTGATGTTGCTGGCCCCGCTGAATGAGAGCGTGTTGGCGGAGTTGCCGCCGTCCGAGATGGTGACGGTGTTTCCACTGCTTAGGTTTGCACTGACGGTTATTTGCCCGAGCGAGATGCTGCCGCTCAGCGTCATGGTAAACGAAGGGGCCGTGCTGCCGCCGGTATAGGACATTCCGGCGACGGCGCTGGCGCTGCCGATCTGCATCGTGTCCGACGTGGAGTTTGTCCAGCCGGAGTAGGTGCCGGAGGCTGACCACCAGTTGCTGCCGGTGGTGCTGATGGTGCCGTTTCCGTAGTCGAGCGTGCCGTTGCCGGTGGTGGCATCCCAGAAATAGACGGTGGCTTGTGATGTCGCTGGGAAACAGAGCAGGCAACCTGCAATCATGAGGGAGAGCCATGCTCGGAAGTTCAGGAGGGCAGGTCGGGAGGGCACTTGGTTCATCATAGGAATAATTGGGTCTGGGGGTGGATGGCTTGCAGGTGCGGGAAGGATAATAATTTGGGCAGTGGGTTCAATTGCGGCGAGATGTTACACGTAGCATACCGAAATTCGCAGGAAGCGGGCGCAACGCCGTTGGCGTTGGTGCGTGGTGGGAGATGAAGAGGTTGTGGTTTTTTGGCGTTATGCGGCAATGGGCGTCGCCAGATAGCAAGCGGGGGGTTGGGGAAAAAGTTCGTTGCGGCGAGGACTCCGCAACCAGCCTGCGAGACGCAGGCGCTCCCCGGAATGTTGCTGCGACGTCGAGGTTCTTTTGGAGAGTTCATCGGTGGGCAAATGATTTTAGAGGACTCAATTGCTGGCGGAAACGGGAGCGGGGGTGTTGCCCTCCACGATTCTGGCGGTGGCTCCGCCGGGTTTGAGTTCGATGGTGGTTTTGGTTTCAACATCATGATCACGGGCAGTGATCTCGTACTGGCCGTGAAAGCCGTTGATCTTTGCGGTGCCATCCGGCCCGGTGGTGGCGGTGGCGTTGGTCCACCATTTTCCATAAACCAGACTTTTCCAGACTTCGCCGGAAGGGGTGAGGTTCCAGTCCTTGTCGTATAGGAAGCTCTTCTGCTTCATGCCGCTCCCCTCGTGGAAACCCCAGAGGATGAATCCGGATGTGGAGGGGTGGCTGAAAAATACGGTGAGGCAATCGCGCAGGTATTGCGCAGCTTCCTTGGGGTCGTCGAACTGGGTGCTGTACTCCGTCATCTGGATTTCCTTTCCGAGTTTTCCAAAGCGGTCGAGGACCGCCAGCAAGCGCCCGGGCGCGGTGGGTTCCCTGCCGAAATGCCCCTGCATGCCGATGCCATCCAAAGGCGCCTTGTTTTCCAAAAGCCAGGCGATGGTTTTTTCGTAGTCATCCTGGTGGGGTTTGTCCGTGCCGCCGCCGGTGACGATGCCGAAATCGTTGATGAACAGGCGGCTTTGCGGGGAGCATTCGCGGGCGGTCTGAAACCAGGTGACCATGGCGTTCCTCCCGAGCACGTCCATGAATTCATGGTTGTTGAATGTCTCGTTCAATACATCCCATGCGGCTGCCGGGGGCTGGATGCGCGATGTCACTTCCTTGATGTGGTCAGTGATCGCCTGGCGCAATTCATCCGGCTTATCAACCAGCGGATAAAGCGATTCCGGGAGTCCTTTTGTGTGGCTGGGCCAGACAAAATTGTGCCCCCGCAAGGCGATGCCCTGGGTATCGAGCCATTTCACAGCGGCCTGCGTTGCGTCCAGATTGCGCATCCAGAAAGGCCATTTCAGATCGTTTTCAAAAGTGACTTCGTTAAACAACTCCGGCAACGCGGCGCGGTATTTCGCCTGTTCCGTGGGATTGCCGGTGTCCATGATGGCATCGACACGGACAGCCGAGCCGAACCAGTAGGCGTGCCGCGTCTGGCGCACGGTGAGTTCCACCCCAGGGACGGGATGACCCGAGGCATCGACGACGCGCACCGTGAGATCGGACTTGCGGATTTTGGCGATGCGGCGATCCGCCTCGGCACGCCACGGGGCATCGGAAGCCAGTCCGGGATAGGAGAGTTTCCGCGCGGCCCCCTGGAGTTTCCAGAAATCCTCACTTGCACCGAAATCCCTGATCGCCAGACCGGTGATCTCCACGGTCTGGGGCTGGAAGCCCGCCCGGAAAATGACGGATGCGCCGCCGGGGGGATAATCGGCAGTGGCTGTGAAAGGGACGAAGAATTCGCGCCATTCCGAAAGGGCACTCGCGTCGAACCTGGCGTTTTTGGAATAACTCCGGGAATCCTCGACGACAAATTGCACAAACCCCTCCCCGGACTCGAGGGAACTTTTGACCGTGCGAAGGTAAAAATGCGCGAGGAGCACATCCCCCTTGCGGATGGCCTCCCTGTTGTGCTGCGTGATCTGCGCGGCGTAGGGGCTGGAACATGCCTGCATGGTTTCCAAGCGAAGTAACGATTTGCATCCCGGGCCATCCGTTGCCTTGATGATAAAGCGGGCCTTTTGCGCCTCGGCCCCCTCCAGCTTGAAGAACTTGTAACCGGATGGGTCGAGCAGGCCGGATTCCTCCGGTTGCGGCACCGGATTTTCCGCGCGCAAGCTGGCTGCCGGGACGAGATGTAAAAAGAGAAAAAGAGGAACGACGAAGAGGCAGGCGAAGCGGGAAGGAGGAAGGAAGGACATGAGAAGGACGTTAGGAGCACACAAAATACCCGCAATGCGGCAGATAAGTTACACGTAACAAAAAGGGCTGCATCCCCTTGACATGCAGTCTTGTTACGAGTAACTCCGAAGACATGCGCACGGAACTTCCCCCGAACCTTTCCTCCATCGCCGCGACAGCGGGTGTTTCGCGCATGACCGTCTCGCGGGCATTGCGGAATGTCCGGGGCGTGGACCCGGCTACCCGCCTGCGCATCCTCGCGGCAGCGGAAAAGCTGGGATACCGACCCAACCCGCTCGTCTCTGCCTTTATGAGCTTCGTGCGGACGAGCCGGGTCCAGACCGATGCGGGCGTGCTGGCATACCTCACGGACGGCCGCACGCGGGACGAATGGCGTTCGCACGGTTACACGCGGTTTTTCAACGGCGCCACGGAGCGGGCCGAGAGCCGCGGGTACCGGCTGGAGGAATTCTGGCTGCGTGAACAGGGGCTGACGACGCGGCGGCTCAGCGAGATCCTCTATGCGCGCGGCATCCGCGGAGTTGTCATCGGCCCCATGACATCGGCGCACGCGCACCTGAACCTGGACTGGGAGAAATTCAGCACAGGGGCGATTGGGTACTCTTTGCTGAAGCCTATTCTTTCCCGCGCCAGCAACGACCAGTACAGCTCGATGCTGCTGGCCCTGCGCGAACTGCGCCGGCTCGGGTATGAGCGGATCGGGATGATGATCCCCCATGTCCATGATGCGCGGGTCCACTACCATTGGTCCTCGGCGTTCCTATTGCACCACTGGCGCTACGACCAGGAGCACAAGCCGGCGATGTATGTGCCGACCGCCTGGAAAGACCAGCAGGCATATGCCTGGATCCGCAAGATGCGGCTCGATGCAGTCGTCACCACCCAGTCCCATCTCCTCCAGCGCCTGCTCGATGCGGGATTTGATATTCCGGGCAAGCTTGGTTTCGTTCACCTCGACTGGACGAAGCTGCACGAACCTGCATCCGGAATAGACCAGCAACCCGAACAGGTGGGAGGCGCCGCGGTGGACCTGGCGGTCAACCAGATCAATAAAAACGAAGCTGGAATCCTCGGGTTTCCGAAGACCGTGCTGCTCACGGGAACGTGGGTCGCCGGAGGGACAACCAAAAATCTCAAAAGCGATCCTGCGAAGAAGCTGCCTCAAAAGGCCAAGCGCGCCCTGTCTCCAAGCCGCCGCTGAGCCCGGCCATGCGCCAGCAAAGGCTTGCGCCCTTACTTACTGGTCGTAAACGACATTCCTGTAAAGCACCTTGCCCTTGGCGATGGTTTCGACATGGCCATCCACCATCAAGCAGTTAACCGCCGTGTTGTTATTCTGCACATAACGGAGGTAACCCTCGCCGTTGTCGTTATCCACGTTGGTTGAATCGTCGCACGGGATCGGTTGATCGAGTTTGGTGGACACATCCGAGCTCAAGCCCTGGTTGAGTTCATACGGATTGTAGAACGTGTAGGCACAACTTCCGCCGTCCTCCGGGAGCTGGGCTCCATTTGCCATCATGATCACTTCCGACGGGCGCTTCACATCCGTGGTCATCACTGCTGATTCCTGCTTGGCCGCCGAGCCGCCGAACAGCCCGTTATGAACCGCATAGGTGAAATTCGTGTTCCCGAACGTGGTGGTGCGCAATTTCGCGGCGGGGCTGACGAAAACGTTTTTGTTCGATTTCGCCTGGATGACCGGCAGATAGGCCGACAACGCCGTGACATAGCCCTGGTTATTGACCGTGGCGTTGGGAAATGTGTCGTTATTTTCCCCCGTGTACAAACGGATGAGGACGCCACACTGGCGGAGGTTTGAAAGACAGGCGGTGGTCTTTGCGCGATTACCCATCGACCCGATCACCGGCAGCATAATGGCAACAAGGACGGCGATGATGCCGATCACCGCCAAAAGCTCGATCAAAGTAAAACCCCTAGATGCCGGCAGAATCCTGCGAGCATGCATAACCGGGAGGAAATTTGGTTTCATGAGTCCAAGGTTAGTTTGCAAACGGGGAAGCTCAACACGACCGATTCGTTACACGTAACATCACACTGGTTCCATTCAGTTTACCATGATCAATGAGACATTGGTAAACCAATATTCGCACGGCTGGGCGCCGAGGCGGCTGAAGGTGACCCGGGCATTGGCGGCTGCCTGCGAAACCACAAGATCAAACGAGAAATCCTGCCACTCCGGGGTGAGCGTGACCTCCCTGGTCGAGAAGCTGGTCCATGGCGACTCGCCCAGCATGAGATTCACTCCGATCGCAGCGCCCGGCTTGCTGCACGCGCGAAAACGCAGCCTGTAGGTTTTTCCAGCCTCGACATTGAGTTTGCCTTGGAAAAGCTGCACGTAGAACGCCTCCGCAGTGGCTTCCGCGACCACGACATGCGCGGCCATCTGGCCACCGCCGACCGGCTCCGCAGCCACGGAGGCGTGAGCATCGTGCAGGTGGACCAGCGTCCATCCGCTGGTCCCGTCGCCAAAACCGCCATTTGTGAGCAATTCCGTACCGGCATGCAAAACCGCGCCGGAGGAAGTGAAAAGAAGCAGGGCCGCCAGAACGATGGAGGGTGTGATGTTTTTCATGGGAAGCACCGTAGGACAACACGCCGGGGGCCAACAATGATGAGACGCTGTTACTCGTATCATGCCAAGGGAGTTACGAGTAACATAAAAAGCCTGCTGCCAGATGCGGCGAAATGCAAGAGGGTTGCCTCCTGCAATGATCACCAACATCACCGTCCACCAAAAGAGACTGTCGGAAGACAAACCTTCCCCCTGTGACATCATCACCCAGTCTCCAGCTTCCAGATCAATGGGCGGGCTGCAAACCCGGGACGACCTGCGCAGGCTGATCCTGCAAATGCGGCAGCCGCTGGTTGCGCTGAGCTCCGCTTCACAGGCGCGCTGCATCCCGGGGAGCACCGGCGCGGTTTACGGGGAAGCGGCTGCCGGCATGGAGGGATTCTGCCGGCCATTGTGGGGGATGCTGGCGTGCGCGGCAGGCGGTGAACCGCTGCCGGGTACGGGACTGCTCGCGGGAGCGATCGACGCCGGAACGGACCCGTCGCATGCCGACTTCTGGGGTGAATTTGAGGGGGCCGACCAGCGTTGCGTGGAGATGGCGGCGCTTGGGTGGGGACTGGCTGTGGCGCCCGGGGCGTGCTGGGAAGAACTGGACGGGGAGGCGCGGGAAAGACTCGTAACATGGCTGACCCAGATCAATCGCGTGGAAAATCTCCCCACCAACAACTGGAGATTTTTCAGGATACTGGTCAACCTAGGGCTTCGGGCTGTGAATCAACCCAGCTCGGACGAACATCTGCAGCAGGACCTGGCGTTGATCGAAAGTTGCTACCTCGGGGATGGGTGGTATTCCGACGGGCACGGCAACCAGAGGGATTACTATGTCGCGATGGCGATGCATTTTTATGGATTGCTGATTGCCGCGCACAATCCGCCGGAACTGGCCGGGCACACGCGCCGATACCGGGAGCGGGCACGTTTGTTTGCGTCACAGTTTATTCACTGGTTTGTGCCGGGCGGCCCGGCATTGCCTTATGGACGAAGCCTCACCTACCGATTCGCGCAAGGGGCGTTCTGGGCCGCGCTGGTGTGGGCGAATGAGGAGGCGCTGCCGTGGGGCGTGATCAAGGGGCTGCTGCTCCGCCACCTGAGATCGTGGCTCGCGGAGCCCATCTTTGACGACGCGGGCGTCCTCTCCATCGGCTACGGCTATGCGAATCTCAACATGGCGGAGAGCTATAATTCGCCCGCATCCCCTTACTGGGCGATGAAGGCATTGCTGCCCGCGGGACTGCCGGAAGAGCATCCATTCTGGCAAGCCGGGGAACAACCGCTGCCAGGCCTCCCGGACAAAACAGTCCAACCTCACCCCGGATTCATCATTTGCCGGCACGATGACCAGCAACACATCACCGCGCTGGCATCGGGGCAGTTCCCCGATGGCTGGCATGTCCGGCATGCCGCCGCGAAATATGCCAAGTTTGCCTATGGCACGAGATACGGGTTCAGCGTACCGGTGAGCCCTGTGACACTCGAAGACGGGGCTTATGACAACATGCTGGCCTTGAGTGATGATGGGCACCATTGGCGCGTGAGGGAGAAATGTGACGAGGCGAGGCTGAAGGATGACATGCTCCTATCGACATGGTCTCTCTGGCCGGATGTCCACTTGCAGACGTGGCTCTTCTTCGATGCCGGATGGCAGGTGCGCATTCACCGGCTGGAGTCGGGGCGCCGTCTATTGAGCGCGGAGGCGGGGCACGCTGTTCCCCGTCCGGATATGGAACCACGGATGGAACAACGCTGCTGGCAATGCGCTCCCGGCCGGGCGACCGCGATATTCCCTGAAAATGCCGCAGGGCTGGTCGATCCCCGCGGATTGCGCCGGGGGGAGATCGTGGTGGCTTCGCCGAACTCAAATCTGCTACATCCCAGAACTGTGCTGCCGACATTGCGAGGAGAGCACCCGGCGGGCACGGAATGGCTTGTCACTTTTCTCCCGATCACTTGCGACCCTGCCATTTTCCCCCGGCTTCTTGACCCGGCTGTTGAAATACGAATCCAGCCGGACCTGATCAGGCTTCATCTTCCCAGCGGTCGAGAGTTGACCTTACCTGGTCCCTCGCAGCGGTGATCCCAATGGGGATTATTATTTGTATTTGCCAGAGGTCTCGTATGCGCTTGCGATTTGTATTTCGAATGGATATGAAAGGCGCTCTCACGGGTTTTCGTCGCAGGCCTTTTGAGATGAAATGAGCCGGGGTGGTGAAATTGGCAGACACGCCAGACTTAGGATTGCAAAATCATGTCTTTCACGATCTTTCTTTTTGTTTAACAAGCGTTCACGCCAAAAGAGATGATTACTACTTTTTGCCGCCAAACCCAAACCCACGAAGGCCGCGCAGACGACAGCCAGAACTAGCACAAATTCTAGCACAACAAAATATCGGTGCCATGGATGGCCAACGAATCCTGTCCCAAAGGAGTGGGTAAAAATCTTTAACCAACCTCTACGCTAGCCAGTTCAACGGTTTCAATCTCAACTTGATTTCCGGCCTCGCAGATTTGACCAAAGTCCTCGGCTTCAAGTTCAGTGGCTCCTTGCCATCCATCCACCGTATCTTTAGTACGATGCGGCTCATCCTTAATCGCTAACGGAGGAGCGAAAGAAATATTATAATTGGCTTTTTTGATTTTCATTTTGCACCTCCCGCTTTCTTCACTTGTTTCTTTTTTGCAGGACCCCCGTGCTTCTCGCTAGTAACATGATCCAATGGTAAAGCAATGTCAACCCATCCCTCCTTTTGAGGAATTACAGAGATTTTCAGGTTTAGATCCGGTTGGCGAGCCGCAAGAATCTCACCTTCAACGATCGCATGCGTGACTTTTCTTTGACTCTCCATGATCGCCCCAATTTGGACATAATGGGCAGGCGGCGTTGCGACAGGGGGCGCACCAGGGACAACAGGAGCAAACAAACCGGCGCAAAGTTTTTCTTCCTTTAGAACACGGACAGGAGAAAAGGGTTCACGAAATTTCAAGTCCTTTTCTATATCCAGCCAAACATCCCGCATGAGCGATTCCAGCTCTGGGTCACTACCAGCGATAGGAAGTCCAATATCTTTTGCCTCAGAACGGCTTACAGGATAGCCGTGATGGAAAAATTTCGTATTTAATGCATCCGAAATCACCTTTGCTTTTTGCATTTGGCTTTCTGATTTCATGTGCAAACGGAGAAGTTTTTCGGCCATGCTTTGTGTCAACTGAGCACTTCTGGCCGCAACACCGATGCCGACGAATCCCACTTCTGCACTGAACTGTTTGAATAATTCCAACAATGGCATTTGGTCCGTGAGTCCAACTTCGGAACGTGCAAATTTCAAAAATGCAGCCAAATCTTCTGAGCCAAACTGAACATTTTTTGCACGATTTGTAATTTGAGGATCGGTAGGTCCTAAATTTCCGTGAGGATGCATGATAATCTCATCTGCACCGAGAGCGAGCAACGTCGCCGCGCTAAAAGCCGCCTGAGGAACCATGACCGTAAGTTTTTGAACGCGCTCGCGGATCAACGAGACAATTCGCCATGCCACAGTGCCATCGCCGCCATAGCTCCCTATATAAAAGTCCAGTGCTTTTGTTCCGGCAGGAAGCAATTCCAATTGGGAAAGCAATTCACTAATTGCATCGCGAGCAATTTGAGCTTCGGCATTGCGGCGCATACTCGTAACATAAACGATCAATGGATTTCCACGCTTTACCTCGATCGCTTTGTAAAGAGTGATTCGTTTATCGAGTCCCATAATTTGTCCGTTTAATCTGAACGACAAAAAAACAGCAAGCGAATTATATGGTTGAGCAGGGCGCGGCGCAGCCAAACGCCGCAGCAGCCAGATGCCACTGCATATACATACAAAAATGTGATTACGGCATGCGAAATATAAATAAACACAAGTATAAGTCTGGCGATTCTGTGCCAGTTTTACTCTGTCAATAGGGTCAAAAAACCGACTGTGCTAGAGTCTGTGCTAGTTCCACCTGTTTTCTGCTTTCGTTTCTTTGTATTTTCCGTGACGGAGTTCCTCCGTTTTTGCGCCCCCCTCTCCCCCGCATGGCAGCAATCAAAGGTCTGTCATTTGATACATTGCGAAATCGAAAATCAGGCGTATGCACAAATTCCGCTCACACCGCTTGCACGATCACAAAGAAACGCTTGCTGAATGCTTGCAAGCTTCTTAACAACAGGCACTTGCACCTAATACAGACACATATAAGAAGCACCTGCCGATACGCGAGTTTTATTTTCTCTCGCACGCAGGAAGGGGGGGTGGGTTTTCCAAAGCCCACGGTCATTTTTAATAGCCGGTGTCAGGAGCTGAAGAGACGCGAGTTTTTTTATGTTCCACACGCGCACAGGAAGGCCGCTGGCGTCGCTTCTGCACCGATCTTGAATATAGTAACCCTTCCGAATTCATAAAAAGTGTGTCACCCCTGTCATGGTGCCCGCAAAGCCTTTCCAGCAAAGGGAATGCAAGTGACATGCAAGCATTTATAGACCGTCATTACCCGCCATTCTCAAAACTTGTGAAACAGAACGGGCGGCAACCAAAACGAGCTAAAAATGACAGACCATCGGGCATCGAAAAACCATCCAAGGGGCGGGAAGAATTCACTGAATGCTGGCTAGTAGTTGGTGCTAAGTCTCTTCGGTTTTTGGATCAATCGCCCGTTAATGGCTATCCATTACCTTTTCCAGAGCATCGTCAAAGCGTTTATCATCTGCCGCCTGCTCTGCTTTGTGTCGCGGAATTTGATTATCAAAATCAACCCCCTTGAGACACCCCGATATAATGGTGCCATTCGCGACAATGAAAACTGTGTCGTGCGCTGAATTTGAATCATATTTCCAAACGTAAATGCTACAGGGTTTATCGTAGGCATCCGTCACGTTTTTGATGCTGGTGGGTTGCCCGTTTTGTTCCATAAAATCGCTCACCGGGGTACCGGATAATTCATCGGCCTTCCATTTTGCATGAATTGAGTCGAGGTCTGCCTGAACGGCGGGGTCATAGTGCTCGGACTCGGCGACGGTGGGCTCGCTGTTTGCGGGTTTGCTGTTTCTGGATGGAGTTTGTACGCCAGCAATGAAGAAGCCCGTTGCGGTTCCAACGAAAGCAACGGCGCAGCCGAATCCAACGATCCGCTTCTTACTCCCGGCTAAATATGTTGCGGCGCCAAATACAGCGACCCGCAATTTGCTATCGGCGTGATGGTCGATTTTTTTCTTGGGTGCTGGAAGAATCCCGGCAATTGGTTCCCAATCTCCCATGCCATCCGACCAATAAAATGCATCAGCCGGTGCCTGTCCATTTTTCCACATGGATGCAACCTGGCTTCCTGAGTATGGACCATGCTGCTGCTCGTCGAACCAAAGATAATAGGAACTTGCCGACACGTTTTTAAATTGTCTGGGTTTCCAGACACACTGCTATGTTGGGATCGGTAGTGTCAAGCGTTCCAATGACGCAGGGCAAATCGCTCCAAAAAAATATCGTCGGCCCACAGGTGAGCCGCTTACGCAGTCAAATGAAGCTCTCTCAAGCAGCATTTGCCGCAAAGTGCCAGCGCAAGGGGTGGGACATCAGCCGTGGGATTGTCGCGGCCATCGAGGGACAGGTGCGCTGTGTGACGGATGAGGAATTTGTGCTTCTTGCAAAAATGTTGGATGTTCCTTTGGAAGCACTTTTGCCGAAGTGAGCAGATCCCTGTGAGTCTTAAAATCACGCGGCGGGCGGCTGAATAATCCACTCACGCTTTGAAGCGGAGCGATGTTTTTGAAAACGCGCCGGAAATTTATCCATCAATCGGCGCAGGTACTGCCCGCATACAATAGGATATAGGCCCAACAAACGATGCGCAGAATCCTTAACATTTGAACCTTCCGCGCACAGAGCTTGTTTCAAATCTTCGGCGCTTCCCTCCCACTGTTTGTTTTCCAATTTATCAGGCGAAAAAATGCACTTATCTATCAAAAGTAAAAGATGATGCTCCGATTCACTTTCAAACATTGTCTGTTTAATATCCTCCGGAATGAACGATTGCACTCCGTAGCGACGACTTACCAATCCTGTAGGCACCGCCATTGAAAGCAAGTATTCAGCAAACGCCGGAAGCTCGCGGTCTATCGCCTCGCGGAAGGCTTTGCGGTAATCAGGAGTATCGTCAAAGCGCGTCCAAAATTCCGGCGCGAGCTTCGCTTTTAGCAAGATGATTTTTTCCGCAAAGTCATCCGTGAATGGTGGCAGACACCGCAGTTTTTCCGGGTTGTCGTTCAACGTAATCGAAAGCCGCCAGAACGGAGAGACGGTCACAGCATCCTTGTTCTTTTTGTGAAAACGGTGGGTGTCATTCGCCACGATTTCCTTAATCTTTTCCCCGAAATACTGCCGTTCTTCATGGCGATTGGATGAAGGAATTTCCTCAATAAGCAAATGTTCCGCTCCTATCAGTTCCGAATTGAAATCCGTGCGCCCAAAGAAAAATGATTTTGGATCAGCAGACCGCCCAGCGAGAATCGGCGTAATAATTTGATGCTGAATACGGCTTTTGCCGCAATCAGGAGGCCCAATGATAATCAGGGCTTGCCCAGGTCTGCGCTCCCCGTCGCGCAATGCCTCGAATGCAATTTTCAACCAGCAACAAAACCGAATCACTCCCTCGCCCAAAAGAGCCGTTAAAAAATCGTTAATGGTTGGAAATTCGCCAGCAACAGGCGCAATCAGGTGGGGAGATTCACGGACGAGTACTCGCCCGCCTTGAAAATCATAAACCCCCGCTGTCGTCCCAGCAATGTTCACGGCACAATCCACCGAGCGTAATTCCGTCGAGGCATCGAGAATGCGATCAATTTGTGACACAGTTTCAGCGGAAACGGGATCGGGGTTATTACGGTAATTCTTCACGCGCAACTTGAGGCGAACGCCCGACTTGTCCATTTCGGAAAATCGAACATGCCCGGATTTTTCGTTCTTCCAAAAGAAGGATGATGAACCATTGAGCCAATAAAGCCCCAGTTTTTCCAATTCCGCAGCAGGATCAAACGGGGACACGGGAGGAGATGTGCCATTGCCGTTTTGTGTGACAGACTTTTTCGCACTTTCAGGAGGTTTGTTTTTTGCGGGTTTGTCCACTTCCACTGCCCCGGCGATGGATGCCCACACGTCGAGTTTCTCGGCACGCATCCAGTCATTCGCGTCTTTGTGTTGCGGAGGTAGGTTTACGCGAAACACAGCCCCCGGCGCGTGCGTGGTAACATCGCGCATCCACTCCTCACCGGCCAGCTTGCCACCCTTTTCCACGTCATTTTGCGGCCATGCGTAGATCGTGCCGAAAGCGCGGACAGCAAAGCGGCCATTGCCAGCGCCGCGTGTAATCAGGATAACCCAGCCAGCAGGCACGGCTTTGTGCCAACCCATTGCCTCCATTATGGAAAATGCATCCCATTGCGATTCGATAACCATCGTCTTTTCAGCCGTCAGCACGTCGCCAATAATGAGTGGGTGGCAACCCGCGCCCCGTGGCGTGTAGAACCAGCGGCCCGTTTCCGGGCGAATATGCGCTCCAACCACTTCGCCCGCGTCCGTATGCACCGGGAAGGCGTATGAATCCTTGCACAGCCCCACCAAACTTTGCGTATGCAACCATTCGACAAACTCGCGCGAGTAGCCGCGCCACTTCGCGAGTTGTGTTATGTGATCTGGTGTGAATTTCGCGACTGAAGATTGCCAGTCGAAAGACGGATCAGGGGCGGAAGCAGGCGAGGACACAGCGGGCGCGTTTGATTCGGTACCCATGCCAGCAAGGGCGATATAGCGTCGTATGGCATCAGCACGAGAGAGACCTTCGAGTTTTTCAAGAAGTGAGATTTCGTCACCTTTGGTTTCCTCTCCGCCCGTGCGGTCGCACCAGCCCCAAAATTCATTCCGTCGAAAGATCGAAAAAGAAGGCGTCTTTTGCACCCGGCCCGCTGCAAACGGGCTTTGCATGTTACCTTCACCGTTTGCGGGGGGATCGAAACCCAGCTTGCGCAACAAGTCTGGCAGCGCCAGCAGTCCTTTGGCTGTTTGAATTTTATCCTTAAATTGGCGTGCCATTTGTGCCTGCTAAAATATTTAAAGTTACTTTAATGAAGCCTTCGCACGTGTGGCGGAAGGATTGGAGATTTTGCCCGCAAACTCGCCGGCAGTGGCCCTGCGGTTGAAATCGGCAATCGCTTGGCGCGTGACGTAGTGCCTTCCGGCTATTACGATAGTTTGAAGCCAGCCACGCTTACGAAACCTCCAAATCGAAACCGGAGAAAGACCCGTTTGCCTCCGAAACTCCTCCACCGAAATCGGCGGCATCGTGTCCAATGGAATTTCATTCTTATGCTCTGCAATGTTGTGAATTGACATGCACGAACTATCGCAAATCGGACGGAAAACTTTTGCGTTGGAAACCAATGACGAATGCGTTGACCAATCGTACCGATGCGTCGTTTTCCACCCTAAAAAGGTTTGTGCAGACTGAATTGAGTTCAGACGCGCCGCATTTGCGTCAGTTTTGGGGACTCAAGACTTTTTTTGGAATTTTTTTGACCGTGGATTCTGGTCGCCACTTTGAAATTTCGGACGTTTGTTATTTGCTAGTTTCTTACGCCAGACACGAAAAATGCCTGCCACGTATTCAGCCAGACTAGGCTCCCAAGCAGGCTCTCGTTCTTGCTCTAGGAATTCCTTTTTCAAAACCGGGTTTTTTGCATGCTCCTGGCGGTGCTTCTGAATCCGCTCTCGCTGCGTTTCAAGCTCCTTGAGATGCTTCTGAACCTGCTCTCGCTGCGTTTTTAGCCAAGGCATCGCCTCTTCGAGAAAAAGAACCCATAGATCATGGCCTTGATATTTTTTCCCTTTAAAATCAATCTCCCGAAGATTCAATTTTTTGAGGAAAACTGAATGTTTAATGGGCGCATTAAGCTCTTCGGGCTTGAATCCCAGCAACTTCAAACGCGCATTTTCTTTTTTATTCCGGTCGATAAATTCGGCCTTGGCTTCAACCGCTTGATTGAATGATGTCTGCCATGCGAATCTGCTTTGCCAAAGCCACAGACAGGCTTCTTTCGTGCGCTCTTCCTTATTTTTTCCAGTGCAGGACATGGCAATGCGGACAAACTCGCCAAGTGAAATTTTGGATGAAACAACCGGCCAATCTTTTTTAGGCAATCGGCTAACTAAGCCCTCATAGATGTGGTCAAGATGCAACCAGACGTTCCGAAGGCTCTTTTTTGGATTCGGCTCGGTCTTCTTTTTTGCGCTTGTCGCTGGTGCTTTTGTCATAAAAGTAAGAAATATGGTGACGGGGTTGCGATGATGTCCGTGTCATCTTCCGTGCCTGTATTGACGCGGCGCGGCGGGTGTAATGACGGAGTGACGGTCTTTTCGGTTCTTTGGGACATTCGCCTAATTTTTCCAACAATTAACGCATGCCTTCAAATCATGCGTTTGGAATCCAGAACGAGGATTCTTCCTCATGCACCCATTTGCCGTAGTTCGCTATCCAATCACGTATGCCTTCAAAGTCCCTGAGCTTTAGTCTGTAGGGTATTTCAGCCGCCAGCGCCTGCACTTCGGGAGAGAAATAAGAAGTCGTTGCAATCAATCCGCATGAGGCTTTGTCCTTCTTATCATTGAGAACGTAAAGAAACCGCTCTGCAATAGCGATGCCAACAGGTCGGTCCGCACGGTATTTTTTGCACTCAACAATGGTAAGCAAACGTCCAAAAGGACTTGGAAATGCAGCGAGAATATCCCGGCCCCCGTCCCTCGTTTGTTTTTGGATTTCCACCTCGCACCCCCTGTTCTTGAGTAAGTCAGTCATCAATTCTTCAAATTTACGCGGCGAAAGCTCGTGTAGTTTGTGCGGATGTTTGGCGAGGTAATCAGCACGTTCTTGATTGAGATCCGCAATTTCGATTTTAAGTGTGTCTGGCGAACGTTTGGCCGCAAGTTCTTCTGGCTTGGCTTCCCGAAACGAAACAGTCGCTTCTATTCGGCGTTT
>JBAVPB010000007.1:0-4564 GCA_049692655.1 Chthoniobacteraceae bacterium | reverse complement strand
TCTTCTATCGTCTCCTGGAGCAGGCAGTCCTTGTCGATCCTCATCCCTACAGTTCCTTGCGCGGAGGCAAACTATTGCCATGACCACCATATGTTGGACCAGGTGGAGAGAAGTGCATAGCCAGTACTCCAGTTTGGTAACGCACTTGCTCCCGAAACTCTGTTTCGGCCAAATCGCTTCCCTTCACACAACACCCCTCACTTCCGCGCCTCATAAAGCTGCCGCTTCCTATACTCCGTCGGCGACAGCCGCGTGATCTTCTTAAACTGCGCGCAAAACGCCGCCACATTCGGAAACCCGCAATTCCCCGCCACGCTCTTGATCGGATCGTTCGTCCCCGCCAGCAGCTCCCGCGCAGCCTGTATCCGCCTCCGGATCAGCGCCTGGTGCGGTGACAGCCCCGTGTGTTCCTTGAATCTGTCGTGCAAATGCGGCACCGACCACCCCGCCGCGTGCGCCAGTTCCCGCAGCCGCAGCGGCCCCGCATAGTCCCGGTTCAGCATCTCCATCGCCCGCCGGAGTTCCGCCGGCAGCCCATGGTCCTTCTGCCGGTGCAAATGCAGCTCCGCCTGGAAATGCAGCCGGCTGATGATATACCGCAGCAGCACCTGCGAATCAAAAGCATCATCCGCATGGAGCTGCACCACCTCACGCGTAAACCGTTGCACCTCGTCCAGCTCCTCCCAGCGTGTGATGCGCGGCACGGGCCGCTGCGCGATCTCGCCATTGTAAAATCGCACCGCCAGGCAGCTGTACGGATTGCCTGGATCGCTGCGCCCCACCGTCGAGTCCCCCGGCACATGCCACAGCAGGTCGCCCGGGTTCACCTCCGTCCATTTACCATCGATCTGCACCCAGCCGCGCCCTCCGGTCATCAGCTCAAAGCATTGGATGCCGTTTTTAAACAAATTTGCGACCGGATGCACTCCCGGCCGCTGGTGATAATGTGAAAGCCCCAGCAGCCGCTCCGGTTCTGGATGCGGCGCCAGCCTATCCGAATTTTTTATAACAAATCCTATCTTTTTGATACTTTTTGTCATTGAGCAAGAATTACCCAAGGTCTTTAGTCAGACAAATCCTATTTTTAAAAAAATGAAGCATCTATCGGAAGTGAATTTTGGTTTCGTAGGCGCAGGCCAGGTCGCGCACTGGGCGTCTGAACAGGTCAAACGCCACCCCCACGCCAAACTCCTCGCCGTCAGCGATCCCCACGAGGAGCGCGTCAAGGCCCTTTGCGAGAAGCTCGGCGTCCCGCACGGCTACACAAAGATCGAGGACCTCCTCGCAAACAAGGAGATCAACGCCGTTTACATCGCCACTCCGAATAAATTCCACGCCTCCCTCGCCATTCAGGCCCTCGAGGCAGGCAAGCACGTCATCCTAGAGAAACCCTTCGCCATGAGCACCGCCGAGGCCGAGCAGGTCATCGCCGCCGCTAAGAAAGCCGGCGTCGTCTTCACCCTCGGCATGAACCAGCGCTACACCGAGGATTCGCAGAAAATCAAGCAGCTCGTCGAGTCCGGCCTCTTCGGCGAGATCTACCACGCCAAGGCTTACTGGTTCCGCCGCTCCGGCATCCCGAAGCTCGGCACATGGTTCGGCAACAAGGAGCTCGCAGGCGGCGGCTCCCTTTACGACATCGGCGTCCACATGCTCGATCTCTGCCTCTACACCATCGATAACTTTTCGCCCGTCTCCGTGGCCGGCGCCACCTACACGAAATTCGGCAACCGCGGCCTCGGCGAAGGCGGCTGGGGCATGTCCGATCGCGCGGATATCAAGTTCGACGTGGACGATTTTGCCTCCGCCTTCATCCGTTTTGAAAATGGCGCCACCGTCACGCTCGATACCTCATGGGCCAGCCACGGCCCCTCGCCGAGCCGCGAGAACGTCGAGATCTACGGCACCGAAGCCGGCGCCACCCTGCGCCCCGCACGCGTCTTCAAATCCGGCCCCGATGCCGCATCCGCCTACGAGATCGTCGAGCAGTTCGACGCCCCGTTGAAAATGCCGCACCTCGACCGCTTCCACAACTTCATCAACAACCTCCGTGGCGAGGAGGAACTCTGCGTCACCATCCACCAGGCCCTCGTCGTCCAGAAAATCCTCGACGCCATCGCCGAGTCCAACCGCACCGGCAAGGAAGTCCGCATCTCGTAAAGCACAACATGCACTTCGCACCTAATGTCCGCCTGGATATCTTGAACCCCAAAGGGGTTGCGCCCACTCCGATGCATGTTGAAAATGCATGACAATCTCTAATTTCATTTCCACCCAAACCCTAAAACTCCCACACTACAAAATATCACCATGAGCAAAGCACTCGATTTCGGCGTTCAAAGCTACTGTTTCAGAAATTTCAAGGACAACGCGGAGGTCGCGAAGAAGGTTCGCGAGATCGGCGTCGATAAAGTCGAGGTCTGCGCCGTCCAGGCCAATTTCCACGATATCCCCGCATGGAAAGAGATCGTGAAAACCTACAACGCCGCCGGCGTCAGCATCATCTCCATCGGCGTCGAAACCCTCACCGGCAACGCAAACGAGCGCGACCTCTTCGAGTGCGCCGCCGCAGCCGGTGCAAAGCACATCTCCGTCCATTTCCGGGTCGATAGCTTCGAGCCCGCCATCAAGCAGGCGCAAAAACTCTCCGATGAATTCGGCGTCCGCGTCGGCATCCACTGCCACGGCGGCTACATGTTCGGCGGCCAGCCCGACGTCCTCGACCACCTCGTCAAGCTCGGCTCCCCGCAGGTCGGCGTCTGCATCGACACCGCATGGTGCATGCAGATCGGACCCCAGCTCGGCAACCCCGTCGAGTGGGCCAAACGCTACGCCGGCCACATCTACGGCATCCACTACAAGGACTTCAACTTCGCCAGCAACGCAATGTGGACCGACACCATAGTCGGCCAAGGCAACCTCAAGCTCCAAGCCTTCGTCGATGCCCTCAACGAAAACGGTTTCGACGGCATGGCAGTCATCGAGTACGAAGCCGACCCCGAGAACCCCACCCCCGCCCTCAAGCGCTGCGTGGAAGCCATGCGCGCATAAAATAGACGCGCAAGCGTCTCCCCTGCAGTATCTTAAGCTGGACATGGCAGCAGGCTCCGGGGAGCGCATGCGTCCCGCGTGCTGGTTGCGGTGTCCCGCCGCAACGAACTTATTGTAATTCACCACCAAGAGGGACTATCGACCGTCCTCATCCCGATATGGTATCTGACCTCCTCGCTACCAAGGTGGGGCCTTGGTAGCGGAACTTGCGCGGTGGAAACTCTGTTTCGCGGTGGGGGGTGGGTTCACACTGGCGCAGTCACCATTTTATCCGACAAGCCGCAATCATTCCACCAGATACCGCGTCCGCAAATCAAACACCCTGCGTCGAATTCCTCTTACGCAAACTCTTGAGCATTTTGATCTTCATATCCGTCTGAATGAATCCCCCAAAACACACAATATAGCCGAAAAGAACTGGGATGAAATCCCCCCACTGGAAATGCTTGCCCTTAACAAAAGCCATTCCGGAAATCAAAACGGTAAACACCCAAAGCAAAAATAATCCAGCGAGTTTCATGCCATAAATACGGCGATTGAGAGAAAGCCCATGAAGCATGCGATTGAAGCTGGCATCATCCTCAATGGCCTCAAGAAACTTTGCATCCGAACGTTCAAGAAATGACTCCTTTTCCATAAGTTGTATCTCCGTTTCTAAAGCGTCCCCTCATTCGCCCTGCGTTTGATATCCGCCTCCGACCCCGGCACCTCTCCCGAAGTGCTCACCTTCGATTTCTCTGCCCCCGAGAAAAACAGCCACAAAAGAGTCCCGACAAAATTCAGCGCCAGAACAACCAGCAGCCACACGATCCTGTCAAACGGATCCTCCGTCTTGGTTCTCGCGATTTGGACCACCGAGCAAAGCCAAAGAATGAGGAAAAACCCGACGACATAAAATCCCCATCCGGAAACGTCCCCGAAGGTATTATTCATCAAATTAAAATGAGGCATAAACGCGCCCGGACATCTAAACACTCTTTCAAAGCGTCTATAAAGAAATTACTTCCCGGCGCACACACCGATCACTTCTCTACTCCCAGCTGCCAAGGTGGGGCAAAGCGTCTCAACCATCCTGGGCTGGCACTACCGCCGGGTCGCAATCTTCCATGGGAGGAAAAGAATTAAGACAGGATTAACAAGATTTACAGGATTCTCGCTAACAACCTTCTGTTTTACAGTCGCCCAAAGACAATCGCCCGTGAAATAAATCCAAAAAATCCCGGCCTGAGCCGGCAAACACAATCCTGTAAATTCTGTTAATCCTGTCTTAAAAATTCTCCTTTGTGCTCTTTGTGTCCTTTGTGGTGGAAATTTCTCTCCTTTGCTGGCACTACCACCCTGTCGGGTCTTCAATGGGGGAAAGTATTAAGACAGGATTAACAAGATTAAGCCGCCCATGATCCCTCGGCTTCTCCCGGAGTCGAATTGTCTTCGGCTTACAGGATTCTCGTTAACAACCTCTTGTTTCACAGTCGCCCAAAGACAATCGTCCACGAAATTAATCCCAAAAAAC
>JBAVPB010000006.1:0-14162 GCA_049692655.1 Chthoniobacteraceae bacterium | reverse complement strand
CCGCAGCCCCACCCAGCGCGAGCACCAGGACAGCCCCCGCCTCCTGCGCCACCCCGCTCGGGTCCAGCGCAGTGCCAAAGGCAAAAGGCAGCCCCAGATACGTCAGCCAGTATTGAAATGCATCAGCCGGATTCTTCAATGCCGTCCAGATGCTCGGGTGGTAGGGCGGCTTCACATAGCCATGCAAATACAGCGCCACACTCCCCGCAGCAGCGACACACCACACCGCCCACCAGCCCTTCCGATCGCGCCAGGAAATCCTCCCCCCCCGGCATCAACAACACCGGCAGCGTGAGAACCCAGCACATGAACCCGCTCGCGATCGAAAACGTGCAGGCAAACCCGAGCGCCATCGTCCCGATGAAATTCCCCGGATGCCGGCCGCTCACCGCCACCCGTATCGATGCGATCATGAACAAAAGCGGCAGCACAAACCCGACCTGAAACCCCCAGAGCTGGTTCTGCCATTGCAGCGGCGAAAACACGATCACGCAGACCGCGAAAAAGAGCCAGTAGCTCTTTCGCGAAATCGCAAAGCCGGTCCCCCGCATCGTGCGCCAGATATTCCAGGCCAGCAGCACGTAAATCCCCCAGATCACGAAAAGCTCAGCCCGCACATTCCAGTGCGTCAGCCTCGCGAGCGGATAAAAGATGAGCAGCGGAAAAAGAATGCGATGCTCGTTATGCTGCGCAAAAAAATCCGCGAACCCCAGCGTCCCCGCGTTCATTTTTACAAACAGCGCGCCCACCCCCTCCCACTGGTCATAATAGGGAAAATCGACCCCGTAACGGTTCACCAGGAACAATTGCGACAGGGCAGGGGACAGCGGCAGCAAAACTGCCAGCCACCATACCCAGGGGCTTGGCCGCGCATCCTCATTGGAAGGCGTTCCTTCTGGTTTTGGGGGTTTGGTCACCACGTCTTTCGCAGCAGGGTGTACCCGCTCCAGGTAGCTCTTGCAAACCCCCAGAGTATAAAAAAGACTTTCTCCCGACCCGGCACTATCGCCTGTGCGTCGTGAGAACGGCCTGATTTCAAGGAATCGTTCTTTTCTCTCCCTACCGCAAAGCGGTTGCATCCTACAGCCCATGGTTGGCGCGAGTCTGGCGAGCGCCTACCATGGGAATCAGGCAAAACATCCTCCAACCCCGAAGCCGGGTTGCATCAGGCCTCATTTCCTCGCTTGGCATATTTTTAAGAACAGACAGGCGACAGACACCACTGATGATGATTTTGAAACGGTACTGCGTAACGTCGAAATAATTCTCTTTGTTATTGCGTTGCCGCGCCCCTTGGTTGTAGCACGGAATTTGAATGAAGCTTTGGATTGGAGGAGAGCTGTCTGCAGATATCGCCGATGTTTATCGTCAAGCCCGGATAATCGTGGAAAACGCAATCAACTCAACAATCCAAGAAGTTGATTATCGTCTCGAACTCGATGGGTGGGATTGTATTACTATCATCAGGGATGATGAAAACTTTGGCGAAAAACTTTCGTACTCAAAGAAGAAAAGAGAAATGGATTTTCGCCTTCGTGTTGATCATTTACGGTTCAGATCTGCCGATGTTTTGTCGCGCCAGGCGATGCTTGTTCAGATGCTGTTGCGTTCGATTGAAATTCTCAAACAGAAGGGTTTGTCAGAAGAGGGGCTCGACCGTTTACTGCAAGATGTCCGGCTGGTGGCACAACAAAACGGATGGGGAAACGTGCCAAACGGCTAAAAGCTTCTTTCTCTGGCATCTCTGAGTATTGCTCATAGGTTGGAACGTAGTTAAGTCGCAATTGCAGATTTTCCGCTCAAGTCTTCGCCCCAAAAAAAACTTGGTGAATTCCCCACATGGTGTATTAATTCCCCGCTCTATATGTCGAACTCACTCACCGAAGAACAGGTTGCGGAAATCAAACAGCAATTCAAACGCTGTAGCGATGATACCGTCGATGCCATCGTGAGTTTCCGCCAGACCGGTGACACCACGCTCCTTCCGCGCATCGTCAAGGGCGTCGTGCAGCGTTATCTGCCCGCCGACAAAGTTGACCTTTTGAAGAACGCCACCGAGGACTCCAGTCTGGCCGAGCTGCACATCGAGTCCCTCACCATGCTGGAGATCGTGCTCGATATTCAGGATGCCGTCGATGTGGTCATCGAGGACGCCGAGCTGCGCGAGGTCAAGACCATGGGCGACGTACGCAGGTTCCTGGAACTCAAACTCGCCGAAAAGAAGCAGTAGTCCGCCGTGAGCGAGAATATTACGACGAAGTTCACCCACGAGGAAATCTGCGCGATCCTTCCGCAGCAGCCTCCCTTCATGTTCCTCGACCAGGCCGAGATCACCGGCGACGAGGTCAACTCCACCTACCAGATCCGCGGCGACGAATTTTTCCTGAAAGGCCATTTCAAGAACGACCCCGTCTTCCCCGCCTCCATCGTGTTCGAGGCGCTGGGCCAGGCAGGCTGTCTCTGGGTGCTGCACAATGCGGAGTCCCGCCTCGGTGCGCCGATCAGCGCCAGCCAGGTGCTCTTCGCCTCCATGGATGGCGCTCATTTTTACCGCAAGACGCGCCCCGGCAATCTCCTTGAGATGAAGCTGAAGCTCGTGCAACTGCGCAAGCCGCTCGCGATCTTCCGCGGCAGCGTCTGGTCCGATGGCAAGCGCGTGGCCGAGCTCGAGAAAGTCGTGCTCGCCTTCGGCATGGAGGCCCCGGAATGAGGCGCGTCGTCGTCACCGGCCTCGGCTTCATCACCAGCATCGGCAACAGCAAGGCCGCGGTGGTCAGCAGCCTGAAGGAAGTGCGCACCGGCATCGAGTTTTTCGAGGAACTGAACAAGCCAAACATCCCCGTGCGTCTCGCAGGCACGGTGAAGGGTTTCACTTTCACGACTCCGCGCCCCGACGAATGGGAAGTGCCCGAAGGCTACAAGATCACCCGCGACCAGCTCCGCTCCATGGGTCCGAATTGCGTCTATGCATTCTGCGCCATGCAGCAGGCGATCGAGGATGCGCAGCTCACCCCCGAGATGGTTTCAAACCCCCGCACGGGTGCCATGTGCGCCTCCGCCGGCTCGACATGGCTGACCTACGAATTTCTGACCCAGATGCTCAAAAAGGGCATCTACCGCTGCTACCCGCTCGGCATGGTGGCCAGCATCCCCGGCAGCCTCAATATCAACATCGGCGCGAGTTTCCAGATCAAGGGCTCGATGATGGGTATCGCCACCGCCTGCACCTCCTCCGCCCACGCGTTCGGCGCCGCTGTCGATCAGATAGCACTGAACCGCCAGGACCGTATGTTCGTGGTCGGCGCCGAGGACTGCAACATGTTCAGCATCCTCCCCTTTGCGGGCATGCGCGCATTGACTCAGGCGACCGACCCCCACATCAGCCCCTGCGCCTTCGACAAAAAACGCGACGGCTTCGCAATCACCGGCGGCTCCACCGTCCTCGTGCTTGAGGAACTGGAGAGCGCCGTCGCGCGCGGCGTGCCCATTTACGGCGAAGTCCTCGGCTGGGGCGAATCCGCCGATGGATACAGCGTCATGGCCCCCGACCCCGAGGGCGAGGGCGTGGTGCGCGCGATGAACAACGCGCTGGCCGCCGCTGGCGTGCAAAAGGACGACATCGACTACATCAACGCCCACGCGACATCCACCATCGCCGGCGACGCCGCCGAGATCAGCGCGATCAAGAAAGTTTTTGCAGGCGGCAAGGTCCCCTACGTCAGCAGCACCAAGAGCCTCACCGGCCACGGCCTATCCCTGGCAGGCGCCATGGAAACCGCCTTCTGCTGCCTCGCGCTGAAGGAAGGTTTCATGCCCGTCTCCGCAAACATCACCGAACTCGACCCCGCCTGCGAAGGCGTCCCCGTCATCACCAAGGCCATCGACGCCATCCCAAAGATCGCGATCAACAACGGCAGCGCATTCGGCGGCACAAACGTCGCCATCGTCCTCAAAAAGTGGGATTAGCCAGGGCTAATCAACCTTTGCCAACCCTTGCCAACCGTCAGCTTCCGGGAAATCGTCAGCTTTTCGTCGCCTTTTCCAGTTCCGCCAAAAACGCATCCGGCCCGCCGGGCACATAACTGAGTTCGCCGATTCTTTTGCCGTCGCTGTTCAGCAGGATGATCGCGGGGAATATCCCCTCGCTATTGTATTTGTTCAGCAGCGCTGCGTTCTGTTTCTTTATTTCGGCGCTCTGCGGCTTGTCATTGGGATAATCGAGCTCCACGAGGATGAGATTTTTTGCCGCGTATTCCTTGAACTTCGGCTGCGAAAAAACCTCCTTCTTCAGCTTGATGCACCATTCGCACCAATCCGACCCCGTGAAATCCAGCATCACTATTTTTTTCTGGGCTTTCCCCTCTGCCAGCGCTTTTTGGTAATCAGTGGTCCAGCCATCATTATCGGCGGCTTTGACAAAGTGGGTGGTGAGGACGAGGGACAATACCACAAGGGCGATTTGCGAAAGAAACTTTTTCATGGGATTAAAGGGCTGTCCGGAAAATTAAGCCATGTCCTGCATGTTATCAAATCCCGGCTCTCTGCAATAAAGACGCTTGCAGACAGCGATTGGATGCATCCAAGTTGGTTCTCTGTCCGCAACATGGTAGAAATAACTATGCCCCGCATCATCCGAGCCTTCATCATCCTCTGCGCCATTTTTCTGGCTCTCCCTGCTTTTGCCCAGCAATACCAGGGCAGGCGCCTCGTGGAGGCAAGCCTGATCGCGGATACGGATGCCATTGTCCCCGGAAAGCCCTTCACCGTGGGCCTGCTTTTGAAAATGGTCCCCGGCTGGCACACCTACTGGCGGTATTCAGGGGATGCGGGGCTTTCCACGCGCATAGACTGGCAGCTTCCCCCGGGATTCCAGGCGGGCGAAATCCAATGGCCGCTCCCCGAAAAACAAACCGAGGAGGGAGACTTGCAGACCTATGTTTACAAGGACGAGGTGCTGTTGCTGGTGGAAATCCGCCCACCCGCGACTCTCGACGCGAAACAAATCACGCTCCCGGCAAAAACAAGCTGGCTCGTCTGCGAAAAACTCTGCATCCCCGGCCACGCCGATCTCTCTCTGGATTTGCCCGTGGCCGCGCAAAACAATCCCGCAAATGCCGCGTTATTCGAAAAATATCGCGCCCAATTGCCAAAGACAGGAAAGCCGCCTTTCCCCTATAAATGGAGTTCACAGCCCGGTCGCGCTATTCTGGATATTACCGGCATGGATCTTCTGAATGCTCCGGCTCCCCTGTTGACAGGGTTGACTGCCAAACCTCCCTCAACCACCATCGATTTCTTTCCGTTGCCTGCGCCCGGGATGGTCATCGACCATCCGCAAGTCGAAAAGCGCAAAATCACGGTGCCCATTACAAACGGTTCTCCCGATCAACTCGCGGGGGTCATTGCATTCAGCAACGGGAAAGTTCGTGAAGGGTGGTATATCCCGTCTCAGAAATCTCCACCCCCCACGCCAGCCCCGGCATCCGGGTCATCCACCGCCACGCCCGCCACCCAGCCCACAGGCTCCCTCTTCAGCTATCTCGTGCTCGGTTTTCTGGGCGGCATGCTGCTTAACGTCATGCCCTGCGTCCTGCCGGTCATCACGCTGAAAATCTACGGCTTCATCAATCAGGCGGGGCAGTCGCGTGCCCGCATTCTGGAACTTGGCCTCGCCTATTGCGCGGGCATTTTTGCGTGGTTCCTCGGCCTGGCCGCACTCATCGTGGGTTTCGGGTTGAACTGGTCGTTCCAGTTTCAAAACAAGGGTTTCATCGCCGCATTGCTGGTCATATGCGTGATCTTCGGCCTGAATTTACTCGGCGCCTTCGAGGTCCTGTTACCCGCCGGGCTGAATTCCAAAGTCGTCGCCCTCGCTTCCAAGGAAGGGCTCGGCGGCGCATTCGTTCACGGCCTTTTCACCACGCTCATGGGCTCCGCCTGCACCGCCCCTCTGCTGGGCCCGGCCATCGGATTTGCACTCGCCCAGACGCCCATCGTGATCTTCGCCTTCTTCGCGACCATAGCGGCAGGCATGGCGTTTCCCTATTTCATCCTTACTGTAAACCCCTCGTGGATGCGCTTTCTGCCCAGGCCGGGCATGTGGATGGTGCGGATCAAGCAAGTCATGGGCGTGCTCGTGCTCGCCACCGCCTTCTGGTTCGGCTACATCCTCTACCAGCAGGTGGCTGTCACCCGCGATGCCTTCGCTCCCATGCTGAAAACAGCCCTCGCTTCCGGCCGCACGGTCTTTGTCGATTTCACCGCCGAGTGGTGCATCAACTGCAAGGTGAACGAAAAAGGTGTCCTCCGGTCCGATACAGTCCAGCAGGCTTTCAAGGATGATAACGTCCTTTTGCTCAAGGCGGACTGGACGAACGGCGACCCCGACATCACGAAATTATTGAAACAATTTGGCCGCGCCGGGGTTCCAGCCTATGTCATCTATCCTGCCGGGGCGCACGATCAACCCATGGTGTTGCCCGAGTTGCTCACCCGGCAGATAGTTCTCGATAATTTGAACACCGCGCAGAAAAAAACGTCAAAGAACCAGTAAGTCATCCCAAAAAGTAATCCCGACCCTATGAAAACCATCCTCTCATCCCTCGCCATCATTACCCTCTCCGTGGTCGCCTACGCTGCCCCGGAAATCGGCTCCAAAGCCCCCGATTTCTCCGTGACCGACACCAACGGCAAGATCGAAACACTCTCCCAATACAAAGGCAAATACGTCGTGCTGGAATGGACGAACCCCGACTGTCCTTTTGTCCACAAACACTACGATTCCGGCAACATGCAGAAATTGCAGAAGGAATTCACCGGCAAGGGCGTCATCTGGCTCACCATCAACTCCTCCGCGGACGGCAAGCAGGGCAACTACACCCCTGATGAATGGAACAAGATCGTGAAGGATCGCAATGCCGCTCCCACCGCCGTATTGCTCGATAAAGGCGGAGTCGTCGGCAAAGCCTACGAAGCCAAGACCACACCTGACATGTACATCATCAATCCCGAAGGGAATCTGATCTACGAAGGCGGCATCGACAACATCAAGTCGCCCAACCCCGCCGACATCCCGAAGGCGACCAACTACGTCCAGGCTGCCCTCGATGAAGCCATGGCCGGGAAACCAGTCACCACATCCGTCAGCCAGCCCTACGGCTGCGGCATCAAATATTAATTCCAGGAACTCTTAGCCGTAATGATGCGGTTGGAATGTGAGGTCGATCGCCAAAAAAAAGATTGGTCGTCGCAGCAACATTCCGGGTAGCGCATTCGGCTCGAATGCCCTTTTCGGCGGCCCGCCGAAAAGATCCGGGAGACGTGCCATCTTCGACATCAACCGCTTCCACGCGAGACCGCCTTCCTCCGGGGAGCGCGCTCGTCTCGAGTGCTGGTGACGGTGTCCCGCCGTCACGAACTTTTTCCCCAACCCCCGCCTGCTATCCGGCGACGTCCCGTACAATATAAACACCAAAAAACCCACACCCTATTCCCTCTCTGTTCTCTCCGTTTCCTCCTGTTCAAATCCCCTAATCTGCGCAATCTGCGGACGATTTCCCCTCATCCTTAAAACTTAAAGCTTAAAACTAAGAGCCCCCTTTATCCTTCTCTTAAACTGAATCTTTGCGGAGATCTCTGCCACGCAGCAATTCGCGTAGAAATTTTTCGGCGGCAGGCGTCGGGTCCCCTTTGGTCGCACGGCCGGCGACGATGTCCATGGCCGGCAGGTCACGCGGGCTGATCGGACGCAGCGTGAGCCGTGTGCCGAGCACATGGCGATAGACGGCCGGCAGCAGCGCAAGGCCGTGCCCGGCCTCCACTTCGTTGAACAAAGAGCTGCCGCTGTCGCATTCCGCCACGATCGGGCACTTCGGGCGTATCGATCTCCTCGTCAACAATGCGGGCATGTACCTGCCAAAACCGTTCACCGAATATACGGTGGAGGATTTTGAATTGATGGTCGGCACGAACATCGCCGGTTATTTTTTCATCACGCAGCAGGTGGTTGCGCAAATGCGCAAACAGAAATCGGGGCACGTCGTGGGCATCTCCACGGTATTGACGGACCAGCCGCTGGCGGGCGCGCCCATCTCGCTGCCCGTGCTCACCAAGTCCACGATTCCCGCATTCAACCGCGCCCTGGCGATGGAATGCGTGGCCGACGGGATCCGCTTCAACACGATCTCGCCCGGTGTCGTGGACACGCCGATGCATGCGAACGACGACCATGAGTTCCTGAAAAAACTCCACCCCATACAGCGCCTGGTCCAGATATCGGAAATTGTGGACGCGTTGCTCTATTTGCAATCCGCCCCGATGGTGAACGGCGAAAACATTAGGATCGATGGAGGAGCACATGCAGGCGCCAAGTGGTAATCTGCCAATCGCAGGCAGTCCGGTTTCGCGTATCAATGGGCTCGTGATCGTGCTGCCTGCGCCCCCGACCCCATTGGGGGCTTGCGTCGAGTCTTCGGCTGCCGGGAATCTGCTTTTCATCAGCGGGACGCTACCGGTGGTGGGTGGCAGGCTCGCGATCTCCGGGCGCCTGGGCGACAACCTTTCAGTCAAGCAGGGACAGGAAGCCGCGCACATCACTTTAGCATGCAGCCTTTATACTTTAGCCTTTCATTCTACGCCTGCAGCGCCAGTGCCACCGTCCCGGCCACCGCGATCACGCCCCCCACGATGGAGCGGAGCGAAGGCCTGTCGCCATCCATCCAGTACGCCAGCGGGATCGTCACCACGGGAGTCGTCGCGACGATCGGCAGCACGATCCCGCTCGGCGATATCGAGAGCGCCCATTGGAAACAAGCGACACCCAGCGCCGGTCCCACGATGGCGTTGAGCACCACAAACAGCCACGCCGTCCTCTTCAATTCCGGACTCCGCGCCATAGGGACTGAATTTCCCGCAGTCTCTTTGGTGGGACCAAAAAACCGCGTCGCCATCGCAAACGACGCTCCGATAATAATGCCGCCAATCATCCGTTGGTACGCCGCCGTCCCCCCATCCATGTGCAACCCCGATAACGCCGCCACCTGATACGCCTTGCGGCTGATCACCGCACCGCCCGCCTGCCCCAGGCTCGCGCATATCCCAAAAAAAGTGCCTCCCAAAAACATGCCGCGCGTAAGATTATGACGATGGATCGGCGTAAGAGCGATGCACACGCCGGCGAGGGTTACACAAATACAAATAATCTGCCCGGCCGTCATCGTCGTCCCGAGCCACAAATTTTCCGCGACCGCCGCACACGGCACCGCGAGACAATGCACCAGCATCATCGTCAATCTCGGCCCGATGCGCGTCAGTGCCAGGAACAGCCCGATGTCACCCAGCCCGTAGCCGACCAGACCGCTGGTAAGAAACCAACCGAGCGACGTCCCATGCAATCCCTGTCCCATCGTGTGTGCCCACACCCCCAGCAGCAGCAGCGCCACGCACATCCGGCCGAGGTTCGCCGTCGCCGCGCCCAGCACCCGTGCAGACCTCGATGCAAAGATCGCCGACAGCGCAAAAAAGATCGTCGTAAGGAATGCAGGGAACATCGAAGTCACGGAGCCAAGCCCCGTTTCTGGAAAAAGGAAAGACCGTTTTCCGGTTCTTAGCTAACAGGCGGGGGGACTGAATTTCCCTGTAAAAAGGTCGGTTTGTGAAATATTTTGCAATAAAACTAACATTTTTATTGCATTTGGGCAGCGTTTTTGAAATAATGTGAAGATGATAAATAGCAGTTTATTTACTACCTTTGGCACCTTAATCCGCATGAACTTCCCCTTTTCATCCTTTATACTTTAGCCTTCATCCTTCTCATTTTATCCCACTCAATCCCACTCCAGAAAACTGCGCAAAAACCCATGCTTCTATCCGACCGTATCCGGGTAAATCCGAGTAAATCCGAGTAAAAAAACTACGAATTGCCAAAAACCTTGAACTTTGAACCTTGAACAAGGAACTCTTAAACGCGCATGACATGCCTTCGCTTTTAACCTCGCCATGATTCCTTCTCCTTTCGACCGCAAACTCGCTTCCAGCGATTACGCCTTGCTTACGCTCCTGGCGCTCCTCCTTTTCGGCTACTGCCTCTTCAGCGGCAAAGCGCTCACGATGCACGAGGCGCGTCTCCCCGAGTGTTCGCGCGAAATGATGGCCACCGGTGAATGGCTCCTCCCGCACAGCGGCGAGCGCCCATGGCTTGAGCGCCCGCCATTTCCACATTGGATCGAACTCATCACCGGCCACGTCTTCGGGCACCTCGACAAAGTCTGGATCGTGCGCCTCCCGTCCGCGCTCATGGGACTGTTTACGCTCTTGCTCGTCGCATCCATCGCTGCGCGGTTGTTCGGCCGCCAGATCGGCCTCCTCAGCGGCATCACACTGGCGACGATGTACGAATTCTATTTCTACGCCGGTCAGGCCGAGGATGACATCTACCTCGCATTCCTGGTAGCCGTCTGCTTCGCCCTCTTCGCGGCCACCGAGTTTCCGCGCAATGGCGCGCCGCTCGACACCCGCCGCAATTTTTTCGGGAATCGACCGTGGACTGTCTGGGCATTTTTCATCGTCCTCGGCATGACCAGCCTAGCAAAAGGTCCGCTCGTCGGCGCCATCGAGGTCGTCGCCGCAACTGGCAGTTTCCTGCTTCTTTCATGGCTTGAGAAACGCCCCTTCCGCTACATTTGGTTATGGGGCTCGATCCTCTTCGCCGCCATCACCGTAAGCTGGTCGTATTACGCATGGCGTCAGTATCCCTCGCTGTGGGACAACTATAAATACGACTTCACCGGCCCCTTCGGCCACGAACCGTTCTGGTATTACTTCATCTGTATCCTCTGGACCACCGCGCCATGGACGCCAGTCTGGATTCTCGGCCTCGTCTTCATCTGGCGCAGCCGCAACGACGATCCCCAGGCAAAACGATTCCTCCTCTGCTGGGCGCTTGCCCCGCTCCTCGCCGTCTCCGCTCCCGCACGGAAACACCACCACTACCTCGTCGCCATCCTCCCCGCGTACGCAGTCCTCGCCGCTTTCGGCCTCCGCCAATTAGATGAACTCCTCCGCCGCTCCGCAAAAAAATGGGGCAGCACGCTCTGCGGCGCCCTCTGCATCGGCCTTCCCGGTCTCGCTGCATTCGTCACCCTTGCCATTCTCCACAAAATCCCGGGCCCGCTCTGGATCTCTATCGCGATGGGTATCGTCTTCTTCTGCATGATCACCGGCATCGCCCGCGGCCTGGAAAAAAAGAATGGGCGCACCGTTCTCACCGCATTCATCGCAGGTTTCGTGATCATCGCCGCATGGGGCCAGAGCGTCCTCGCAAAATGGGACGAAAGCCACTCCGGCGACATCGAGTTCATCCATCGCGTCCCCAACGATGTCGCTGCCGGCACGCCTGTCATCATAGATGCCTTCGGCTCTCTCGACTTCTTCCGCTTCCAGTTCTACTTGAAGCCCGACACACTCCTCATCCACAACGTGACCTATCTCCGCGACGAGCGCATCACCGCCCCGCAGGTCTATGTCATCAGCCCCTACGCAAACCGCGCGTTCCTCTCCACCCTCGGCGATTGGACCGTCATCGACCAGAGCCGCCGCGCCCGTCACGAGGAAACTCCCGAGGAACGCTACACGCTCTTCCTCCTCACCTTTCGACCCGGTCTGAAACGCTATCCCGCCCCGCCCATCAACGTCCTCCAGGCCCTCTATCGCGGAGTAGGCGACCAGGCCGGCCCTTACTGCGGCCCGCCACCAGAAGGAATCTCCGGCCACGGCCCGATGGACTAACGAAAATGACAAATTGATCGAGGAAATCAGTGATTCGACGTTGGACGTTCAAAGTTGGAAGTTCGCTGATTCTCCCCGTGCCTCCCTGATCAGCGCCGCATAAGTCTCCGATGGCCGGTCTCCCATTCCATCCTCCGCCAGCCGCTCCGTCCCCTTTTCATAATCAATCGAGAAAAGCCCGAAGCGCGGCGTGAAAGTCCCCCACTCATAGTTATCGAACAGCGACCAGTGTAAGTACCCCATCAGCGGGATTCCCTCTTCCACAATCCGCACAACCTCCCGCACATGCAGCCTCAAGAACTCACTCCGCGAAATCCCATCCCTCCTCCGCGAGTGGCTGTTGTCCTTCCGCCGCCGGATCGCCATCCCGTTTTCCGCGATCAGAGCAGGTCTCCCGAAATCCGCTGTGTAATAGCTGCAAAAAAAATGCAGCCCCCGCGGCAACACACGCCAGTCCCACCACTTGCTCGTGATCGTGTTCATCACCCATGACCGCAGCGACTTGTTCTTGAATTCATGGTCCCACAGCACCGGCAGCCGGAACACATGCGCCGCAAACGGATCGTAGTAATCCAGCCCCACGCAATCAAAAAGCCGCGCCCGAGGTGACGCATAAATCGAATCCAGCAACCCCTCAAAATGTCCCACCTCAAAATTGCGGCACCCCAGCCAGTTGCTCACCCGCTTGATCACCGCCCCGAAATAATACGGCACATCCTTCCGCAGCGGGATCCCCGCATCGCAAAACGCCCTTTCAAATTCATCGCTCTTCCCGTGGATATACGCCTTCACCTCCGCGCGCGGCACCTTCCGCTCCGCCACGCATAGCAGATCCAGCAGCAGCTTGTCCGACCAGTAAAGATCGCTGCAATAGTTATTGATCGTCACCACCGGCATCTGCCACTTCGCCGCCGCATACAGATCATGGATCGCATTATACGCCCCCACATGCGCTGTCAGCAGCCCGTCATAAGCCTGAGTCATCAGGCGGATCCGGCGCCCTGCCTTCGAGGGAAACTGGTTACCGAGATAAGTATTCAGCACCAGCATGTTCGGCTCATTGATCGTGATGAAATACCGCAGCGGCCCCATCCCATGCTCCCCCGTCAGCCTCTCATTCACATGTTTCACCGCATGCCGCACATACGCCGTGAATTTTTCCGGTGTCCCCGCCTCCAGCCACGGATCACTCCCCAGCCACGCCGGATGCACAAAGTGATGCAGCGTCACCACCGGCTCCATGCCCGCCCTCCGGCACTCCGCAAATATCCTCGCATAGTGATCCAGCGCCACGTCATCGAAATCCGGCGTCGCTCCCGCCTCATCGCGCACAGTCGGCTGCACCCGGCTCCACTCCATCCCCAGCCGGAACGCATTCAGCCCCATCGCCCGGCACCGCGCAAAATCCTCCGGGAACTTCGTCCAGAACTCCGACGCCCTTCCCGTCACCATCACCTCCTTGCGTCTCTCCGCCCCCGCCCAGTTCGTCTGCGGCTCGCCCGCCCCATTATATCCTCCCTCCGACTGGTAAGGCGACGTCGCTACCCCCCAGAGAAAGGGTTCCACCAGCTCATCGTGATTGGGAGTTTGGTCAATCGGCATGGCGGCAAATCATCGTCGCGATGGATAAATCAAAATCAAAAATACCGCCATCAATTACGAGGAAATCCAGCAAGAACATATCGCGCCCCGCATCTCATGCGCGTTTTTGCCCTCCCTCGTGGGACAAATTGACGGAAAGAGTGGAAATGGTTAGTATATGCGCATGCTGCAAAAACGTGATCCATACCACGATCATATCAACTACGCCGGAATCGAGCTCGGCCATAATCAGTTAACTGCCTGCTTGTAGCTTCACTTTAGCATTTAGCCTTTATACTTCAGCCTTCTCAAATCTCCCCCGTAGCCGCCTGCGCAATCGCATCCCGCGCCTTCGCATTCAGCGTCATCGGCGGCAGGTCATCCTCGATCAGCGTCCGCGCGATCGTGCGCGCCGCGTCCGGCCGGCCCAGCTTCTGCGCATTCTGCCTCATCCGGTCCAGCCGCCCCGGATCGTCCAGCAGCCGGTCGATCTTAAACGGAATCGTCGTCATCTCATTGCACTTGATCGCCGCTCCGTCCTCCAGCAGGTGATCGCTATTGCGCTCCTCCTGCCCCGGGATCGGCGACAGGATCGCCATCGGCAACCCGCACGCCAGCGCCTCGGAAGTCGTCAGTCCCCCCGGCTTCCCCACAAACAAATCAGAAATCTTCATCAGCTCATGCATCTTGTCCGAGTAACCCATGATCTTGAACCGCGGATTCCCCACCCCCACGATCGCCGCCACGCGCGCCTGCAACTCCTCGTTCCTCCCGCAGATCACCACCGTCTGCGTCTC
>JBAVPB010000005.1:0-2125 GCA_049692655.1 Chthoniobacteraceae bacterium | reverse complement strand
TTGATCGAAAGATAAAATGACCGGGATACCGATGCGAGAAGCGCTCCGCCAAGATCCTGGGATTCTTTAGACAAAGGGGCCATCGTAGTCACTTCGGCCGGATCTGCCGCAAGTCGATCATGTCACCTGTGATGGCGCCGAGTCCCATCTGCGATGCGGTCGGGAGATAAGCAGCCTGTGGAGCGATCCGGGGCAATTTAGCCTGCGCGCGCCATTGCTCGATATGGGCAAGGGCGACTGTGTCCAGCGCCACCGGATCTTTGCTGGCGTAAATCGAAGCGTGACGGAACAAGTAATTCGGCTGGAACTCCGGGCCTCCTGCATACTGGGCAAGCAAACCATCCATGATATTGATCACGACTTTTTTGCCAATGCGGTCGTCACTGTAGAGATCGCAAATGAACGAATCGCTCCCGCCAAAGCGCCGCCAGTTGTCCACGTTTGGCACCGTCATATTGTAGAGACAACCTGCTATGCCGCATGCTTCCGAGGTGCTGAGCACGGGAACGTTGATCACCTTCGTCACGTCGTGGCTCAATATTTTGCAAAGGTGGCTGTCCTGACTGAGTTGGTCGCGCTCCTGTGGAATGATGCTGTGCTGCTTTACGTCTCTTTTTGCAAAATCCAGGTCGCCCCAGATGAGTTTGCCCAGAATGCCCGAGGAGATCACAGCCTCCGGATCGTAGCCCTGTCCGGATGCGGATTCGATGGAACGCACCTGATAGCCCTCATGATTCGTATAACCTGCAACCGCGAGACCCTCTCGATCCCAGACGATGATGTCCTTCCTCGTGATCCCCGCGCTTTCCAATCCCTCGACAATGGCTTCCACCACGCTCTTGTGACTCGAAAAGGATTTTCCGCCGGCCGCCGAAATCTTGATGCCTATGCGATCGCCGGGTTTGACGAGTGAGCGCCATGCGCTGGCGACATCGTTTGTATTGGTAGTTGCCATCACCACGTAATCGACCATTTTCCGCACGGCTGCCGGATCATCGTGGTAATCGTCGATGGCAGAGTCATCCGTCATGTAATAAACGGCTGATTTTTGAGGCTCCTGTGGCGCGACAGACGGGGTGGCTGCCATAGAGGCACAGCCAGCAAAAAAAAGAATGTTTGAGAGCAACGAAAATCGCGTCACAGCCTGCGAATATTCAAGCTCTTCCCCAGTGTGTCAATCATCACTATGATACCCGGCGGCCTCTTTTTCAGGGCTTTTCCCAAAAATACAGTGGAATGGCTGGCAAGTTGCTTTTGAATTCAAGGCGAATCCATGCTATATAAATTATCACCTGATTCAGAGATTTAAGATCAATGCATCCTGTCATCCGAAATTTGCTGTTCCTAGTGCTATTCGCCAGCGTATCACGCGCGGCGGATTTTGCATGGCATACAGAGCGTTTTGAGGGACGGGATTATGTCTCCTTGCAACAGGTCGAGGAGTTTTACGGATTTGCCAGCCACCTTGCACCGGTGAATAATGTGATCGGTCTGGACTCGGGCAAAACCCAGATGCAAGTCACGCTGAACAGCCGCGAAATTGAGATCAACGGGGTGAAGCACTGGCTCGCGTTCCCCGTGGTCGAGATGGGGGACAAGATTCTTTTCTCGCGGCTGGATCTTGCAAAAATCATTGAGCCTTCCCTCCGGCCCGAATTTATCCCGAACATGAGCCCGGTAAAAACCGTGGTGCTGGACCCAGGGCACGGAGCCAATGACAAAGGTGCGGTAAGCCGGTATGGCAATGAAAAGGATTTCGCCCTGGATGTGTGCCTGCGTGCACGGAGGATTCTCCTTGATTGCGGCTATGAAGTAAAAATGACGCGGAGCACGGATGTGCTCATCCCGCTGGAAGAGCGTCCGCAGGTCGCCAACCAGACGCCCGACAGCATTTTTGTGAGTGTCCATTTCAATGCCTCCTCGGAAAATGGGCAGGCAAGCGGGTTCGAGGTATTTTCGATCACTCCGAGAGGGGCTCCTTCGACGGCTGATGAGACGTTGTCGTTGCGGGATGTCCGCAGCGAACCGGGGAATGTGGTTGATGTGCAAAGCGGCGCACTGGCGACGTGTGTTTACCATTCGTTGCTGGGCAATATCCCGCAGGCAGACCGTGGAGTGAAGAATG
>JBAVPB010000004.1:0-7353 GCA_049692655.1 Chthoniobacteraceae bacterium | reverse complement strand
TCGCCATGCTGCGCACCGTATGCGGCGCATCCGCCGCATAGGGCTGTCCCCCCGCCAGCGCAAACCGGCCAATGACCGGCACCCGCCCCGGAAGAAAAACCGAAGCCTTCGACAACGCCACGCCATTCCCATTCCCCTCGAAGTAACCTGTAACGCCAACCCCCTTCGCATGGTTCCGGCGAAACCCGGGATGCTTCCCATTCGCCAGCTCAAAAGCATTCACCATCACCGCCGGCGAGAGCCTGTGCGGCGCAAACCATCCACCCACATACAAAAACAACCCCACGACACCCCCCAGCACCGCCCCGATCACCGCCAGGCGGGCGACCAGCGCCGCCCCACTCAATTCAGCAGGAAGCTTCGGCAACTCTTGACCCGGTTCATTTGCATTCATGGTGTTCCTTTCATGCGCCTCGGCGGGCACCGTCATACCGGTGCGTCAGACAGCGACCATACATGTAATCCACAACGTCTAAAAGGCTGAAAAATTCAAAAAAACCAAACCAACGGAAGGAATTCCGGATTATTCCGCCCCTCTCCTCGTGTCAGGGCTAATCAACCGTTACCAACCCTTGCCAACCGTCAGCTATCACGGATCCCTGCAATAAACGCCCCATTCCAAAGTCCCCGCACTTTTCGATTGCGGGCATCCCGTGCGCTGATAAAACGATGCGTGCAAAGTGGGTAGCAATCCTCAGTTGCCGATGTGGCGAAATGGCAGACGCAACGGACTTAAAATCCGTTGACCTTAACGGGTCGTGCGGGTTCGAGTCCCGCCATCGGTACTCTTTGATGCAGAGCCTGCTGCGAAAGCAGACGATTGGCTACCGCGGATCAGTCTGCACATTTTCCAAATAATGCGCCGGCAAAGGCGCCGGGGTCGATTTCACAGTCGCTTCACTTTTAGGCCGCTTGAGGACCCCTAAATTTATTAGGACGACAGCAACGAGATTGAGAGCAAGACCGATGAGCAGGCATATCTTGTAGGCCTTTCGCAAATGCCCCGCTTTATTTTCAAAGAATAGGAAGTAAGTGGAAAACGTCTTCACAGGCAGAAAATAGAATTATTATCTATTCTGCATGATAACCGGCAAGCCAAAATTCGATATTCTCTCTGCCTATCTTCCAAGCCAAGGCCAAACGGAAAACTCCGTTATCCAAGAAACTGTATTAAATTTTTGCAGGAGACGGCGTCGTGGGCTTCGCCACTTCGCTCTTGAGGCTCTGGCCTTTTCTGCCTGACCACCAAAGCACGATGGGCGAGGCGATAAAAATGGAGGAGTAGGTGCCTACAACGATGCCGATGAGGATCGCAAATGCGAAGTCGTGCAGCACAGGACCCCCGAAGAAAAAGAGCGCTGCAACCGAGAGGAGCGTGCAACCGCTCGTAAGCAGCGTGCGGCTCAGGGTTTCGTTGATCGACGCATTCATGATCGACTGGATGCTGCCTTTCCTGCCGCTGTGCAGACCCTCGCGGATACGATCGTAAACCACGATGGTGTCGTTGATGGAATAACCGGCAATGGTCAGAATAGCGCCCACCATCACGAGGGAAAGTTCACGCCCGAAAATGGCGAAAAGGCCGACCGTGATAATGATATCGTGCAGCAAAGCCACCAGCGCGCCGATTGCAAAGGAAAACTCAAACCGCATGGTCACATAAATCAAAATACCGAGCATGCCGAGGCCCAATGCGATGAGCGAATTGTGCGCCATCTCACCACCCACAAGCTTGCCCACCTTGTCCTGCTGCCGCACTTCAAATCCGGCTTGGGGAAGCGATTTATCCAACTGGGTTTTGATTTCCTCGCTCGTCTGGAACGGACTGCGGATGGAAATGTAGTCCTTGCTCAACGCGGCGTCGTGCTCCTTCTGGATCTCCGGGTTCAGGTTAAGCGGCTCGAGCGCAGTACGAACTTCCGTTTCGGAAACCTGGGCTTTTGTGGGCTCAAGCAGCAGCAGATCGCCGCCCTTGAAATCAATGCCGAAGTTTTTGTCGCCGCGCATGGTGAAGCCTACGGTACTGATCACGATCACGGTGAGGGAGATGCCGATCCAAAGGAAGCGTTTGCCGAGGAAATCATGGTTTTTATCCGTGATCCACGGGATATGCATGAGGGTCACTTTCTTCAGGAAGCCCGTTTCCAATGCCCAGCCAAAGGCGGTACGGGTCACGATCATCGCTGCAAATACAGACGCAATGATACCGGCTGTGAGCGTCACGGCGAAACCTTTCACCGGACCGCTTGCCTTCATGAAGAGAATGGCTGCGGTGATCAATGTCGTGGCATTGGCGTCGAAGATAACGCTGAAAGCCTTGTCATAAGCGGCCTCGACAGAGGAACTCAGGGATTTGCCCGTAGCCAATTCCTCGCGCAAGCGTTCATAAATCAGTACGTTCGCGTCCACCGCCAGACCTATGGTCAAAATCACACCTGCGATACCAGGCAGCGTGAGGACGAAGCCGAACATCGCCATCGCGCCGAATAGTAAAATGATATTCACGACCAACCCGAAAACCGCGACCAGACCGGCGAAACGATAGTAAACGACAACGAAAATCAGCACGAGCGCAAGACCACCAAGGCCTGCGCTGACACCGCTCTTGATCGAATCCATACCAAGCGTGGCGGAAGCGCCGCGTTCCTCTTCGATGACAACCGGAGTTTGCAGCGGGTTTTCGAGTGCGCTGGCGAGATCGCGCGCTTCCTGCTCATTCATACCGCCGCCGCTGATTTGCGCACGGCCACCAAGAATACCTTCAGAATATTTGTCGTGATCGACGCCGGGAGCGGAAATTACCGCGCCGTCCAGAACGATCGCCATCGCCGAGCGCTCATTGGCTACCTGCTTTGTCAGCCGGCCAAATTCATCGGCTCCCTGCGAATCAAATTCCAGCGCCACACCCCAGCCCTCGGAGTCAAAATAGGCATTGGCATGGGTCACGCGTTCGCCCAGAAGATCGGCTTTCTTTTTGACGAGCATTTTTCTTTCGATGGGCTTGCCATCGCGCTTCTCGCTGAGGGTTTCGATGGAATATCCGGGTGGGATCACGGCCTGCTTGTCCGTAATTTCCTGTAGAAGCGTCGAACTGCCGGGATAGACGAGCTTGAACTCGAGTTTGGCTACTTGCTTCAAGGTTTTGCGCGCTTCTTCGATATGATCCGCATCGAGACCCGGAATCTGCACGAGGATGCGGTCTGTCCCTTCAGGAGTGATGATCGGCTCACTCACGCCGAATTGATCCACGCGCTTGCGGATCGCTTCCACGGCCTGCTCGACCATGTCCGGGGTGATGTTCTTTTTGCCATCCTTTTCTTCGGGAGGATTAAGGCGGATCAGGAATGAGGTGCCGCCCTGCAAATCTAGTCCGAGATGAATTTTACCCGGTATGAGGACTTTGCCTGAGGCGTCCTTTATGCTGAGAGGCGGATATACAGCCTCGATGCAGAAAGCGATCAGGAGGACCGTGAGCACGGTGCCGAGGATGCGTTTGCGCCGGCCAAGGTCAGTGGCAAAATACCAACCAAAGATAACGAGAAGAATTAAACCGTAAATAAATGTCCAGGCCGGGCTCATCGAAATAAAAATAAGGGGTTAAACAACTGAGAGGAGGGAATAAAAATCAAACTGCTGCGGAAGCTTCGTTTTCGCTGCGTTTGGTGACGCTGAGGACGGCGGATTTCTCCACCTCGAGCTTCACGTTGTCCGCCACTTTCACGATCACCGTGGTTTCCTTTACATTCGCAACCAGACCATGAATGCCGCCTGCGACGACGACCTTGTCTCCGGTCTTGACCGAGTCAATGAGCGCAGCCTGCTGTTTTGCCTTCTGGTTTTGCGGGCGGATCATCATGAAATACAAGATGACAAAAATACAAATCATCGGCGGTATAAGCCCTCCCAAGCCCTGTGAAGGAGGTGTCGCCGCGTCGGCCAAAGTGAGAAGCTGCTCGTAAATCATGTTCGTATTATATAGTGTTAAATTACCAAAAAACGCCGTCAGGCAAAAATGGAACGGTTACTATGCAAGGAAACGGCGTTTAGTCCAAGAATTTCCTTCGTTTTCCATCATGGAGGCGATTTGTCTCTTTTAGAGTGTCTGAAGAAATTTCTTCAAATCCTCCAAGCGCGGGCTTTTTGCCTGCCTTACGTAGAAACCGGAAGTCGCCACACCGATTTGCAAGCTGGTCGCGAGATCGCCGTTCAGGAGACGGCCAATGCAGAATCCCGCATTGAAATGATCCCCTGCGCCGGTGGTGATCTTCGGCTTCGCCGTGTAAGGGCCAACCACGTAGGTCGCTCCATCCGCGTTGGCTGCCGCTGCGAAATGGGTCGGATGGATGACCACCGTGTTGATTTTCAGTTTTTCCTGGATGCGGGCGGCGTGCATAGTGACCTCCTCGTGGGAATCGCCAGGAGCCTTGATGCCCAGCACTTCGCCGATCTGGCGGCCTTCGCTGAAATTCAGGCCTAGGACGACTTTGAAGTATTGCTCGAACTTCACGATGAGCTTCAGCACAGCGGCGATGTCCTCGCGGGTGCGCTTTGCGGGATCGGCGAGATCAAAAAATATCCAGCGTCTTTCGCCCGGGAGCGAAGGGGCGACGCGTTTCAGGATTTTTTGCATGATGTCGCCCATGCAGGGGAGCATCGTCCAGTTCACGAGAGCGATGAGCGACGAATCCGTGAATTTTTCGATCAATCTTTCCTCCGGAAGATGCTTGAGGATGGTGGCCCAGTTCACTTCCTTGAGGCTTCCGTGCTTGCCGCACATGAGCTTGCCATCCGCGAACTCGATCGCGTCGGTATAGCCGGGCTCGGCGATGGAATAGAGATCGGTGGATTTTGCAAAGTCGGCAAAAATGGGATGCACATTCGGCGAGCCAAGGTTGCCCACGTAGCTGACGCGCGTCCCGTAGCTGCCGAGGGCGTTTGCCATGATGGGGCCGTTGCCGCCCAGCTTGATCATCTGCGTGACCATTTCGAAATTCATGCTCAGGCCGGAGGCTGCGGTGATGCGCTTTCCAAACTCCGCGATCTTTTCGATGCGCGTGTATTTCGTCGCGGATTCCCGCTTATCCACCACATGCAGGATCGTATCGACGAAGCCATCCAGACCGACCAGGACATTGGACTTTGTGAGCCGGTTGCGGGCGCCTTGGATCTGTTCCAAAACCTGGAGAGGGAGAGAGAGTTTTCTTGCCATAAGAGGGGGGGTTATAAAATCACCTGCTGGAAATAGCACGTAAAAATTAAAGGGTTCATGCAGTGCGCAGATTATCCTTCAAAGCGGCGAGCGCCTTGCAGAGGCTGTTGATCTGTTCCGACGTGTGGGCCGCCGAAATAGTGACACGGAGTCGGGCTGCGCCCTTTGCCACCGTGGGATAACGGATGGCTGAGACAAAAAAACCGCTCTCCAGCAGCCATTGGGACGCGGCGACAGCGGTATCTTCAGAGCCAATGATGATCGGGATGATCGCGCTTTGCGGCGCGGAGCCTTTCAAGAACTGCCCGGGCAGCTCCTCTGCGAACTGGTTCAGATTATCCCGGAGTTTTTTGATGCGGACCGGGCCTTCATCGGACGCAAGAAACTCCACAGCCGCAGTTGCGGCGGCGGCCACCGCTGGGACCGGGGCGGTGGAATAAACGAAACTCCGCGCCTTGTTGATCAACAGATCGATGATCCCCTGGCTGGCGCAAATATAGCCACCGCTCCCACCGAGGGCCTTGCTTAATGTCCCCATGTGGATATCCACCTGGTCAGCAAGCCCCAGCCTGTCCGCAAGCCCGCGTCCGTGATCGCCGATGACCCCGACCGCGTGGGCCTCGTCGAGCATCAGGAGTGTGCCGTAACGGGCCTTGATCTCCACGATGTCGGCAAGTGGGGCCCGATCCCCGTCCATACTGAAAACGGATTCGGTCACGATGAGAATCCGGGCATCGTTCCCCTGCTCTCTCGCCCATTTCGCATGGCTCTCCAGTTTGCCCATGTGATTGTGCGGGAACACGCGCGCCGTCGCGCCGGAAAGCTTCACGCCATCGATGAGTGACGCGTGGCAGAGCTTGTCGAGGATCACGATGTCGTTTTTTCCCATCAGCGCCGTCACTGCGCCGACTGCCGTCGCGTAGCCGCTGGAAAATGTGAGGGCGGCGCGTGTGCGCTTGAATTCCGCGAGCGTTTTTTCCAGCAGCACATGGGGCGTGAGCGTACCGCAAATGAGCCGGGACGCCCCTGAGCCGACTCCGAATTCATCGATCGCCCTCTTCGCAGCTTCGCGCAACGCGGGCTCCGAGGCGAGGCCAAGATAATCATTCGAAGAAAAATTGACCAACTCGCGACCGGCGGTCTGGATCACCGTCCCGCATGCCGAATCAATCGTCCGCAAACGCCGGAGGAGGGACCGCGACTTCAGGTCGGCCAACTGGCTCTCTATGCTGCGCGCCATGTTGCAGATTCTTTCTCCGTGGAATGGTGCGCGGCGTTCATTTCAGTCGAACCGTTTTTCGGACGAGAGTCCCCACGCCAGCAGGAAATAGGCATCGCGCCAGACCGTGCGGGTGCTGTCGCCCAGCACCACGACTATGACATCACGATTCCCGATTGTGCCGCTGCAGACGAGGCAACGCCCGGCGGCCTCGGTATAGCCGGTCTTCATGCCGTTGCAGAACGAGCAGGCACGCAGGACGCGATTGGTATTCTTGAACTCCCGGACATGGCCGTCCGCAAACTGAAACCAGAGGTCCTTGGTCGCCACGATGGAACGGATGGTGCGGTTCTCATAATCAGCCATCGCTATCTTTGACATGTCGCGAGCCGTGGAATACTGGCCGGGCGCGGGGAGGCCGTTTGGATTTACAAAATGGGAATTCGTCATGCCGAGCTCGGCGGCCTTGCGGTTCATCTTCACCGCGAAATCATCCACATTGCCTGCATTGTCGCGGGCGAGGCAACGGGCCACATCGTTGACGCTATGCACGAGCAGCACCGTGAGCAAATTGCGGCGGGTGTAGGTGTCGCCAGGCTTGAGGCCGAGCACTACGGGCTCGGCCCATGTGTCCTCGGCTTCCGCCGTCACAAAGTTGTCGAGGTTGCCGCTTTCCGCAACGATCAAGGCGGTGAGAAGCTTTTGCGTGCTGGCGGGGGCGCGATGCTCATCCGCATTTTTTTCGTACAACGTCTTGCCGGTATGGGCATCGATCACAATGACCGATGCGGCTTTCACTGCCGGCACTTCACCCGTAGGCACATATTCAGGAAGAGTGTCGGGGGGATCGACCGGGATGGCTTTCCGGATGGTGGGTTGTTTGGCGGAAAGAGGGAGCGCCGCAATCGACAGCACCCCGATCGTG
>JBAVPB010000003.1:0-2378 GCA_049692655.1 Chthoniobacteraceae bacterium | reverse complement strand
ACTTGAGAGCCTGCGCCGCGGTTTTGTGACGCCGGGATTTGGCAGGTTTCTCATTCAGGGCAGCAGTGGTTTCCGCGTTGGGAATCCGTTCGGTATAGCGGGCCTCAATCTCCCCGATGGTGGCGTTGCTCAAATCGAGGCGGGACCGCGTGGTCAGGGCAAAGGGGATGCCCTTCTGGATGCAGACCTGCCCCAGAAAAAGGTTGATTGCGTCACCCGTGGAAATACCCAACTTCGAAAAAACAGTTTCGGCGCCGGTGATTTTCTCGGAATCAACACGGGCGCGTAGGATTGCTGATTTAGCCATGACACGAAACTGCCACAATTGTGCCTTTCGGTCAAGCGATACGGGTCTGGTTGCATCGCCGTCAAAGGGAGAGTGGAGGGTCGCGCTTTCTCGTGACACAGTCCGCGCTAGCCTCTTCCGACCAATAATCCATTGCAAATGAATGCTGAGTGATCACAATCAAATCCGGCTTGGTATAAAAAGCTTACGGGGTCAGCCCTTGACTCTTGACACTTTCGTCCAAAGTCATCGTAAATGGACACGCCTTTCATCCCTCTCTCAAAGGCTTCCCGCCCGATTTTGTCAATTGCATTAAGCCTCCAAACCCAAAATACGCCATTCCCTATCCTCTCAATCTCAAGAATTTGGACAACACTCCGTTATTGACGGTCATGCAAGTAGCGCATTCGGCTCGAATGCCCTTTTCGGCGGCTCGCCGAAAAGCCCTCGAGAGACGCCCCATCACCCCAAGACCCATCACACCCCGCAAAACGCAACCTCTTCTTCCGGGGAGCGCACTCGTCCCGCGTGCTGGTTGCGGTGTCCCGCCGCAACGAACTTTTTCCTCCAACCCCTGCCTGCTATCCGGCGACATCCTCGCGCAACAAAACGCCAAAAAACCCACCCTTGTCCCGGCATAGCCCAGGCGACGCCGGATCTTCACCTCCCACTACGCACCAACCCCAGAAAAATCGCCACCCGGCAAACTGATATCAAAATGCTCCTAATCACTCAAAAACTCCCCGATCGGAGCCAGCGGCTCAATGTGATCGCACAAAATCTTCATCGTCGCGAGAATCGGCACCGCAAGGATGATCCCGATAATGCCCCACATCCAGCCCCAAAACATCACCGAGATCACGATCGCGAGGGGATTCAGCGTCAGCGAACGCCCGAGGAGAAACGGAGTCACGAAATTACCCTCCAGCACGGCAAGCACGAGATAGGCCCCCGGCACCAGGAGCACATGCCCGAGGCTGTGAAAACTCAGCAACGCCGCGAGCGTCATAGTCACGATGCCAACAAAAGCGCCGAGATAAGGCACGAAGTTCAGGACTGCCGCGGCAGCGCCCCACATCAGGGGATTCGGCATATCCAGGAAATACATGCTGACCGCGATGGCGCATCCGAGCCCGGTGTTGATCATCGTCACAGTCACCAGATAGGACGATATTTTTGCCTCGATATCATTCGTAATGGCGACCGCAGTTTTCTTGTCGGTAAATCGCGGGATGACTTTCACCAGCTTCCCGAGAAACACGCCGTGATACCCGAGCAGGAAGTAGAGCAGGATAAGAAACGTCAGGGCGCTCGCGATGAATTCCGGTGTCTGCACGAAAGCGAGTTCGGAGAGGGTATTTCGCTCTTCCACCTGGACGATCGGCTTTTTCGCCGGATCAGTGCCTGCGGGGGCGGTCATCTTCGCCATTTCCCCGGAAGCCTCGGCCATTCTCTGCATCGGGCGTTTCAGAAGCGGCTCGAGCTTTTTCTGCACTTGCTGCACACTGTAGGGAGCTTTTTCAAGCCAGCCCATCGCAGGCACTGCCAGGAAGGAAATCCCATATCCAAACACGCCACAGAGGAAAAGCAGAACCAGCCCGGAACCCACCATCTGCGGGATTTTCCAGCGGGCGAGCGCGCGCACGATTGGCGCGAGAAGCTGGCTCACGAGCAGCGCGAGCACCAGCGGCAGCAGGATCGCCCGCGTGAAATACATGGTATAAAACACCGCGAGCACAAACAAACCGGTAAGCGCCACGGACCGGACATCGAAAGGCGTCTGAAGCAACTCGATGAGCCTGAGTTTTTTCTGGCTGGCTTTAGCCGCCTCTTTTTCAGTGAGCGCGGATTCAGGGGATGCGGGAGTCGGGTGTTCGCTCATAGATTAAACAACAATCGCGCACCGGGCCTTGTTTACGCTTACGACACATGAGCGCCCCCCTATGCCTCCTCGACCTCCTCGATCCCAAACTCTGCCCGGGATCGCACTGGCCCACGAAACTCTGTTTCGTCACGCACATGTCTCCGAAGCTGAGTTTCGCACTCTTCACTTTAGCCTTCAGCCTTTATACTTCAGCCTTTCCACCCCCCT
>JBAVPB010000002.1:0-11839 GCA_049692655.1 Chthoniobacteraceae bacterium | reverse complement strand
GAGGTGAATATGTTCGGTGAGCCGAAAATATATCTTATCCCCGGATTTTCTCCATCAGTTAGTAATCCTAATCTCGTCCAGAATGGGATCACTCTGAATCCGCTCACTGAGATTTATCCCACCCCTTCTCAACTTCCTGGGTTCACAGCGTCAGACCGTGTGGCTTCCAGTCAGAAATACACTAAGAAAACTCCATGGATAGGCACAGTTAATGGAGGCTCCGTAGCATGGCCCATGGTTTTCGTCCAAAACAACCCTGTTGCAGATTTTATGACCGGAACTAATGTTATCGCTAATTATTACCAATGGACGACGGAAGGTTTCAATGTCGCGCTTGTTGATAAATACCTTAGTGGCAGTAGTGGGGCCAACAAAGTCATAAATTGGCCATCATTTCCGGGAACTGCCGAGCCTTCTACAGGGTTTACGGGGAAATATTCCCTGCGTCAACTGGACTCGGTTGCAGTGCAAATTTGTGACATAGCGGGGAAGACTATTTCCCCTGAAATGGGCAATGTGAGTAGCCAGACTACTTACACCGTGCCTACAATTGCATGGGGGTATTTGAGTGGCCAGTTGGTTTCTGGTATTGGAAGGTTTGCCAAGGTGAACGAGATATTGATGAATGTTCACGCTTATCCGGAAACAGGCACTTTGGGGCAAATAAATTATACGCCTCCATATATCGAGATGGCTACCGATCTAGAGTGGTATTGCCCGGCGGGTTTTGCTGGCATGGATCTCTTAAACTATAATCCAAGTAATAATGGTTCACCCGTGTCCACTGGCTCAAGCATTGTGAATGGCGATGCGGCAAGGCAGAGGTGGTTAAACGTGCAGGATATGCCCCCCAGTAAAGCGCCTCCGAATTTGTCGTCGACGATTCCTCCCAACAGCTTTTGGCACGATACGTTGCTTCACAATGATGCAGGGATTGATTTTTTGGGAAATCCCTCAGGAACTGGAACACCGATGCCTGATCCCGACCAGGCTAGAGCAGCATTATATCACCCTTATGCAATTTATTCCGGTTCATATACGGCATTTAATGGCCAGTATCTGGGGACAGGCAAGGGTGGGGTGTCTTACGCTGATTTATTCCGGTTGTATTCATTCAATACTGGATATTCAACTTCAGCAACTTATGCCTTTTATCCTGGAATGTATTGGTGTGTGCAAAACGAGCTGCCTGCCACGGATTTTCCAATGAAGCCCGGAGCAACTTCAGTCACTTTTTCCGGGGGAATAAACATAACGTCTTTCATTTTGCATGGCGATCTTGACCCTGTGCCGTTAGAGGCAAAACGGGGGCCGACTACCGCTTTCACGAATGAGGCGATTACTTTATCCGCTGATGATCCAACTACTGCCGGTACCACCGTTTCCATAAGCCGGGTTAAGAGTTCCATCATTCCGGTTAATTTTACGATAACGGTCCCGAATACTAACGCCGGTGATTGGTGGCACGCCGAAGTCGCTGATCCTTTGGTGAATAAATTTCCCGGGGACTGGGTGACAGGCAGCGGTTCAGCAAATACAATTGGGGTTCCCCCCGATCCAGCTGCTCCAAACACCTTTCAAAAAGGCATCTCCCGATATAACAACGGCGTAAATACCGCGGCGATAAATGATCCGCACTACGACCCGGATTCCTTTTGGCTGCCGGCTTTGACTGGCACTGCCTATCCGCGTAGTGCGCGTATGCCAAATATCGGATTTCTGCAATATGTGCGTACCGGCATTATTCCTGACGATGAGACAGTTGCCTACAGCAGCCAGCATGGCACGCCTTACCGCTTGATAAGCTTCGCCCCTTCTACAGAAACAGCGAGTCAAACGACTGGAAATTCCTCGAGCAAGGCTTATCCGGACTGGGCAATGCTCGATCTGTTTACCATCCCCTCAACAATCAAACCGCAGGGAACTTATGGAGGGGCTACCTCTGGTCGTATCAATCCCAACGGGACGGTAATCTATACTACTAATGTCGCTACCGCCGCAGTAGGTATCTCACGCGATACACCGCTTCAGGCAATCTTGCACGGTCTCATGGTCAACCAGACACTCGTTGCAAGCGGTTCTTCATCGACTTTGACGTCAGGGTCTTCCGTCAACGAAACAGGCATCGCCACAGCAATTGAAAATTATATTCGGACCAATGGTCCTTTTCGTATGCCCGGTGAAATTTGCAACGTCCCGGAAATCGCGGCACTTCGTCCGGTGAAAAATCTCACACGCAATGACCTTGTCCGTCAAATTGTGGGTAACCTCACGACACAGAGCAATGTCTTTTCAGTGTGGGTCGTAGGCCAGTCAATCCAGAAGCGAAATGTGAACACTGGCTACGGCCAGTTCGAAACTGGGGACAGTGTCTTGGGCGAGACCCGTTACCATTTTGTCGTGGAGAGGTATCTCGATCCAGGTGCGGATGGCATTTACGGCAATACCACCAACTCTGGATCGGACGGCGTCGTCGGTACGTGGGATGACCTTATGGATCCCGTCAATCATCCCTTGGAGCCACGTTACCTTTATCGCGTGGTCTATTCGGAGGAAATTCGTTGAGCATGTTCCCTGTCATTTTTATGAAATTCCTGCGCAATCTATTTTTTCTGTTGCTGCTCATATGGACTTCCTCACTCAGCGCACAGGACGCGGCTCTTAACCGCTTTGAAGTCGAAAGCAACTGGCCCGGCTTGCTGATGCAGCTCATGTCATTGAAACGCCTTCCCGATGATCATGTAATGGTGCTTGTTCGCTTGCAGACCACCTCGAAGTCACCGCCCTCCACCTTGATCGGTGTGCGTGTTCCTATTCCACCTGGCACGACAAAGGCCGAACTTCAGAGTGGAGCATTCACACCGCAGCCGTTTTCCTTTGCAGGAGCGGTTATGACGGATGAGTGGACCAAGGAGGTTTATCCAGTCGTCCCTCCGGCCCCCAAGGCCACTGCGGTTGCTCCATTTGCGATCATGACCAACCTGAGGCAAGGTCAGGCATTTGTTATTGCCGTGGAGTTCAAGGTTCCTCCTCCGCTTGATGATGGCACAGGCCATCCCATGAAGCAGATCGTTTCTCTCGCTCTTCCCAATGCGAAAGCCGCTTTCGTAAATCTTCCGATCCCGCCAGATATCTCGGCAGCAGCCCCAGCCGCGTCTCATTAGCCCAACTCCAACTCACTCATTGTCATGCGCTCTCTCTCAAAGGTCCTGCCACTATTCTTCTGCATGTTTGTCGTTGCTACGGTGTTGAAAGCGGAGCCTCATACAAAAACCTTTAAAACCGATACCCAATGGACTGGCGTCCAAATGGAGGTGTCCGAAGTAAAGCGGATCTCGAAAGACAGGGTGGTGGTCCTTGTTCGCATTGAGGCTACATCGAAGGCCCCGGAAACCACGCTGATCGGCCTCGCCTCCTCACCCGCCAAGGGGGGCAAGGAGAGCAGTCCCTCGCAGCCCTTCTCCCTCGCCGCCGGCACCCTTACAGACGAGCAGACCAAAAAAACATACCCCGTCGCCGAGCCTGATCCCCAGGCAATCGCCTACGCTCCCACACAGATCATGACTCAACTTTCCAAAGGCCAGGCAGTCGTCCTGAGCGTGGAATTCCAGCTCCCTGTACCGGCGGAAAAGGACGGGGAAGATCCGAAGCAAACTGTCACCCTCAAACTCCCAAACGCCAAGTCGGACATCGAGCACGTCATCATCCCTCCGCTTTCGCCATAGAGGGGCGGCGCGTATTTCTGGCAGAGATTGGATGGGCGGCATTTTACACAAATCTTCAAATTAAACAATCTAAAAAACTTACACAAAAATTATAAATAAAATACTTTAAAATGTCGGTTCTGCAATGATGTGGAAATGAGCAGAAATACAAAAACACAGGCGCCGCGGTTCTCAATCGGCATGCATCCTCAGTTTGCCGGCAATTCACCAAGCATTTGGAGATCGTTCTTTCCAAAAACAGGCATTTTTGCCAAACAAACCCAATTTTTACTCTGTTGAGCCCCAAAAAACAAACCCAATTCAAAGCCAAACAAACCCATTTTTACCCTCAAACAAAGCCAATTTGCGCATAAAAAATAAAATTTTGAGACCATATTTTGGGGACGCGCGTCGCCCATACGTAGCCCCGTCCCACGTGCAGCTGGTATGATCTGATAATTTTTATTGACAACAATGTATTAAATATGCTTTTTTAACGGGCCTTCTTGTTGTTTTCCTGCAGTGAAAAAAGGTTGTAGCTTATGAAAATTGTCCCCCCCTCCAATTTACTCTTCAAGTTAAAGCAAACATCAGTTTCTTCACGGGGCACACCCCGTTCTCAGCCTCACCGGTACGCCTGGCTTCTCGTAGCGATGGCATCCATTGCCGTAACGGGTCAACAGGTACAGGCGGCGAGCAAGGTATGGAATAACACCGGCACCGATTTCAATACTGCGGGCGACTGGACCGGCGGGTTGCCAGGGAGTGCCGACTTTGCGACCTTCTCGGGCGCGGCGAACACGAGTTTCCAGCCGGACGTCAGTGCGACCATATCGATCCTGGGTGTGAGTTTTTTAGGAACCACGTCCAGCGGATATTCCATTACTTCCACCGGCACGAACGCGCTGGTTCTTGGGAGCACTTCGGCAACCACCGGCGCAGCCGCGATATCCAGCCAGAATACCAGTGGCATCAACACGGTCTCGGCATCCATCATCCTCGGCGCGGCGGGTGGCACCACCCAAACATTCACCACCGCGACTGGTGGCACGTTGGTGGTCGGTGGAAATATCTCAAGCACAAACAATGTCGCGCTTTCCATATCAGGCGCAGGTACCACCATTCTTTCCGGCAGCAACAGTTTTACGGGCGGCACCATATTTTCCGCACCGGGTGTTCTCGGTATAGGCAATGACAATGCATTGGGAAGTGGAACCTTTACGATTACATCCGGCGCCGCTGGCGACGCGATCCAAGGCATCGGTGGAGCTCACACGATTGCAAACGCAGTAAATGTCAGCCTCAACAGCACGAATTTCACCATATCGGGTTCCACTGATCTGACTTTCTCCGGCTCATTCGTAAACTCCGGCACCTCGTCCAAAGTCTACGTGGTTAATAATAGCGGATTGACAACATTTTCCGGGGGCTTTGTGCTTTCCTCAGGAACCTCCTCCACATCCAATACGTTTCAGGGCACGGGAAACGTGCTCATTAATTCGGTGATCTCGGATACAGCGAGCACTAACGGGGACAATCTTTCGAACAACGGCTCCGGCATATTGACCCTCTCGGGATCAAATTCATTCCGGGGGAATGTGACGGTGACCGGGGTCGGTGGAACCATTGTTTTGCAAAACAGCGCGGCGATGGGTGCGGGCGGGGGAGTCAACTCGGTTTCCAGCGGCGCAACCCTGGCGTTGCAGAATGGTATCACCATTGCCGGCGAAACGCTTACAATCAACGGTATAGGTGCGGGCGGCGGTGGTGCGTTGCGCAATATTTCTGACTCGAATGCTTTCGGGGGAACGATTACCCTGCAGGCAGCGTCCGTTATTACGGCCGATGCGGGAACTCTCACGCTGAGTGGCTCAAATGCGGTTACCTCTGCCGCAGCCCAGAATCTCACGCTGGACGGGGCGGGTAACATCAATGTCACCGGTACAATTTCAACCGTTGCTGGAACGTTGACGAAGACCGGTTCGGGGACTGCAACCTTGAGCGCGACTAATACTTATTCCGGCGCGACAACTATTTCCGCAGGCATGTTAAGCACAAACCTTCTTGCAAATGTGAATACTGCCAGCGGTATCGGCAAGGGATCGAGCGCGGGCTCGGCTGCCGATCTCGTTCTCAATGGAGGTACATTGCAATATACAGGCGGCACACAGAGTACCAACCGGGGATTTACAGTCACAACGAATGGCGGCGGATTGGATGCTTCCGGCTCGGGCCCGTTGACGATTACCGGCACCATGATCGCCTCCGCTACCACTGGAACGCAAATATTGGCTTTGAGCGGCACGAGCACCGCGGCAAACACATTGGGCACCGCGATTGTAAATGGCGCGGGAAGTGTTACCGCGCTCAACAAGAGCGGCGCTGGCACATGGAACCTATCCGGTTCCAGTACCTATACGGGAGCTACAGCCGTCCAGAATGGGACGTTAAATGTGGTTGGCTCGCTGGGAAACACAGCGGTCACGGTGGGTAACGCTGGAGCGGGTGGCCTGACACCGGTATTGATGGGTGGAATCGGCAGCGCGGGAGGAACTCCTGTTACTCCGGGGAATAGTCCGAATCGTCAGGTCTACGCTTCCAGCGCGACAGTAGGGAACATCGCCGGAACTGTCACGGTCAGCGGCTCCGGTTCAGGAACTTCCGCAGGTACCCTCTCTCCCGGAAACGGTGGAGTCGGCACATTGACGGTGGGGGCGCTGACCTTAAGCGGTGGATCGATCTTGAATTATGAATTCAACAGCACTGCGAACGATTTCACAGTCGTGACCGGCGCGTTGACCCTTAACAGTGGGACGGCAGGAATCAACTTATATCAGGAAAGCGGTACGGCCCAGTTCGCCACTGCCGGTGTCTATGATCTGTTCCAGTATGGAAGCCTTACGGGAAGCGTGAACAACCTCACGGTGTTGAACCAGAACGCGGGATTTACTTACGTGTTTGGAACGGCCACCAGCGGGCCTAATAACTACGTAACACTGACCATATCTCCAGCGGGCGGAGGCGCAACCTCGACGACCTACTCACTCTCATCGGCAGCGACCACAACGAAGATATTCACAAATGGATCAACTTCGATAAGCAGCACGATTACAAATACCGGAACAGGAACGGCCGATACGCTTGACTTTGCCGGTCTTGGGGCGACTGCGACGAGCGGCTCAATCACAGGCTCTACCACGAGCGGTACCTCACTGGCGAAAAATGGCGGTTCTTCCACCAATTCCGGTTTGACATATACAGCCGGATCGACCAGCGGGACTTTTGTTGTAAATCCGGTGGTCACCAGCGCGACCAATCACACTGCCGGAGGCAGCGCAAATCTGAGCGGTTCCACTGCGGCGACCATGAGCGTGTATGACCCTGCTTCCTTGACGGCAAGCACGACAGGGGCGACTCAGAGTGCGGCGGCGAATCTGATCCTCGCCAACGGCACCAGCACCGGTGGTGCGGGCGGCCAGCGCGCGGGAGTCACGGTCGTCGACGTCAGCGCCAGCAATGTTCTTGCGAGTGATAACACGAACAACTTTGCCACCCCTGTCACGACTGGCAGCGCAGTGGCCGATGCCCATGACACGACCACGTCGGCAACTGTGGCGACTGCCGCCGTTTTGGACAAGCGGCTCAACGGCACATACACGGAAACAGTAACCGGCACGACTCATTACACCGACTCGACGTTGGCAGGTCAGCAATCCGTTGCTAACCAGGTCTGGAATATCACTGCGAGTATAAGCGGCAACAGCAGCACGGGCCGTGGCGATGTTTATTCTGCGAACGTTCTGGCTGGGAAAACCTATGGCGCCTCCAACAGCAGCGGCTTCAGCCTCAGTAGTAACCTTGTGAGCTCGGGACATCAGGTTACCACGGCCACCTTGCTTAATGGAACGACATTGACAGCTAGTGCCACTACAAACGTGAATATGAGTTTCGACAAGACATCGGCAAATTCCGTGACCAATGCGTTCCGCACCAGCGACATACTTACCTTGAGTGGACTGAACAGCACCGCGCCGGTAAATTCGGTCCAGATCACCGACGTGTATGTTTTACAATTGAGCTACGATCCAACGGTGAGTGGTGCGCAATATCTTGCGTGGAACAACGGCACGCAATTTGTAAATGCGATTTCCGGCGACGACAGCGGAAATGTCACTCCTTTTGGGGATGGAAACGAAGTCACGGGTGCCTACAGCGGACAGACCACCGTGGGAACCTACGGATATGATCCAACCAATCACACCGTATGGGCCGTGTTGGATCATGAGGGGCTTACCGATGGAAATGGTGCGTTGATCGCCGGAACGAATGAATTTGCGGCCATCCCTGAACCACACACATGGGTGATGAGCCTGGGTGGATTTGGTTTGCTGGTTGGAATTCAAAGGGCTCGCAAACGGCTCACAGTAATCTAAAGTGAATGCAATGCGTGTGTGAGCTCTTGTTCGTTGTTCACAGGATACACATTGAGTTCCCAACCAAATATCCCGATAGAATTCAAAACAAGATCAGGTAGAAATTATGTCAGTTCAAACCGGCGAAAAGGCAGAAAAATTACAATCATTAGATAGCGCAGGGGACGCATCGATCCCATCATCCTCGAATAAAGCTAGAATCAAAATCGGTCTGGTCGGCCTGAACTTCGGGCGGCATATCGTCGATCATTTGATCTCCGGCCCAGCCAGCGAGTTTTTTGAACTGACCGCGCTTTGCGATATAGACCGCGAACGCATGGCTGAATCGGCTCGCAAGGCACCTGTCGCCTGTTATGATAATCTTGATGATATCCTCGCGGATCCCAATGTGGAGGCGGTGGGCCTTTTTACCAAACCGGGTGGCCGTGCGAAGCTTCTTGAGAAAATTGTGCGGTCCGGCCGCCATGTTTTTACGACCAAGCCCTTGGAATTTGACCCCGAGGCCGCGAAGTCGGCGCTGGAGGAGGCGAAAACGCTGGGCATGGTGATCCATTGCAATTCCCCCGGGGTCGTCCCCACCGATGATCTTATGCTGATCAAAAAATGGGAACAGGAACACAGCTTGGGGCACCCCATAGCGGCCCGTGCGGAACTCTGGGCTTCCTACAGGGAGGTATCGGATGGGAGCTGGTACGATGATCCCGAGAGTTGTCCTGCTGCGCCCGTTTATCGTCTTGGAATCTATGTAATCAACGATCTCGTGCGCTTGTGGGGCAAGGTCGATAGTGTGCAACTTACGCAGAGCCGGATTTTTACGCAGCGGCCTACTGTGGATAATGCCCAGTTGGCTTTGCTTTTTGAGAATAAGGCCATCGCGAATGTCTTCGCTTCGTTCTGCGTCGATGATGGAAATCCGTATGCCAATTCCATGACCTTGAATTATGAGAACGGCACCATTTACCGCAATGCCGGGCCTGCCTGGCTGGCAGCGGATGGGAACAGCTGCCGCATGGCGCTGGTGCAAAAGCGGGACGGCCAGTGCAGGATAGTCGAGGAAGCGTTTGTGGAGAGCAAGAGCGGCGCGTACCAGTGGGAGCACTTTGCCCGGGCCATTCGTGGGGAGGTTCAACTCAACTCCCTGACGCCGGACGAGATGGTGGAGGGTATCCGTGTGATCGGCAGTGTCGTGAAAGCGCAACGCGACGGCGGAGTGGCGAAGTCTGAGTGAAGCCCAAGTTTGTAATTTCCGGCAGGCGATACTCTTCTGAAATCCGATGCGGTTCGTCATCTTACTTCTATCTCTCGTTTTGCTGACGGACCTCTTGTCTTCGGCGCAAGCTGGGGAAGTCAGGGAGGTGACCCTCATGCTCGCGCCATTCGATCCGGCACGGGCGACCTGGCAGAGTATCAGCGATGAGTTTAATCGCACTCATCGCGATATCCGCTTTCGCATTATCTGGAGCGATATCACCAGAAAGATGTCCTTGCTGGTCACGGCGAAAGCGGTGCCTGACCTTGTGATCATGCCGGATTTCTGGCTGGTGCAGTATCACGGCATCCTGCTCGACATGGATGCGTTCTTCGATTCGATGCCTGAAGTGCGGACCCAGATTTACCCCGAGCTTCTAAAGGCATGTGAATACGAGGGAAAGCTGAAAACGATTCCACTTTATTACAATGTGCCGTTTGTTTTTTACAGGCCGGATTTATTCCGCAAGGCCGGTCTCCCCATGCCGGATGCGAATTGGACATGGCAGGATTACCGCCGCGATGCAAAGGCTCTCACGCAACGGGATTCCAGCGGCAGCGTCCAGATGTTTGGCACAAACGTCCAGATCATCTGGTGGGTGGAGTGGCTCAGTCTGATCCGCCAGGCTGGTGGCGACTTGATGGATGCTGCCGGTAATCTCAAGATCGGCGCGCCGGGTACGCGCGATGCGGTGGAGTTTTTGCACGACCTGATTTATGCCGATGCCAGCGCCCCAGGCTTGAACGATATTCCAGCGGGTGGTTTTTTGAGCGGGAAGTACGCCATGTATTACGGTGGACACGTCATGGAACTCGGGGCGTTGCGGAAGCGCTCTCCATTCGAGTGGGACATCGCGCCGCTTCCTGCCGGGCCTGCGGGAAAGGCGACGGGGGAGTTGGCGGTCGGCGGTATCGGTATTTGGAAGGAAACGAAACAACGCGACGTAGCCATGGAAGTGATTCGATTTCTGATGCAGGACCAGGCTGGCAAGGCGCTTTGTGAAACAGGCTTGATCCCTGTGAGACGCGACATAGCGCGCGACGTGCTGCTCGCGGGAACACCGGAAACCCGCTCTGCGCCAAGGCATCCGGAAGTGCTGGTGGATTCACTTTCATTTGCCTCCTCGCTTCCGAAACTGGTGGACTCGAACGTTCTGGCTCTCAATTGCATCACGCCTGCGATTACACAAGCGCTTAGGAATCCGGATCGCAGCAGTCTGGCCGGTTTGCCCCAGAGGATGGAATCCGAAGCGCGTGATTTTCTTGCAACGCTCAGGCAGAAGCCGAGGGCGAATCCGGCCTCATTCGTTGCGCAGGTCCTCGTGTTGGGTGGGATTCTGGTGTGGCTTGTAGCCCGGTTCTTGAAGCGGAGTCCGCACATCTACGGCGAAGCGCATTCCAAAAAGTATTTCTTCATGTTCGCGGCCCCGTGTCTCGTTTCGCTATGCGTGTTTACACTGTGCCCTCTGGCCATGAGTTTCTGGTGGGCGCAGACGGATTTCAATCTCGTGGAGCCGGCCCATTTTGTGGGATTGGCTCAATATCGTGCATTACTGTTTCATGATCCCGATTTCTGGCATTCACTGCGGCTGTCACTGGTCTACGCAGTATTTGCCGTTCCACTTAGTTTGGTGGTGTCGCTTTCCGCAGCGCTTTTGCTGAACCAGGAGCTGCGGTGGATGGGTGCGTTTCGAACCATATTTTATCTGCCCGCCATCCTGCCCGTGGCTGCGAGCAGCCTGGTATGGATATGGTTTCTGCATCCCTCTTACGGCGTCGTTAATCGTTTGCTTTCCATCGTGGGTATTCATGGGCCCGGATGGTTGCAGGATCCTCACTGGGCGTTGACCGCGCTGGTGATCGTATCCGTTTGGAATTTTGGCGCTCCCATGCTGATCTTCCTGGCCGGACTCAAAAATATTCCGCAGGCGTTATATGAGGCTGCCGAAATTGATGGGGCGGGTGCGCTCTCCCGGTTTCGCCACATTACGATTCCATCGCTATCGCCCGTTTTGTTTTTCAATCTCACCATGGGCATCATCGGAGCTCTCCAGGTTTTTGACGTTGCCTACATCATCAGCACGGCGGCCGGAGGGGACTATGCGATCGGTGGCCCGCAGAAAGCCACGTATTTTTATGTTCTGAATCTTTACGAAAAATCCTTCGTGCAGATGAACATCGGCAGCGGTTCGGCCATGGCATGGCTGTTTTTCGTGGTCGTCCTTTTCATCACGGGATTGAATTTTTGGGCGAGGAACCTTTGGTGGAAGAAGGACACAGCAGCTTAGCTATGAAAAAAAATAGATTCCTCGGCTATCTGCCTTTGTTATTCATAGCCCTTCTCATACTGTTTCCTCTCGAGTTCATGTTGAACACGAGCCTGAAGACGCTCCAGGAAATCATAGTGATACCTCCAAGCTTCTGGCCCGCTCGGTTTCACTTCGAGAATTATGC
>JBAVPB010000001.1:0-19846 GCA_049692655.1 Chthoniobacteraceae bacterium | reverse complement strand
CCCCGGCGCATCCAGCGACGAGCGCAACCCCGTCTCCATGAAATAAGCCGCCTGGTAATCCGCAAGAATCACGCAATCCCGGTCAGCGCCGACATGATCCCGGATAAACGCCACCCGCCGATCAATCCGGTCTGTTTTTTTCTCCACCTGTGACGACAGCTCAGCGCCCCACTGCCCCTTCCCAAAACTCCAGCACCTCGCAACCGCCCCCGGCATCATCACCACCGCCATCAGCCCGAGATAAGCCGCCGGCAGCGCCACCCAGCCCATCCCGCGCGGCAGCATCCGTGCCCGGATCGCCCGCAGCAACCGGTCCACCATCAGAAACCCAAGCAGCAACGCCGGCCACGACGCATTCATCAGGTTAAAATCCACCGACCGCCCCTGGTAATACGTAAAAAGCCCCGTCCCAAGAATGCTCAGAAAAAGCGCCAGCCGCGCAAACCTCGTATCGGTCATGCATTTTAAAGACGCATCATTCCCGGCCCCAACGGGGCGTCCCACGACAGTCTGGGGCAACGCCCCAGGAACAGACGCTCCTAAAATTTCCCCAGCCCTGTAAGGGCGACCTAATCGGCCACCGAGCAACCCGTGCAACCCAAACCCCAGCCCCAGCAGATAAGTCGCAATCACCAGCCACCACGGATGCGCCGCCAGCGGCATCGGCTCCATCATCAACCCCGATTCATAAAACAACCGCTGATACTCCGACGTCTCATGCATCGGCGCCCGCCACCCCGTCTGCATTTCCAAACCCAGCCAGAACACCGCCCCCGTCACCACCATCGCCCCTGCAACAATCAACAGGGCAACAATCAACAGGGCAACAAAAAGCCCGTGCCTCTTCTCTCCGGCCCGCTTCGCACGCCACGCCCCGATCGCCTCCACCCCCAGCGTAAACAACACCGCCCCCGCCACCGCAATCCCGCTCTCCAGATTCCACATCAACGCCAGCCCCGAAAAAATCCCCAGCGCAACCCAGCCCGAAGCCTTGCCGCGCCGTGCCGCCCAAAGATAAACCGGAATCGACAGCGCCGGAAAAACAAACCGGATCGGCCAGTATTGAAACACCGGATCAAACGCCCGCCTCCCCACGAGGCACGTGCTCCCCACGAAATACAAAAGCGCCGCATAGCAAAACAGTTTCACCAAAGGCAGCCGCAAATGCCTCAGCACAACGCTCACGATCGCCGCAAGTGCCACCCCTTGCAGCACCCCCATCGCCACGCAAAACTTGAACACCGAAAGCCCGGTCACCTTGAAAACCGGCAGCAAAAACTCCGCATAGTAGCCATACAGCGGCGGCGAAGCCGTCAGCAGCGGCTTGCCCGCATAAAGCTGCGTCAGCGAATAAGCCACCGCCTGAAAATGCACCTCCCACGCAAACGGGCTGATGATCGCCGTATCCCGCATCAAAATCGAATGCGTGCCCAGCCCCCGCGGCAGCAGCGTCACCGCAAAAGCAATCACCATCGCCACCACCCGCCACGTCATCCGCGCATTCCCGCACTTTTCCAGAAAACAGCGCGTCGTGGAGGGACACGCTCTGTCGTGTCCCAGTCCGCGATAGCTTCTTCGGACCTTCTCTTCCTCCCCAATGGCAAAGCCATATGTCCCCCTCCGCCACGTCACAAAAAAAAGCAAAACCGCCCCGCCCAAAACAATCGCCTCATCCACCACCGCCGACTCCGGAAACACGAAATAAGGAAACAGCGTATTCCCATGCAGCAGATAAATCCCAATCCCCCCCGCAATCAACGCCACACCCCCCGCAACCCTCGGCCGGGACATCACCCCATTCACCCAGCCCGAAAATCCCCGCGCCAGACGCAACCCCGCCAGCACACAAAAAGGCGAAGCCAGCGTCAGCAGGATGAAAAGCCACCGCTCCATCGCCTCCGGCTTCATATCGGAACGGATCTCCGGGACCAGCGTCTGCCGCAGCGCATCGATCGCCCCCCGCGACGGCCCGACACCCTGCAACACCGTCCAAGCCAGCCCAAACGCCAGCAGCACCAGCAGCAGCGCCGCAATCAAAACCCCCGCCAGCACCTCATGGCTTCCACCCGCCGCCTGCACACGATTTCCCCGTGAATGGGAGGAGCAATCATCCGTGGGATTCATCAGCTTCATGTTTGTGCATCAGCCATTCCGCTGCATGGCCCGTCCGGCCTGTTTATGTCCTTAGCCTCCCACCCGGTCAAGTGCCACACACGAAATCCGGAACCCAGGCAACGCAACTCCCACACATCCTACTCTGTAAAATCCCCCTCCTTCAAGCAACATTTAAAGTAAATTACGAAATACTAACATTTATGTTGCATTATTAACCTAAAAATGACATATTAATAGCATGAGTACGAAAGGCGCAAATCGACTCGGAGATGAACATACGTCATCAGACTTTGCGCCTTGGTTGCCTTTGTGGAGGAAATTCTCCTCTCAAAAAAACGCGCATTTTCTCCGAACGAACCCATTTTTACTCTGTAGAGCCCCGAAAAACGAACCCAATTTATGCCTTTTCAAAGCCAATCAGGCTAAATCAAAGCCATCCAGCTTCAATCCAAGTTCACCCACCAGAGTAATCCAACCTAATCCAAGGTAATCCAAGATGAAAAATAAAAGCTCCCCAAAACATTCAACATTGGATGTTGGACGTTCAAAGTTCCTCCCCCTTTGCGCTTTTCGCGCCCTTAGCGGTAAAATTATCCCACTTTATCCCACTCCAGAAAAACTGCGGACCTTCCGCCCTCCTCCCTCACCGACTTGAAGGCGGCATTTATTTACTTGCCATGCGCTTTGAACCAAGCGAAATAAAGTTTCGCTAATTTTTAGGAATAAGCATTAGCGGCAACAATCAAATCTGGTGAGGTGGCTGAGTGGTCGAAAGCAGCGCTTTGCTAAAGCGCCGTACTCCAAAAGGGTACCCAGGGTTCGAATCCCTGCCTCACCGTTGGTTTGATTTTAGGTCGCTCCAGCAAGCCGGGAAAGTGCCTGTTTCCTGAAAGTCCTCTACCCCCCTAACATCATGAGCATGAATTTTAGAATGTCCCTCTGTCTTCCTTTTCTCCTGGCGCCCTTCCTTGCTGCCGTGCAAGCCCAGACGCAGACCATGGCGGATGCCACGAACTACCATCTCAAGAGTGGCGACACGGTGCTTTTCCTGGGGGATTCCATCACGGCGGAGACGAAGTATTATTACAAAATTTTCTTTGAGGACATCGATGCGAAGTATCCCGAACTGATCCGGATCAATGGACAGAAGCCCAAGTATGCAGCCGATGCTTTCAAGGGGGCGGCGCTGACCTTTGTGAATGGGGGCATCAAAGGCGATACCGCAGGCGGCGGGCTCAAGCGGCTGCCGGATCTGCTGGCGAAGTGGAAGCCGACGGTCTGCGTGGTGTGCTTTGGGATGAACGACCGCTACAAGGACCGCGCCGGCTACGATGCAAACATGAAATCCATCGTCGAGATGCTTAAGACAAACAAGATCGCGGTGACAATTTTGACGTCGCCAAACGTGAGTTCCACCAAACACGCCGAACTCAAGCCATTTGTCCAGGTGCTGGGGACGATGGCCGGGGAAATGAAGGCGCTCGCTGCGGAGGAAAACGTCGGCTTCGTGGACTGCTACACTCCCACCAAGGCAAAAGGGGACGATGTGGGGGTCGATCTCACATGGGGCGACGGCATCCACCCCAACGAGACGGGGCATCGCATCATGGCGGACGCGATCGAGGCAAACTGGGGCTACGGCAAACCGCTTGCGAAGTAAAAAGCTGTAAAAGAAATCCCGGGGAATGCGTTCTTTTGTCATTCTGAACGCGGTGGGAATCGACTGGTATTTACACTGATTAATCATATTAATGGCGCAAACACTTGACATAAATGTGTTTTTATGTCATATTGTTAATTAACAAATAACACGCTATGGACATTGCCCGCTGAACTCATTGCTGGCGCAACCCCCGAAAGAAATGCTCCAAACAAAACTCACCATTTATCCTGAAAGTATGAACACCATTGCAAGGTTTGAAAAATGAGGCGGGCAGCGCTGAAACCCAAACGCGCGTCCGACCAAGTCCGGCCTTGTCCGGGTAAGTCCGGCATGACGCCCCCTATCAGCTCAGCAATAGGGAAAATGCCTGGTGAATCAGGGGTTGCTCTAATAATCCGGCCGGATACCGGCCCACCTGTTCTTTGACATTCTAAAATACGGTCTTGAAATTGATCATTACAGCCCCCCAGGGTCCGCTCTCCCTCCGTCATTTATAAGGACAAGCCGGGACGAGGCCTGTCAAGGCGCGCCAGAGTAAAAACAGCATACCCGCCGGTGAAGTCGGACCGGTATATGGCGTTTGTTTATGGGCCAATCCAAGGGGGAGCGTTCGATCTGCCAACGCTTAAAACCCGGCGTCCAATATTGAACCGCGCCACGCGCACCTTTTTTGACCCTAAGGTAAAACCTTATACATACAGCTTCGGAAACACCTTAACAGAGCTGGAATGCCCGTGTTTACTGGCTTTCCACCTTGACAGGGACACATGACATCGGCATTGTCGCCCGCGTGCAAAAGACAAGACGCCCGTACTATGCTTTGATCGTGGGACTTCTGGGGATATCGGGTTTTGGCCTGTCTTCCCAAGCTCAAAACCCCGGTGCTTCTGCTGTTGACCGGACCAATTTCGTGGATCTGTCGCGACAGCAATCGACAAGTATCCAGCCGCAGATGCAGCAATCCTCGCTGCCGCTGGGCGTGAATGTGACCGACTTGCCGGTATCGACTTCGGGCGATTCGGATCTGGGCCTGCAGGTGTTGATGAGGCGCAAGGAGAAAGAGGAGCCGTTCCGGTTCTTTGCGGACGCGGCGGAGTTTTACACGGACAACGTGGCGCTGGCGAAGAACCATCAGGTGGGTGATTCGTATTTCTTCGGCGATGTCGGGTTCACCTACCAGCATAATCTCACGGATGACCTGGCCATCGAGGCGACGGTGCGGCAGGGTTTTTTCCGCTACAGCGAATTCAAGAGCCTGAATTTTGACGATTTCAACGGGGGAACAGGGCTGACCTACGACTGGAAGAAACTGTGGGATGTCACATTCTTCGGGCGCTACAATTACGAGCGATTCTCCAATGACGACATCGGCAATTCGTTTTTCCAGAATGACACGCTGACCTTCGGCGCACAGAAGACATGGACGGTACACCAGCGGGATTACCTGTATGCAGGCTACTCGAGCATTATCGGATGGTCCTCGCCCAAGATCAACCAGCGCGACGAACACGGGGTTTATTTCGGGACGCACTATAATTTTTCGCGCAATTTCTCAACGGATTTTTACTACCGGATCGCCGTGTTTGATTACGCAGTGGGAGGCCGCACGGACTTGAACCAGACGATGGTCGCCTCCTTTGCCTACATCATCAACGACTACGCAAAAATCACCGCCTCGGCCTCCTTCGCCGTTGATAACTCCAACCAGTCCGTGTTTGATTACAATCTCTTCACGGGTGGCGGGGGTGTTGCATTACAAATCAAATTCTAAGCCGCCATGAAGCATCATAAATTCCTACTCACCGTGGTAACCGCGTTGGGGTTGCCGGCTCTTGCCCCCGCAGTCACCCTTAACGAAGCGCAGGTCACTGCGATCGTAAAAGATGTCAAAACCATCGACCCGGCGAAGGGTTCGCGCCCTGCGCTACTGAAGGAAACCCTGGCAGGCGAGCAGAGCATGCGCACGGGGATCGAGTCGCGATCCGAGCTTCTTTTTAACGACCACACGATCACACGCCTCGGCGCGAACACGCATTTCAGCTTCACGGAGGGGACACGGAACATGTCGCTGGACAGCGGTGTGATGCTGCTCCAGGTGCCGAAAGGCATAGGCGGCGCAAAAATCCAGACCGCGGCAGTGACTGCTGCCGTGACCGGGACCACGATCATGATCGAGGCCGGGAAGGATTACACCAAGCTGATCGTGCTGGAGGGGAAATGCTGCCTGTGGCCCAAGAACAAAAAGCTCGATCCCAACAGTATTCAATCCAAGCTCTCGAAGATGAAGCACGAGGTCTGCGCGCTCGCGGGCCAGGAGATCATCCTGCGCAACGGGTCCACGGATGTGCCGCCGCCTGTGTATGTAAACTTGAAGACGCTTGAGAATACGTCGTTGTTGCTGAACGGCAATTGGGGAGCCCAGATCAACTACATACCGATCAATGCAGCGGCTGATGACCAGGGGCCTGAAGACTATAACCCCACGAATCTCGCGATCGTCGGTGCAGGTACGGATGTGATCGTGATCACGCAGGAGAATCCGCCGGGACTTCCGGGCACTCCTCCAGGCAGCCCAGGTAATCCGGCCAATCCTCCCGTAATCCCACCAAGCAAATATGGCCCGCTCATCACGATCACCTCGGCGAATCCTTATACGATCGGGGCCGGGTCGGCGATCAACACCGATCCCAGGATCACGACAAACGGTGTGACCGGTTACGGGCGGATTTATCGCGGCGATACGCTCGACGGCGCGGCGAATCCTTATTTCTTCGGTGCCACTGCGGCTGCTGGAATCACAGACAACGGGCTGAACGACCTCTTCACGAATCCGAACAGCTCGTCTTACCCGTACTTTCCAAACTACGGCGTGGCTGCGTTCAAGTTCCAGAACCTGGAGTTGAGCGGTCTGCCCAGCTTCGACATGAGCACGAATGGCGCGAATGACCTGGCGCTGATTTCCGAGGGGTTTATCAATATCAACGCACCGGGCGTGCTCGATTTTACATCGTTTAACGATGTTGTGCTGGCAACCGTGAACGGCAATATCGACCTCAGCCCGAATACGACGATCCAGGGCATGAGCGGCTTTTTGGACCTCTACACCGCGGGCGCAAACAATAACATCACCATCGACGGCATTGTAAACCTGCCGAATGCCAGCTTTTTTGCCACGGCGACGGGGGCTTTCAGCGGCACAGGCTCGATCACTGCCGGGAATGTCGGCATCAAGGCCGGCGGCATCGTGACACTCAATGAGAACCAAGACGAAGGAGGCACCACAACCGACACCGTCAACGGCGTGCAGGTCGCGTACAGCACTTCCGATTCGGACACACCGCTCTACAATCTCAATCTCACTGGAAATGAGATCGACGTCACCAATGGGTTCACCGCGACATCTGCCTACTCGGAGGGCGGCAATTTTGTGGACCTGACGCTTAACGCGATCACCGGCGGCACATTTTCCGGGAACATCAATCTCTCGGGATATTTCGGCGTGGACAGCCTCACCGCCACCGCTGCAAACAACCTCACCGCAGATTCCACCACAGAGATCAACTCGAATAACGATATCTTTCTGACCGCGCTCAATGGGGATGTATTGTTCCAGGGGACTGTGGACAATGCCTACGATTTTGTCGCTTCAGGCAACAACGTGACTCTTTCCGCGGGCTCGAGCGTCAACACAAGCGATTCCGTGCAGCTTAATGCAAATAACAATGTGGAGGTGGACGGTTTGGTCGATATCGAAAACGAAGGCCCTACGTTTTTCTCCGCGACCGCGCAAAACGGCATACTACTCTCCTCTTCATCGAGCATAACCGCGAGCGGCACCGTGCAGCTCACCGCCGGCACGAGCATCGAGATGGATGGTACGGTTGACGTAACAGATGAAGGCGGAGTTTTAAATGCCAACGGAGGTTCCGTGACCACCGGCAGCGCTTCAAGCATTACCGCGGATAATTTCACAATCACGGCGGGGGGCAGCGACGTCAGTCTCGATGGAAATATTAATGTCGGGACACTGTCGATTTCGGGCAATAATATCAATACGTTGAGTACATTCACGAGTTCTGACAGCATCAGGGCGTCGAACTCCATCACGTTCAATGCCACTACTAACGTGACCTTCGACGGCTCGATCATCACGCCGTCGCTCACCGGTACCGCAGGCAACGCCCTGACGGTCCAGTCCACTGCAAAAATTATTTCAGACAACACCAATTTCACTTCCAATACACTGGTCTTTAATGGCTCCATCAACGGGGCAGAAGGCGCCGCCGCCATCTTTTTTGGATCCACCACTACGGGCGGCGCTGGCGATGTCACCGGCTTTGGAACGATCAATGCGCAGACCATCTCGTTCAACTCGGCAGGTGATCTCAATCTGGACCCCGTGGCAGCCCTTCCTGACACTGTGAACGGCATCTCAATCAATCCTTACGGCAACCTGGTTGAGCTGGATTTGACGGGCGCAACTGTGGAACTCACCCCTTCCGGCGCCTTCAGGCCCTCCATTCTCAAGGCCACGGCAACCGGCGGCAATCTCACGATAGGCAGCGCCATCAACGTCAACGAATTTGACGGAACCGCTGCAGGCAATCAAATCGTCCTCAACGGCGGCACGACGGCAATCACTGCCAGCGGCACGATCAAGCTCGCAGCCGCCGAAATCCTGAACCAGACGGGCACATCCGGCGCTCCTGTAGCAATCCTCACCGGCACCGCCGCGACTTCCCTCTCGTTGAGTGTAGGCGCCAATGGCACGCTCAGCCAGACCGGCGGCGCATCATCGTTTACTTTCATCCAATCCAACACTGGCGGCGTTCCGATCGCCTCCGGCACGATTCCGTTCATGCTCTCGGGCTCGGGCTCTTCCCCGACCTTGAGCGTTTCAGCCAATTCACTGGCGGTATCCGGCACGGTGAATGCCTCTTCATTCTCCAGCTTCGCGCTGAATCTTACATCGGCAACGGGTATCAATAGCGGCAGCGGCGCAACCGCCACAATCACTGCTCCCACATCGGTCGCCTTGCAGGTCGGAGTGGATGCAACTCTCAAGGGTGATATCACCGCGAAGACCATTGATTACAATGGCCTCGAACTCATCGTCGACACCACAAGGCTCTCAACATTCTCGCTCGGAGCCTCCTCCATTCTGGTGAGCAGCGGTTCCAGCGGCTTCCCGAACCTGCCGGGTGACCTGTCCCTGTCATCGAGCGGTTCCGGCGGCATCACGGTGAATACCGCCCTGAAGATCGGCGGTGATGTAACCTTTACTGCCGCGGGCGGTGGCAGTCTCTCTGTGAATCATGCGCTTACAGGGAGCAACTCCATTATGTTATCCGCAAACGGCAGCGGTGGCACAGTCCAGGTGGCCGGCCAGCTCAATACGTCCGGCGATCTCACCATCATGGCGGACAATGGCATCTCGGTCACCGGCGATCTCGGAACAATTTCCGGCACCGTCCCGATCGGTGGCGATGCAAACTTCACCTCGACAAATGGCAACGTATCCCTCACCAGCACCAACGTCATCGTTGCCGGGAGTTTAAGTCTCAATGCAAACAACGGAAATGTGACGCTTGGCAATGGCAGCTCGTTTTTGAGCATCGGTGGCAGGGTTACCCTTTTGGCGAGCGGCACCGTCAGCGTTGCCCATGATGTGCAGATGCATGGCCCCCTGGATATCTCCGCAGGCAGCGATATTCTTGACACCGGCACCTCTGCAAAATTCCTCGGAGCGACCAGTGTCACTCTTGCGCTTACCGGCACCGGGGCTGCCATCAGCCAGTCCACCGACGGCACCTTGTTGAATTTCGGAGGCGCCGGGGATTCCGTGGCCAACATGATCGGCGTCGTCCTCTCCGGCTCTACCGTGACATCCATCACCGCCTCGGGCACTTCGATCACGCTATCCGGTTCGTTCAACAAGGCGGTGCCTCTTACCCTCAATGCAACGAATGGCGCTGTAACCGTCGCAGGTTCAGGAACTGTAGGCGCCTCCAGCTTCACTGCAAATTCCGCGAATGGCGACATTGTCATTGGCGAACCTTTGGTTGTAACGAGCAGCTTCTCCGGCATCGCCTCTGGCGGCACGAGCAATATCATTATAAACGGCTCGGTGAATGTCCCGGCTTTCTCCGGCAGCGCTGCGGGAAATATCACTGTAAACGCTCCGGTGACTGGATTTTCTTTCTCCGGGACAGCCTCAAGCGTGGTGGTTAATTCGACCGTGACATCCTCCTTTGATTTTGAAGCGGATTCCACTTCCTCCACGGGTTCCATCTCGGGCACGGGCAGCGTCAGTTCCCCTCACGTAACACTGAATCAATCCTCATCGGCAACAGTATCCCAAAGCGCGGTGGGCGATGATTTCTCCTTCGATGGGCTGAGCTTCACCATCAGTAACTCCGGGTCGTCACCATCCGTCGCGCTCGAGGCAGGCCCGCTGAACTTCAATACGGACCTCTCCCTGCCGGATGACATTCTTAACCTTTCCGGTGCGCTGAACACAAACGGCCATCTTATCAGTGCGGCAAGCGTGGGGGTCGAGTCTGCCAGCACAGTGAATGATACTTCAGGCAACGCCACCAACCTGACGGTTTCAGGCAACAGTTTGACTCTCTTTGACGACTCGTTTGAAGGCGCCGTTGGAACCCACGGCAACGGCGGCATTCTTTCGGGCACGGCTCTCACATTGGGCATTACCGCTGATTATCTCTTCCTGGATGGTGGTTCGGCAGGCGGCAATGGCGGCACAGTCAATCTCACGGCCCAGCAGGGGGGCATCAATGCCTTCGATATCACCGCAAATGGCGGATCAGGGAGCGGCAATGGCGGCACCATCAATCTCACGGCAACCGAGGGTGATATCAATGCCGGTGACCTCTTCGCAAATGGCGGCAACGCCTCAAGCAGCACTGCTGCGGGCGGCAATGGCGGCACGATCAACCTCACGGCCCAGCAGGGTAACATCAATGTGACCGGCAATATCAGCGCAACCTCAGGTGCGAGCGGCGGCAGCAAGTTCCCCGGCGGAGCGGGAGGTGCGGTGAACCTCGTCGCGCAGGGTGCGGTCAACATCCAGGATGGCGTCACCATTCAGGTTTCGTCCAGCGACCTGGTGAATAATGTGGTGAGCGCCACGCCCGGTAATATCGCCGTGACGAGCCACCTGGGCGCTGGCACCACTCCCCACGCGATCCCTGCGATCAATATCGCGAGCACCGCCCAGCTTAACTCTATTCTCAACCAGGCCGCCGTCGGGCCGGGAGGCAATATCACCTTCACTGCGGACAGCGGCGGCGACATCGTAGTCGCGGGCACTGTCCGCGCTGATCATGGAACGGTGAACATCACCAACAGCGGCACTGCATCCGGTGACATCAGTCTTCAAGGAGCGACGCTTTCGGGGGATATCGTGAAGGCCCAGACGCTTAGCTCGAATGGGACGTTGACCATTGGCAGCGAGGGTAACACAAGAATCAGCGCCGACACGGCGATTAAGCTGTACGCCCAGGGCACAAACGGGACCGTGGATTTCGTGGGTAATACTTTCCTGAGCGGCAATAGCATCAAGTCGATCGCCGGACAAACGGTGACGATCAATAATGGTGTCAACGTGAATGTCTTAGGTGGGGCGGCCACCGTCTATACGAACACAGCCAACTATACGGGGTCAGGCGGTAACAGCAGCACCACGGGACAATTCACCGGCAATACGAACACCACTACAAAGCCTTTCTCAAGCCGTCCTGCGTTCTGATCCCACGGAATGCTTGAGCGGTAGCGCCACACCGGTTGCAGATGGAAAATTTGCCCGTGAACGATCGTGAAAAAATTCATGACGCGACGATGCCCGTGGCGGAGCGTCTGAAAGTGGTTTGCCGCATAATGTTGGACAGGCTTGGCGTGCTCTTCCAATATGTGCAAAAGCGCGAGTGGCTCTTTTGCATGATCCTTGCAGTGGTCACCTTCCTGGCGTACTCGCCGGCTTGGAATGGAAGGCCCATTTTTGACGACGAAATGTTCGTGACGCCCCATGGCCAGCGATCTTTCGGCGGCTTGGAGCATATATGGCTCCAGCCTGCGAGCACGGGGCAGTTTTACCCGCTCGTGCAGAGCGTGTTCTGGCTAGAGGCCAGGCTTTGGGGCGATGCGCCTTTAGGCTATCATTTTATCAATATCGCGCTTCACCTCGCCGCGGCGTTCCTATTGCTCAGGGTTCTCCGCGCCCTGGAAATTCGCGGGGCATGGCTGGCGGCCTCTCTTTTTGCGCTGCATCCCGTGCAGGTGGAGTCCGTGGCGTGGCTTGCGGAACTCAAGAACACGCTTTCCACTGTTTGTTTTTTGGGGGCGATACTGGCGTGGTTGCGGTTTGAGCGCGAACGAAGGCGGGGGGAATATGCTCTCGTGGTGTTCCTGTTTGTTCTCGGGCTGATGGCCAAGACGATCGTCGTCTCCCTGCCTCTGGCGATCCTGATTATGTCGTGGTGGAAGCGCGGAAAATTATCCTGTAAACAGGATGTGCGTCCCATGGTCCCCCTCATCGGGATCGCGTTCGCCGCGGGTCTGATCACGACCTGGATGGAAAAAAGATACAGCGGGGCAGAGGGGGCTCTTTTTGCATTTTCTTTCACCGACAGACTCCTCATTGCCGGGCGCGCGTTCTGGTTTTACCTCGGCAAACTTCTCTGGCCGGCAAATCTCATCTTCAACTATCCCCGCTGGGAAATAAATTCGTCGGTCTGGTGGCAATATCTGTTTCCGCTGGCGGCACTGATGCTGTTTGCGGGCTTGATCGGTGTATGGCGATTGTTCCGGGTGCGGGGACCGTTGGCTGCGCTGCTTCTTTTTGCGCTCCTGCTCTCTCCCCTGCTGGGATTTATTAACGTCAATTTCTTCACCTTCTCATTTGTAGCCGATCACTTTCAGTATCTGGCCAGTCTCGCCGTGATCACCTTCGTGTCAGCCACCATGGCGCTCGGTTTGAGTCTTTTGCGTGGCCGTCCGCTCGTAACGGGGCAGGGCTTTTGCGTGATCGTGCTTTTCATCCTGGCGATTTTGACGGCGAGGCAAAGCCGGATGTACGCCGACGCCAAAACGGCATACGTAACTACCCTCGAGCGCAATCCCGGGAGCTGGATGGCGCATGATAATCTCGGCAATATCCTCATGCAGGAAGGGAACCCGGGTGGGGCGATCGAGCAGTACCGGGATGCGCTCCGCATCCGCCCCGATTCCGCAAAAACCGCAAACAATCTCGGGGTTGCTTTCCTCAATAAAAACAGGTTCGTGGAAGCTGTTGCCTCTTTCCAAAATGCAATCGCGATGAAGCCTGATTATGCGCAGGCTTACAATAATCTCGGCAATGCGCTCTTGAAACAGCAGCGTGTGCGCGAGGCGGTCGAGTGCTATCGCAAGGCGATCAAGATCGATCCTGCGTATGCGGATGCCCGGACGAATCTTGCGGATGTCCTGCACGAAACGGGGCATGACTTCGAGGCGATCAGCCAATACCGGCAGGCGCTCCAGGCGCAGCCGGACTCCGCCGATGCCCATGACAAGCTCGGTGTGGCGCTTTCCAAGACGGGGGATATCGATGGAGCCATCAATGAATACGAGGCGGCGCTGACGCTGCGGCGTGACTTTGCGGAGGCTCATAACAACCTGGGAATTGCCCTGCTGCGGAAGGGCCGGGTGAACGACGCGATCGCGGAATTCAAGAAGGCGATCGAGATTCCGCCGGGGCATGCGAATGCGGAGAACAATCTCGCGTGGCTGCTGGCGACTTATCCTGATGCTGCGATCCGCAACGGGGCGAAGGCGGTGGAGCTGGCGAAGAAACTCGACCAGGTTGCCGGGGGGCGCAACCCATTGATCCTTACCACACTTGCGGCGGGGTATGCGGAGACGGGGGCGTTTCCGGAGGCGCGCGAGACGGCCCAGAGGGCGTTGGCGCTGGCGGAGGGGCAGTCGGAGACTTTGCTTGCCAATGCGCTGAGGGCGCAGATTGCTTGTTACGAATCGGGGCGGGCGTACCGGGAAAAAGTGAAACAGGGGCGGTGATTTTTTTTGGAGCCGGTAGTTTTTTTGGATTTGGGGTGGGATAGGCAGTGATGCCGATATGCGGTAGAGCTGATGGTTGGTAAGGGTTGGCAAGGGTTGGCAAGGGTTGATTAGCCCTGGCAAAAATAAACATCACGGGAATGCTTTTACGGCTTCCGGTTTTGCGCGGTTTACGGCAATAATTGCGCGTCATCCGTTGTTTCCGTACATGACTACTGCCAATAAAATCACGATCACCCGCATCCTTATGATCCCGATTTTCGTGATGATGGCGGTGTACTATGGGAAGAGCGTGCAGCGTGGGCATCCGAAGGACTGGGAGCGGTACCTGGCGATCTTCATTTTCATCGCGGCGGCGGCCAGTGACGGGATCGATGGCTATGTGGCGCGGCGGTTTAATCAAAAAAGCCATCTCGGGACGATCCTTGACCCCATTGCGGACAAGGGGCTGCTGCTGGCGGCGATCATCACGCTGAGTTTCAGCAACTGGACGTACGAATTTCCAGTGTGGTTCCCTGTATTGGTGATCGCGCGGGATGTGGTGATCCTCTCGGGCGCGGGGATCCTGCAATACCTCACGGGGAACGTGGTGGTGAAACCGAGCTGGACGGGCAAGACGGCCACGGCGATGCAAATGGTTGCTATTGCGTGCATCCTGCTGCAACTTCACCCCTTTGAAACCATCCACTCACATTTCCTCGGGTTCGATTATGATATCGAGTTCCTTGATATCCCCGTCGTCCTTGCCGGGTTCTTCACCCTTGTCTCGGGCATCCGCTACGTTATGAACGGCATCAAACAACTTCAAGCTGGAGGCCACGGCAATGCCAGGGCGTAGAACCATCGCAATCGTCGGCCGGCCGAATGTCGGCAAGTCCGCGCTTTTCAACCGTCTCGCGCAGAAGAAGATCTCGATCGTACACGACATGCCGGGCGTCACGCGCGACCGCATCAGCTCCGTGTGCAGGCTGGGGCAGCACCCTTTTGAGATCATTGACACCGGCGGCATCGGCGGGGATGTGGATGCGAGTTTCACAGATCAGGTGCATGCCGAGGTGGAGATCGCGCTCACCTCGAGCGAGCTGCTGCTGTTCGTCGTGGACGGGCAGGATGGGATCACGCCCGTGGATCTCGAACTGGCGAAACGGCTGCGCAAGGCGGACAAACCGCTCATCCTCGTGGTGAACAAGATCGACCACGACAAGCACAGCAACGCCCCCTCGGAATTTTCGCGCCTCGGCTTCCAGACGCTCGTCGCGATCAGCGCGGAGCACAATCGCGGGATCGGCGACCTGATTCACGAGATCGAGAAGCGGCTCCCGCCTCCCGATGCGACGAAGCCCGCGACCTCGCCGGTGGACCCGGTGAAAATCGCGATCGTCGGCCGGCCGAATGTCGGCAAGTCGTCGCTCACCAACGCGATCCTCAAGGATGACCGCACGCTCGTGAGCCCGATCAGCGGCACCACGCGCGACGCGATCGACGTGCCGTACGAGCGGCACGGGAACCACTACGTGCTCATCGACACCGCAGGCATCCGCGCGCGGGGGAAGGTGGATAATTCCGTGGAAGTCTTCAGCATCATGCGCAGCGAAGGGAGCATCAAGCGCTCCGACCTCTGCCTGCTCGTCATCGACGCCACCGCGGGGGTCACCTCGCAGGATAAAAAGATCGCCGGGCTCATCCAGGCGGCGAAGCGGCCCTGCGTGGTCGCGCTGAACAAGTGGGATCTCATCAAGGACCAGACCGGGGACAAGGAGGCCCTCAAGGCCGTGCTGGAAAAAATGAAGAGCGAGCTGTTCTTCATCGATTACGCGCCCGTGATGCTCGTCTCGGCAAAGACCGGGGCGGAACTCACGCGGCTTTTCCGCACCATCGAGCGTGTGCGCATCGAATCCACGGCGCGCATCAGCACCGGTGTGCTGAACCGTCTCTTCGAGGAGATCGTCACCCAGCATCCACCGCCGCTGTCAGGAAGCCGGCGCCTGAAAATCCTTTTCGCCACGCAGCCCGAGAATACTTCGCGGGAGATCATCCCGCTGCCGGAGTTTGTGTTGTTCGTGAACGACGACAAATGCCTCGATGCGACCTACAAGCGGTTCATTGAGGCGCGGCTGCGCGAGAAATCGCCGTTCACCGGCGTGCCGATCCAGTTCCGGCTACGCGGCCGCGAGAAGCGCGGGGAGAACAAGAGCGGCAAGGGGATTTCACGGAAGTCTTGGGCGCATCATAAGAAGTAGCGTGGGTGTCCGTGTCCCCTTGCGGGGTTGCGCAGGGTTGGGATAAACTTAAGTTTTTTTGTGAAAGGTACTTCCAGATGATCTTGCTCCGACCAGAATTTACTTTTAGCGTCTATGGCGATGGAGGATCTCCGCGAAATTGCCAATGAAAAACTGAGGCAAAACAGCCCTTATAGGAAAGAATTGCTGTCGCTGATTTCATCTGGTGAAGCAATCGCTTTTATCGGAGCGGGGCTGAGTTCTTCGTTAGGGTATCCTTCGTGGCCTGACTTGATTGCTACGCTTCATACGCAAGTTAATAAGATCTCAGCCTTTGAATCTTCTGATCAAATTTCTCAGGATATACTGGTTTACGCTCAGTTGATTAAGGAATACTTTGGGACGTCTGTAGGGGGCATAGACCAATACGAGAGCATAATTGGTCGAGAGTTTGCTCCGAAAACTGGGAAAAACTGTACAAGCACACATCAGAATTTGGTAAAGCTGCCATTTCGGGCGTTCGTCACCACGAATTATGATGTTTGCATTGAGCAAGCGTTACAAGAATACGCAGTACAAGAACAGGGAAAAGCACGTCCCGATCCAGGAGTGGTAATCAAAGCCAGCAAGGCCGACCGTCATTTAGTTTCTCGTTTTTTGAGATCGATTTCTGAGAAAAATGAGAACCATGAATGCTATGTAGCTCATCTTCACGGGTGTTGGAACGATACACAAAATATCATTCTCACTTCTACCGACTACGCCGAGGCTTATGATGGCATTTCAACCAATGAAAACAAACAAACAAGTATTACGCTTCACCGCCAGTTAGCTTGGTCGTTATTTGCGACACGCCGAATGGTTTTTATTGGATGCAGTATGGATGATCCGTATATTAAGCGTTTGCTCGATACAGTCGCGCGGGAATTGTGGGAGTTCAATCAACCAATTCATTTTGCGATCCTTCCACTCGACAAAAAAAGATTGGAGTCATCGGAAAACGAAGAAGCAGCTTTTCTACGTTACGGTCTACAAGTAGTGTACTTTGACAATTTGATTGGCAATTTTACCGGCCTTGATCAACTTCTACAGGAAGCGTTGGAGAAAACTCCTGCGTCGATAAAAAAACTAAGGCCTACGCAGCCTCCGCCTGACGTTCAAAGCCCTGGCTCGGTAATTTCAAATCCCATCGAGCCGCAAATGCATCTTCGTAAAGATAGCCCCAATGCGCAGGTCAACCTAGAATGGTTGGATGAAGTGAACAAAACGACAATAGGAAGCATCATCAAAAATGAAGATTGATCGCTCAAAACTGATCTCTGATCTATTGAATTTTGCAACATCTGGCAATGGGCTTATTATAGGCCAACCGGGTGTCGGAAAAAGTTATGCAATTGCTGAGTTATGCGTGCAGCTAAAGGCAAAAGGAATACCCCATCTGCTTTTGCCTGTAGAACGCTTGGGTTCAGCATCCGAAATCGAATTAAAAACAGTGCTTCGAAGAGAAGGTCATCTTGTTTCACTTTTACGGGCGATTGACAAAGATCCGAAACAACCAGGTATTCTAATATTTGACGGGTTCGATGCCGCTCGCGGTGAAGACGAAAGAGGAGGCGTGTTTCGTCTGATTCGTCAAACCGTCAGCGAACTTCGTCAACAATGGAACACGATTGTCAGCGTGCGCACATTTGACGCAAAAAAATCTCAGAGATTGCTTGAATTATTTCCAGACGTGAAGCCAGAGGCCAAAAGCAACAGCCCTTCAAGTCGGCAGTTTTTGATCCCTGTTTTGCGGGAGGATGAAATAGAACAGGCATTAGAGCAAATTCCCGATTTGCGATTATTACACAAGCAAGGAACCGAGGCTTTTCGATTATTACTTAAGTTTCCTTTTAATCTTTGGTTGATTGAACGTGTATTACGTGAAGGGGCAAAAATCAGTGAATTTTCTCAAATTACATCTGAAGTTGAATTGCTTGAGATGTATTGGCGGTACCGTATTAGAAAAGGAGAGCATTCTGATGACAGAGATTTCATACTAAAGACGGCTACGGATGATATGGTTAATCATCATGCCCTAATCGCCCGTAGAGATCATATTTACAGACCCGAAGTTCGAGATGTATGGGAAGAACTCTTGAGCGATGAAGTCCTCACAGAAATTGCTGAACGCGAACGAAGCATTGCTTTTACGCATAACATATTGTTTGACTTTGCGGTTAGCGTTTATCTTTTAGACCCGGAACCGACAAAACTGGCGGAATTCGTGGCAGCGGACTCCGCCAGACCATTTTTCCTTCGTCCGAGTTTGGTATATCATTTTACACGTCTATGGCATTTTGATCGCGCCGGGTTTTGGCGTCATTTCTGGTTGATGGTTCAGCATGGAGAGCTGAATTTCCGACAGATAGTGAGGTTGATTCTTCCAGCAATTATAGTAAGCGAAGCACAGACTGCAGACGATATTTCTCCACTATTGGAGCGGCTACGCACGGGTAGAGCGCATGGTGTGGAAGCAGTTGCCTTCCTTCTCCGAGCATTGCGTGTCCTAAAATTTGAGAAAACTGCATTGTGGACACAGTTTTTACGCTCGATTGGGCAATATCTTGATCAACGATTTGCATGGGATGCAGGCCTAATTGCCATGGGGATCGTCGACTCTCAAGAACTACCAACCGAGCAGTCTTTGTCGGATTGCGGATTTCTTGGCCGTCGATTGCTTGCTTGGTCGTGGGCTTCTCGCAAGAATGAACAACAGGGCCCCTGGTTTGAAAGACTTGCTGCGTTAATAGCTATTCCGCTTGTTGCGAAGACATTCGTTACAGGTGAGGATGAAGCAAGGCTGTTGTTGCAGAACGTACTCGCAGTTTTGGATGAACCGGATTTTCCGGTTGATTGCATTTATCGACTGACAAACGATGTTCGTCATCTCATTTCACACGATCCGGAGTTGGTCGGGTTGATTTATGAACGTGTCTTTGGCTACGAAGAACTAAGCGTTAAGCAGACGAGTCTGGGCGGAATAATCATGCCGCTTACCAGTAATCGTCGCCAAGATTATGACATGTGCAGATATTGCTTGATTAAGGAATTCCCGCGATTCCTTGCTTCTGCAACTCTATATGCCCTTAAGGCGGGAATTCGAGCAGTTGAGGCATTCGTGCTTGAAAATCATGTGTCGCGGTACCTCCGTGAAGGGAAGTCTTTGGAGGACATTACCTTTGAATTTCAATTCCGCAACAATGTGGTGTATTACACGCCTGATAGCTCCGTCGTATGGGATAATAAAGCCTATCCAGATCGAGAAATTCAAATAGTTGATTCGCTTTTCCATTGGCTTGCAGCTGCCGCCAATGTAGGAAAAAGCAAGGATGTTGACGCTTTTATTGAGATATTCGAAAAAAACGCTCGACTAGCCTTTCTCTGGTCACGATTACTGACAGTGGGCGCAGAAGTTCCATCAGTTTTTGGACCGCTTCTGTGGGAGTTGGCGATCGCCAAGCCAGTACTTAATGAGTTAGATACACTTCAGGCTTTAGGTACGTTTTTAGAAAAGACTTTTGAATTTCTTTCCGAATCCCAAAGAAGACAAATTGAGGAAGCCATCTTGGATCTTGGGCGGGTTACAGGCGATGAACAGAAAGAGTGGTTCAAGCATCGTCGCGACAGGCTAATCGCACGTATTCCGGAGGGCTTTTTACTCACAGACGAGGGTAGGCAGTTAAGAAGCTTGCTTGAGAGTGAAAACAAGCTGCTTCCAAATACGCCTTTATTC